>JAFUFY010000044.1 GCA_017469645.1 Campylobacter sp. | reverse complement strand
GAAAATATCGCTAAATTCGCTAAAATTTGCAACTTCTACGCCGAGCCAACGAGCGAAATTTTGTGGAAAATAGTTTGCATAGCTTTCGTTTTTTATAAATTTTCGCCCCGTATCGTCGCTAGAAATTTTTATCAAAGGCACAGCAAAATGCTCTTTTGCGGCGCTATCCAAAACCAAAAGTCTTTGCGGGAATTCGCTGTTTCGTTTATATTTATGAGATAGTCCGTGATCGCTAAAATAAATTATCGAAAAATTCTCACCTGTTTTTTGCTCGTTTTGATATAAAATTTCATAAATCAAACGCAAATTTTCATCTGTTTGAGCGATACTTTGTGCGTAACAATTTATCTCAAAAGTCGGTTTATGAGCGTATTTTTGGTAATCTTGCGAAACTAAACGAGAGCAAGTATCAGGGTGCGAACCGATAGTATGTAGGAAAATAACCCGATTATTTTTGCTTTTTTGATTAAAAATTTCACCCATTTTTTCGATTAAATTTTTATCAAATTTTTCTTTCATAGAGTTATCTTCGGTTAAAAAATATCTAAAATTTGCCTGTTTTGCAACAATCGTGTTTGCAGTATCGTAAAACCCGACATAGCCTTGATTGCTAAACCAAAAGGTCTCAAAACCAGCCATATTTGCTAGATCGATTATGTTTAAATTCATATCGCCGTTGTGGCTTAAAACAGGCTTTAAAGCAGGGATTGTATTTAGCCCGACAGCTGTGTAGCCATCTATAAAAGTGCCGTTAGTTTCACGCAAAAATGGGGTATTTTTAACCGTGTAACCATAAATTTCAAAATAATCTCGCCTAGCGCTTTCGCCGATAACTACAACGAAATTTTTGTATTTTGGCGAAACGCTAGTTATTTGCCATTTTGGCTCGATTTTTGTGTTTGTATAAAATCTAACATCATCAAGTGATCTCTTAAAATATTTTATTCCTTTTACAAATGTGCTTGTAGTGCCGATTTTTAGGGGCTGACCAAATGCAGTGGCTAAAACAAAAAGTATCAAAAAGATTATAGTTTTGCGATTTTTCAAATCTATTTTTTTGGTTGTAAAATAAAAAAATAGTATCAAAATGACGGATAATACCGAAAAAATAATATATTTTATCGGAAAAATTTTTGCAAATTCGTTTGCTTCGCTTCCGTAAGTCCCCAAAATAGCAAAGACAAATGCTTCATTTATCGCTCCGTAAAGCAACCCGACAGGAGCATAAAATGCCAAAAATAAAAAAAATCCAAAACAGCCTTTTTAAATGGATAAAAAGCAACGCCGAAAGCGTTAAATAGGCTACATTTACGAAAAACGGCACTCCGCTAAAAAGGGCAAATCTGCCCGTGCCTAAAACTAAATAGATGCTAATTAAAATTAACGCAACTACTATAAAAGCCTGTTTTGCTATATTTTTATTTTGAAATAAATTCACATTTTTGCCTTTATTTTCTGATTTTTATCTATAAAAACACTTTTTCGAAAATCAATCATTTAGTTTTATTTTCGGATTCCAATACATCGATTTTGAAACTTTTCGAAAGCTAAATTTAGCCTCTAATCCGTTAGTTGTGCGATATGAAATGCTTAAATAATCAGCCCCGCTTTTTGGTGCTGTGATTTTATAGGTGCGAGACCAAGGGATATTAAAAGCGACTTTTTGCATAAGCGGATCGTCTTTGCTAAGCTCAGCTACAACGACATTTTCGTTGCTTCCGTTCATTTTAAGGCTAGATTTGTCAAATTCTATCTCTTTTGGATAGGCACTAAGCAAAAAAAACTCATCTTCGTTTTCGTTACGAATTTCGGGCATTACGGGATTTAAATATGTCGCAATCGCCAAATATCTATCATTTTCTTTAACCGATTCAAATTTTTGCGTATAAGCCATAAATTCATTTTTTATCGGATCTTGAATTTGCTCTTTTTTCGAGCAAGAAAACAAAAAAAACGCACCAAAACATACCAAAATAATTTTTTTCATAAAAACTAACCTTATAAATTTAAGCTAAGCTCGGTAATTCTAGCGAATTTTTACTTTTTTAAGAATAAATCCAAAACCAATGCGATGATTTTCCACTCAACAAATTTTGAAAAACTCAAAATTTTAAAATGCTAAATTTGGTATAATCCTTAGATTTTAATGCAAAGAATTTAAGGAATTTTATGAAACGAGTTGCTATTGCGTTTAGTGGTCCGTCAAATAACGGCAAAACAACGCTTATTTGCAAGGTTGCGAAAAAATTTATCGATGATGGATTAAAAGTGGCGATCGTAAAACACGATCCAAAAGACAAGGCTAAATTTGACACCGAAGGCAAAGATAGCTTCAAATTTAGCGCTCTTGGAGCCGATGTCGTCGTGGCAAGCCCGACAAGAACGACATTTTTTTCGCAAAATAAAATGCAAATCGAGCAAATCATTAAAATGGTTGATGAATTTGATATTTTGATAGTTGAAGGGCTAAAAACACTTCCGCTTCCGCGAATTAGCCTATTTTTGGATAAAATCGATGAAAGCTATCTGCCGTTTTCAAATGCGATTGCTTCAAATTTAGGCGATGAAAAAATGTCTAAATTTAATCTTCCGTTTTTTGATATAAACGACACAAACGGCGTTTGCGAGTGGATTTTGCAAAATGCAAAAAAAGTTTAAAAGGATAAAACATGCAAGAAATTTTTAAAACAATAGAAAATATCGCTAAAAAAATCAGCAACGAGCTTAAATTTGCCGAATTTGGCTACACGCAAAATCAAAACTCAACAGGCGACACACAGCTTAAATTTGATGTTTTAAGCGATAAAATCATAGAAGATGAATTTAAAAATTCGAACCTTGTTAAAGCTTTGGTGAGCGAAGAAAAAGATGAAATGCTAACAATCAACGAAAAAGGCGAATTTATCGTAGCTTACGATCCGCTTGACGGGTCAAGCCTTTTTGATGTGAATTTTGCTATCGGCTCGATTTTTGGAATTTACAAAAATGAAATTTCTAGCGAAAATTTAGTCGCTGCTGCTTACACACTTTATGGACCACGCCTTGAAATGGTAATTTGCGAAAACTCGCCCAAACTTTATCGCTTAAATCCGCAAGGTGAATTTGTTTTTATAAATGAATTAAAATTGAAAGAAAAAGGCAAACTAAACGCAACGGGAGCCACGCAAAAAGGTTGGAGCGAAAAACACAAAGAACTTGTAAATTCGCTTTTTGAAGAAGGTTATCGTCTTAGGTATAGCGGCGCTATGGTAAGCGACCTGCACCAAATTCTCATCAAAGGCGGCGGACTTTTTAGTTATCCAGCGACAACTGACGCACCAAACGGAAAGCTTCGCGTTACATTTGAAGTTTTGCCTTTTGCTTACATTTACGAAAAAGCAGGCGGTGCCACAACTAACGGCACTTCAAATTCGCTTTTTGAGATAAAAATCGAAAAAATTCATCAAACTAGCCCATGCTTTTTTGGCTCAAAATATGAAATAGCCAAACTTCACGAAATTTACGGAAAATAAAAATGGAAGAAAAAGATTCTTACGAGATAGAATTTGATAAAAAAACCCAAATTTTGCTTGATTGCCAACAAAATTTTGGCATTGATAGTTGCTTTAAATGCGAGAAAATTTTAGATTGCCAAATTCGCGATGATTATGTCAAGGCGACCTTTGAAAATATGTCAAAAGGTCAAAGCGGCGGATTTGATTTTTAAGGAAAGATTATGGAAAAAAGATTTGTTACAACACCGATTTATTATGTAAATGATGTCCCGCACATAGGACATGCTTATACTACGATTATTTGCGATTGTATGGCGAGATTTTATCGTTTGCAAGGGCATGAAACATTTTTTTTAACAGGCACTGACGAACACGGACAAAAAATCGAAGAAGCCGCTAAAATGCGAGATAAAACGCCACAAGCTTACGCCGATGAAATCAGTGCAAAATTTAGAAATCTTTGGGACGAATTTGAAATAAGTTATGATAAATTTATTCGCACAACAGATGATTATCACAAAAAAACGGTTCAAAATGCTTTTGAGATAATGCACAAAAACGGCGATATTTACAAAGGCGAGTATGAAGGCTTTTACTGCGTTAGCTGTGAGAGTTTTTTTCCAGAAACGCAGTTAATCGACGGCGAATACTGCCCTGATTGTGGTAAAAAAACGCGAATTGTCAAGGAAGAAAGCTATTTTTTCAAACTCTCAAAATATGAAGACAAACTGCTAAAATGGTATGAAAATAATGAAAAATGCGTTCTTCCTAACGGCAAAAAAAATGAAGTTATTAGCTTTGTCAAAAACGGCTTAAAAGATCTCTCCATTACCCGCACTAGTTTTGACTGGGGGATTAAGCTTCCAAATTCACTAAATGAGCCAAAACATGTAATGTATGTTTGGCTTGATGCCCTGCTTAACTATGTCTCAGCCCTTGGCTACACCATAAATGGCGAAAAAATGGACTTTTGGGGGAACACGCTTCATGTCGTCGGCAAAGACATTTTGCGATTTCATGCTGTGTATTGGCCTGCGTTTTTGATGAGTTTGGATCTGCCACTTCCAAAGCATATCGCAGCACACGGCTGGTGGACAAGAGACGGCAAAAAAATGAGTAAAAGCTTAGGCAATGTAGTAAATCCAAAAGAAGTAGCTGACGCTTATGGCTTGGAGCAGTTTCGCTACTTTTTACTACGCGAAGTGCCGTTTGGGCAAGACGGAGATTTCTCGCAAAAAGCGATAATCTCTCGCATAAATTCAGAACTTGCAAACGATTTAGGAAATTTGCTAAATCGCATTATCGGCATGAGTAGCAAATACTCAAATTTTGTGATAAATTCAAAAGATACGGCAAAATTCTTTACAGATGAGTTAAATGAAACGAAAATTTACTTGCAAAATGCCATAAATTCGCTTGAAGAAGTTGCAACAAATCGCTATTTAGAAGAGCTTTTTAAGGCTTTAACTTTGGCAAATACAGCAATCGCAAAATACGAACCATGGAATTTGATGAAAAACGGCAACGAAGAAAAAGCAAACGCTCTTGTTGCGCTTGTGGCAAATATTTTAGCCAAAGTTGCTATTTTGCTAAGTCCTGCAATGCCAAAAACTGCCGTTAAAATCGGCGAAGCACTAGGTTTTGAGATAAATTCGCAAAACTATGAAAAACTTATTTTAAAAGATGAAATTTTTGATTTTAAAGCAAGTGCCGTTGCGCCGCTTTTTGCAAAAGTTGAAACCGAACTTATGGCTAAACCAAGTTATGATACTGCAAATTCGCAAAATACGGCAAATTTGGCAAATAAACCTGAAACAAAATGCGAAAATTCGCAAATTTCAATCGATGATTTTAAAAAATGTGTTATCAAAGTCGGCACGATTTTAGAGTGCGATAGCGTCGATGGTAGCGAAAAACTTTTGAAATTTAAAATAGATCTTGGCGAAGAAAATCCACGCCAAATAATGAGCGGAATCGCCAAATACTACAATCCAAAAGATTTAATCGGCAAACAAGTTTGCGTTTTGGCAAATTTAAAACCTAGAAAAGTTTTTGGAAATATGAGCGAAGGTATGATTTTAAGCGCGGAAGATGGCGCACTAACGCTTCTTGGCACTCACGGCGTGGTTAAAAACGGCGCAGTTGTAGGGTAAATTTAGGAGCAAATTTTGATAAACATTATAAATCTTGCAAGGCTAAGCGGGGGCGAACTCATAAACGAACCAAGCGTTAGCGTTGTGGAAGGTTTTGCCTATAAAAGCGAAAGCGTAAAGTCAAAATTTGCCTTTATCGACATTAACGGCGATGAGAGTGAAATTCAAAAAGCAATCGAGCTTGGAGCGTATGCGATTATTTTTAGTGGCGATTGCGAGATAAAAAATAGCGAAATCGCGCTTATAAGGGTTGCGAATTTAAACCAAGCGCTAACTCGTTTGATAGTCTTTTTTGCAAATTCAAAAAACCACAAATTTGTGCGAACAAATTTAATACAAAATGAAATCCTAAAACGATTTGTTTTGCCAAAAAGCGTCTTGTTTGCGCCACAAAATCTGCATGAATTTTTAGTTATTTTAACCAGTGGCGAAGATGAAAAAATCTTTTTTTGCAAAGACGGCGAAATTTTGGAAAAATTCGGTTCAAAACTTTTGAAAATAACGCCAAATTCTGATTACGAAATGCTTTTTTTAGGCTCAATTTTCTTTTCAAATTTCATTTTTGATGAAGTTTATTATCAAAATTTACCGCTCCCTAGAATTTTTATCGATGAATTTTGCGGAATTGTAGAGTTTTTAAAAGAACAAAATATAAATTACAAAATCGGTGATTTGCGAAATTTAGAGCATTTTGAGCCTGTTTTTGTGGATAGATTTTTTAGAATTTGCAAATTTGGCGAGAGCTATCGTGCTTTTATCTGCGAAAGCGATGAGACGCTTTTTGTAAAAGCAGCAAGGTTTCTTACAAAAGAATTTAGCCAAAATATCGTTATTTCGCTTCCGTGGAGCAAAGAGATAAAAGGCATAGACGCTGATTTTCGCTACAATCGCCTTGAAAATTTAAAAAATATAAAAGATTTTCATTATGCTTTGGTAAATTGCGATAAAAACTCGCTTTTAGAGATGTTAAATTCGCATAAAATTCAAAATTCGCTATTTTGAAATTGTATTTGTGCGCTTATAGAAATTTTCTTTTGTGTAAAATATTTATTCCAATCAAATAATAAAAAGATTACAATCCCCATTTTATCGTTATTGCAAGTCGATAAGCGCAAGGATAAATTTGTTAAATCACTTTTCGTGCTTCGGATAAGCTTGTCAAGATTTTCAAATCTTATAGAAAAATCAAAAGCACTCATTATTCAAGTCCTTACACAAAATAAAACAAAGGAAAATAAAACTCCCAACAAATTTAAACATAAAAAAGCTTTGGTGACCCTTACGAGAATCGAACTCGTGTTGCCGGCGTGAGAGGCCGGCGTCCTAACCGCTAGACGAAAGGGTCACAAAAAGTGGTGTCCCGTGCGGGGTTCGAACCTGCGACCGCCTGATTAAGAGTCAGATGCTCTACCAACTGAGCTAACGAGACACGAACCAGTATTTTATAACTAAAAAAATAAAAAGTCTATAAAATTTGTGATTTTCAAATGAATTTACAAATTTTTACTCAAATTTATCGAAACATTATCGTTGTTATTGTATATTTGACTTCGTTTTAGCTTGACGGCGGATAAAATGTAGTCTCTACGGCTAAACGATACTGACCGAATTTGAATTTGCAAGGAAATAAAAGGATTAAAAATGAAAAAGAAAGTTAAAATTTTATCAAGTGTTTTATTTATGATTTTGTTGATACATTTATCTTTATTGTATTTATTAAATCTAAAAGTAAATATAGCCGATATATACTGCTATAATTTAAGCGATGATGAGCTTTTGCAAAGTTATCTCAATAAAGCTTTTCTTGACAAAGTAAATTATGACGATAGGGGTGGCAGACCACCAAAATTTTATATGATAAAAGAAAATCCGACAACAGATGAAATTTTATATACTTT
>JAFUFY010000043.1 GCA_017469645.1 Campylobacter sp. | reverse complement strand
CACCGCCTTTAAAATGTCATCTATCGCTAAATTCAAAGATTTATTTAAACCTGCAAAAATACTTTCTGAGCTCGGATCAGGAACAAAAACGCTTTTTGTAACGATGCCGGATTTTACTTTATTTAGCGAATTTAAAATTTCATATCCTATGGTAACGACGGCCTGATCGCCATTTACTTGAAGCGCGATAAGGCTTGTTTTTAGTTTTAATTCATTTTCATTTGAGATAAAAACAGGTCGTAACTCGCAAGTAGAAAACGCCCCGTCAATGAGAGCTTTATAGACCATTTCGCTAGGCATTGTGATAAATTTAGAATCTTCTACAAACCAAGCCTTGTTTTTATAATCCACAATCAAAATATCGCGCCTATCGACTAAATTTGTCGCCATAACTCTGTCTATAAAAATATTTTTGCGATTTTGAACTCTGTTTTTGCATCTATCACCGCTAAATTTAAGCTCATAATAATCATATCTAGCCCCTTGTTTAGCCAAACAACCGCCAAATAGTAAAGCCACAAACACGCAAAGTATCAATCTTTTCACTATCTTTTTTCCTTTTTTGTATCTCTAAAAAAGAATTCATAAGGGTTATCTTCGAGCCTAAATAACGCCCCTTGAAATTCCCTTAATGCACGATTGAATTCTATCAAAGTAACCTTTGCTTCACTTAAAGTCGGATCTAAAATTTGCTTAATATTATAATCGCCCTGCTCTATTCGCTTTGCCATCATACTTTGCGTTTTATTTAATGATGATGTTAAATTTGTCGCCGATTTTGCAAATGTATTGAAATTTTTTAACACTTCATCTAAATCTTTTTCTCTTTGACTTAAATCAGCTACGATTTTATCTGCATTTGAGATAATACTATCAATATTTTTAAATCTTTCATCATTTTGCAAATTTGCACTAAATTTTTCTAAATTTGATAGCGTTAAATTTAACTTTTCTATATTTTCTTGCGACATTAAAGTATTTATCTTTAAAATCATTTCGCCAACACTATCAGTTATGATTTCTGCTTTTGAGCCTATTTTATCTAAAAGCGTTTTATCAAGTGCAATAATCGGCTTTTCGTCAAATTCGGTAAAAACTTCCCCGCTACCGCGAGTTATGTTTAAATGTGAAATTCCGGTTAGCCCCTGCGTTTCTATTTCGGCAACGCTATCTTTTGAAATGGGAAGTTTTTTCTTAACCGAAACTTCTATTTCTATAATGCCATTAGCGACATCGGCAAAATCAATCTTTTTGATAATTCCTGCATTTACGCCCAAAAAACGCACTTCGCTATTTTCTTTTATCCCCGTTGGTAAATTTTTTGTATGAATAAAATATGATCTATAAGCTTCATTTGGATCTGTTTTTGTAGCCATCCACCACATAAAAGCCCCAAAAAACGCTAAACAAACCATAACAAAAATTCCCACAATCGTATATGAACTTCTATTTTCCAAAATTTAACTCCTATCTCGCATTTTAAAAAGCTCTTCAAGCGGATTATTTTCTAAATTTGCAATCTCTTTAATATTGCCTTCAAATGCGATTTTTCGGTTATCGATAATCAAAAATCTATCCAAAATATCAAAAATGCTATCTACATCATGGGTAACCATAACAACGGTCAAACCAAGACTATCTCTAAGTTCGCAAACAAGCCTATCAAGTGCTCTTGCACCAAGCGGATCTAGCCCTGAGTTTGGTTCATCTAAAAATAAAATTTTGGGGCTTAGCGCCAAGGCTCTTGCTAAGGCAACTCGCTTTTTCATACCGCCACTTAGCTCGTTTGGATTTAGCAAAGCGTGTTCTTTTTTTAGACCTACTTTTTGAATCCAAAAATTTGATAGCTCATTTATATCTTTTTCGCTATAATCGCTATATTCGCGAAGTAGGACGCCTACATTTTCTAAAACGCTCATCGAAGAATAAAGCGCTCCAAATTGAAACATAACGCCACATTTTAGCTGAATTTGCTTTCGCCTTTTCTCTCCCAAAGCCCAAATATCGCTCTCATCAAACATCGAAATTTTACCGCTTTTTGGCTCTTTTAAGTAAATTAGCGTTTTCATTAGTGTCGTCTTTCCGCTTCCGCTTCCGCCCAAAAAGCCGTAAATTTCGGCTTCTTTTACACTAAAACTAACATTGTCGTGCATTATTTTTTCGCCAAAAGCTGTGGTTAAATTTGTAGCTTTGATAATACTCATATCCCAAGCTCCGAAAATGTTACCGCAAAAATGGCATCGATCGCAATTACCCAAAAAATGGCATTTACAACGCTAATTGTAGTGTAAATTCCGATACTTTGCGTATTTCCTTGCACTTCAAAACCACGCATACAACCAATCAGCGCGATTATAGCCCCAAAAAACGGCGCTTTTATAAGACCTACAAAAAAATGTCTAAGCTCGACGGCTTCTTTAAATCTAGTCAAATAATCGCTAAATAAAATATCCAAATAGGCATTGCAAACTATCATTTGTGCTAAAATGCTGATAAGATCTGCTATGCAAATGACAAACGGCATTATTAAAATCATTGCTAAAATTCGCGGCATTGATAAAAAATAAAATGGATCAAAGCCCATTGTTTTCATCGCATCAATCTCTTCAGTTATTTTCATAACGCCAATTTGAGCGGTAAAGCTTGATGATGTCCGTCCCGCAACTACGATTGCAGCGATTAATGGAGCTATTTCACGCAAGGTTAGTGTTCCCATAATGTCGATTATATAGATACTTGCGCCAAATTGCGAAAGCATATCAGAGCCGATATAGGCTAAAACAACGCCGATTAAAAAAGCAGTTAGTCCTACGATAAATAAAGCGTCAATTCCGCTATCTTTGGCAAAATTTACAACTTCTTTAAAGCGAATTTTGCTTGGGTGAAGTAGCATTTGAAAGAATTTAACCACAAATTCGCCCAAAAAAGTCGCCAAATTTAGTAAATTTGAAATTCCCAAAACTACGCTTCGTCCGATTTGAGAAAAAATATTTTCACTATTTTTTTGTGGAATATCTTTAAAATCGATATTTTCGTCATTTATAAATTCAAAAATGGCTTTAACTTTTCTGCTTTCATCGCTAAATTTATAAATTTTTCCGCTGAGTGATTTTTTTAGCAAAACTGCGGCAAAATAGTCTAAATCGCTCAAATTTGAAAAGTTTAAATTTATATTTCGTGCATTTTGAATATTTTTTTTAAGCTCATTAAAATGAGCCTGTTTTAGCTTATAAGTCCAGTCGCCGTTAAGATATTTAGTAGTTTCATCGCCGTTTTGCAAAACGGAAAAAGGCGAATTTGCCAAATTTACAAACTCCTAAACTTTGAAATAAGCAAAAATTATATTATAATTTGCCTTTGTATTTTATAAAAACTTTACGGATAGGTATGTTTAAGGGCTTTTTTACAAATAGTTTTGGAATTTTAGTTTCACGCATTTTAGGCTTAGTGCGAGATCTGATGACAGCTTCCGTGCTGGGGGCTGGAATTTGGAGTGATATATTTTTTGTAGCGTTTAAATTGCCAAATTTATTTCGTAGGCTTTTTGGCGAAGGCTCCTTTACACAGGCATTTATGCCAAGTTTTGCCCATGCTAAAAAAAAGGGAATTTTTGCTGCTTCGGTTTTAACTAAATTTACGATTTTTATACTTTTTTTAACCTTTGTCGTTTTGCTTTTTGCAGCGTTTTTTACAAAAATTTTAGCCCTTGGATTTGATAAGCAAACCATAAATTTAGCCGTTCCTTTCGTGCGAATAAATTTTTTATATCTAACATTTATATTCATAGTTACGCTATTTGCAGCAATGTTGCAGTATCGTGATCACTTCGCCACGACGGCATTTTCAACGGCACTCTTAAATTTAGCGATGATTGTGGCTTTGATTTTAGCTCGTGAAAAAGATGATAAAACTATCGTTTTATATCTTAGTATCGGCGTTGTCGTGGGCGGATTTTTGCAACTTTTGGTTCATATTTACGCACTTAAATTTACAGGACTTTTAAAGGTGCTACTGGGTGGTTTTTCACGCCTAAGAAAAGGCGAAAAAGCCGATACAAAAGGCTTTTATAAAAACTTTTATCACGGAGTTATCGGCTCGTCGGCTTTGCAAATTTCAAGCTTTGTCGATACTTGGTTTGCTAGTTTTTTGGCGTTTGGTAGCATTAGTTATTTATACTATGCAAACCGAATTTTTCAGCTTCCCTTTGCGCTTTTTGCAATCGCACTTTCGGTTGCAATCTTCCCAAAAATCGCAAAACAAATCAAATCAGGCAACGATAAAGAAGCCCAAAATTTACTAGAAAAAAGTTTTTATTTTTTGCTATTTTTGCTTTTAGCTTCGACTATCGGCGGAATAATGCTTAGTTTTGAAATTTCGTGGTTACTTTTTGAACGGGGCGAATTCACAAGAGAAGACACGATAGAGTGCGCAAAAGTCTTGGCTGCTTTTATGGTGGGTCTAGTTCCTTTTGGTTTAGCAAAGCTCTTTTCGCAGTGGCTATATTCAAAAATGAAACAAAAGGAAGCTGCTAAATTTTCTATTCAAAGTTTGATTTTAAATATCGCTTTGTGCGCTATTTTTGTTAAACCTTACGGAGCTGCCGGGTTAGCACTAGCTAGTTCGCTCTCGGGTCTATTTTTGCTTTATAAAAATATAAAAGAATTTGGATTTAATAACTTTTTAGCTATAATCAAATTTCGCAAATTTGTGCCGATTTTAGCCATTTGTGTGGTTGAAATCGTTATTTTATACTTTTTCAAAGGCTTTATAAATGGTTATTTTTGATAGTGTTAAAAGAAAAAAGGTTGAATTTACGCCAGAGGATAAAACTTGCGTGAATTTTTATGTTTGTGGTCCGACTGTTTATGATGATGCGCATTTAGGACATGCAAAAAGTGCGATTAGTTTTGATTTGCTTCGTAGAGTTTTAATCGCAAACGGATACGGCGTTAAATTTATTAAAAATTTTACCGATATTGACGATAAAATTTTAAAAAAAATGAGCGAAACTGGCAAAAGTTTAGAAGAGATAACCGAATTTTATATAAAGCGTTATTTAGATGATATGGACGCCTTAAATGTCCTAAGAGCCGATGTCGAGCCAAAGGCGACTGAAACTATCGCTGAAAT
>JAFUFY010000042.1 GCA_017469645.1 Campylobacter sp. | reverse complement strand
TTTAAGCGATGATGAGCTTTTGCAAAGTTATCTCAATAAAGCTTTTCTTGACAAAGTAAATTATGACGATAGGGGTGGCAGACCACCAAAATTTTATATGATAAAAGAAAATCCGACAACAGATGAAATTTTATATACTTTAAAAGATATTGTAGAAAGCGATGTAAATACAACCAGACGAATATCTAGGAAAGAATACAAAGATGTGATTAAAGAATACGAAAGAATAGAAAGCCTAGATATTTTTGAAGCCTTATCAAAACATTACACCATAACAGATATTTCAGAAGAAGTTATAATTAATTATAGATGGGATAAAGATAAAAAAATAAAATACCGCGACAAACGACATGTTATTTTTCCAATAAATCAGGCAATAATAGTTTATAATGATAAAACAAATCCTTATATGGATATGTATGGTTCCGATGCCTTTGTTTTAGATAAAGATAGAAAATGTATTTTTATTAAGCAAAATTATTTAGATACATTTTATACCCATTACAAAGAGTATGATATAGTAGATAATAATAAAACAGAAAGATTTTATCGTAACCATATCTGGGAGCTAAAAAATATAATAGCTCATGATTTGGCTTATCACACGACAAATAAGATAAATTTAGAACATAGCGATGAAAAGAAAATTTTTAGTTTTTATGGCTTACTCCATAAGTGTGAAAAAATAGATAATTGTGGAAAATGCGATTATGAGAATAGTTTTGTGAGATATTAATTTTTAAATTTAATAGTTGAATTTTAACAAAATTTTTAACAAGGAGACATTATGGAAAAATATTTACCATTAGTTGGCGATTATGCCTTAGAAGTTTTAAGTTATTACATTTGGGGACAAAGTTCTAAACCTACAAAATAGCCATAAAAACCAAATAACACCAAATATAATTTTCTACTTATTTAAAATCAAAATGCGTAAATTTGCTCTTAAAACCTTTTTTCAATCCTAAAATAGTGATTTATCGCTCCGTTTCCGTGTCCTATTTGCTCACTCCACGAAAGTGCCTTAAATACAAATTCTTTCGCATTTTTTACCGCTTCTTTTAGGCTTAAATTTGCTCCCAAACCACACGCGATTGCACTTGAAAGTGTGCAGCCCGTGCCGTGAGAGTTTTTTGTATTGATTTTTGGCGCTCTAAATTCGCTAAATTCGTCATCTTCAAATAAAACATCAATCGCTTCGCCATCTAAATGTCCGCCTTTTACCAAAACCGCACCGCCCGTTAAATTCGCTATTTTTTTGGCGGCAGTTTTCATATCGTTTAAATTTGCGATTTTCATTTCGCTTAAAACTTCTGCTTCGCTTAAATTCGGCGTTAAAATCGTCGCTAAGGGAAAAAGTTCGTTTATTAGCGAATTTACGGCATCATTTTTCATCAAAATTCCGCCGCTTGTAGCGACCATGACGGGATCGACCACTATATTTTTTGCATTATAAAATTTAAGCATTTTTGCGATTGATTTTATAATATCTTTGTTCGAGACCATGCCGATTTTAACGGCATTTGGGACGATGTCGTCAAAACACGCCTTAATCTGCGCTTCCACAAATTCGCTTGGAGTTTCAAAAACGCCAAAAACGCCCGTTGTATTTTGTGCTGTAAGTGCCGTAATCACGCTCATAGCATACATTTTGTGAGCCGTTATCGTTTTGATGTCTGCCTGAATTCCTGCTCCGCCACTACAATCCGAACCTGCAATACTTAAAATCTTTATCATTATTTTTACCTTTAAATTTAATAAACGAATTTTACCTAAATTTAACTTATTTACGCTAAATTTCGTGTATTTTTTCATATTAAACATTAAAAATTGATTAACTAAATTTAAGAAAATTTTAGGTAAAATCAATGTTTGTTTATAATTTTTTTAAGAAGGTAAATTTATGAGTAAATTAGCAAATTTAGCGATATTAGCGATATTATTATCGGGTTGTTCTTTATTTGAAAAAAAAGATAAAAATGCAAACGCCACACAACAACAAATGCCGCCTTTGCCTGTGGGAGTAATAACAGCCAAAACAGGCGATATGGAAGTTGCACTTTCTTTTAACGGACAAATAGTCGGCGAACTTGATGTCGTAGTCAAAGCCAAAGTCGTAGGAACGATAGAAAAGCAAAACTTTACTCCCGGTCAAGCGGTCAATGAAGGCGATATTTTGTTTGAAATCGATTCTGCAAAATATGAAGCAGCATATAACATCGCAAAGGCAAATTTTGACAACGCCAACGCCGATTTAAAAAGAGCGAAAAATTTAAGAGCTTCAAATGCGATTTCCCAAAGAGAATATGACGCTGCCGTTGCTGCATACAACATAACAAATGCAAATTTGACAAACGCGAAAATTGATTTAGATTATTCAAAGGTAAAAGCGCCGTTTTCCGGCGTTGTAGGCGATAATCTAAAAGATGTCGGAGCTTATGTAAGCTCTATGGACGCTGATTTGGTTAGACTTACAAAACTCGATCCGATTTATGTTAAATTCGGAATTTCCGATGTCGAAAAGCTAAAAATCGATACAAATTTGGCTAACGGCGGGTGGGAAAAGAAAAATTCTGGGGTTAGTATAAGTGTAGCAGGAAAAGATTATAACGGAACGCTTAAATTTATAGATAATGTCGTAAATTCAAATACTGCAACAGTCGATGCAAAGGCTGAATTTGATAATCCAAATTTAGAACTAAAACCGGGGACTTACGCTAGGGTAAAGGTTGGCGGTTTTCATCAAAAAAATGGTGCAAAACTACCACAAGTCGCTGTTTTGCAAGATTTAAGCAACCCTTTTGTTTATGTAGTTGAAAACGGAAAAATCGCAAAAAAAATCGTAAAAGTTATCTCCCAAACAGCCACAGAAGCGATCATCTCAGAAGGCATAAATGACGGGGATTTGGTCGTTATCGATAATTTCAAAAAAATTCGTGTAGGGCTTGATGTCGCTGCGTTAAATGAAGAAGCAAGGGCAGCCGAAGCTGCTAAAATGCAGGCTCAAATGCAACAAGCACAAACGGAAGGTCAAAAATAATGTTTTCTAAATTTTTTATCGAAAGACCTGTTTTTGCGAGTGTTGTTTCTATAATCATCGTAATCGCAGGTGTGATTTCGGCGATAACTTCGGCAGTAGAAGAGTATCCGCAACTTACCCCGCCACAAATCGTCGTTCGTGCTACATACTCAGGAGCCGATGCTCAAACTATCGCAGATAGCGTTGCTGCACCACTTGAAAATGCCATAAACGGCGTTGAAAATATGATTTATATGCAAAGCACTTCAAGTTCTGCCGGCGAACTTAATATCAATGTTTTCTTTGAAATCGGCACAGATCCGGCTGATGCAAGGGTAAATGTAAATAACCGCGTAGCACCTGCTTTAAATACTTTGCCAGATGAAGTTAGAAGATACGGGCTTTCGGTTTATGAACGAAGCGGATCGCTACTCGAACTTTTGACATTTTACGATCCTAGCAATGAAATGGATCGTATAGAGATGAACAACTATGTCAAAATCAATATTGTCGAAGAGCTAAAACGAGTTGAAGGTGTCGGCGAAGCATTTGCTATGGTGAGAAACTATGCTATGCGAATTTGGCTAAACCCTGAACTTTTGCATAAATATAACCTTACCACATCTGAGGTCATCGCTGCAATAGGTGAGCAAAATTCACAGCGAACAGCAGGAAAAATCGGACAACAACCAAACGACATGGGAAATCCTTATGTTTTTGCTATTCGCCCGGAAGGCAGACTTAAAACAGTCGAGCAGTTTGAAAATATCATCATCAGAAGCGATGATAAAGGTAGTTTTTTGCGCGTAAAAGATGTTGCAAGAGTGGAGCTTGGGGCTGATGATTACTCTATACAAGGTAAATACAACGGACATAGCATGGTTCCTTTGATGATTTTCCTTAAAAATGGTGCAAATGCCCTTGCTACTGTTGAAAGAGTAAATAAAAAAGTCGAAGAGCTTTCTAAAAATTTCCCCGGAAATTTAACATATTCAGTCGGCTATGACACTACAAAATTCGTTGCCGTTTCAGTTAAAGAAGTTATGAAAACTTTCGCGGAAGCTCTTCTTTTTGTTATTTTCATTATGTATATGTTTTTAGGAAATTTTCGCTCTACTTTTATTACAATGCTTGCCGTGCCGGTTTCGATTTGTGGGGCATTTATCGGAATTCATCTGCTTGGATTTTCTATAAATTTGATTACTCTTTTTGCGTTAGTTTTAGCTATCGGTATTGTTGTTGATGATGCTATTATCGTTATCGAAAATGTTGAGCGAATTTTGCACGAAGAAAGGCATTTAAGCGTAAAAGAAGCCACGATTAAAGCAATGCGAGAAATAACAAGCCCTGTCATTTCTATCGTCTTGGTTTTAAGTGCCGTTTTTATTCCGATTGCCTTTATGGGCGGTTTTACGGGCGTTATACAAAAACAATTTGCCCTAACGCTTGTTGCTTCTGTCGCATTTTCCGGCTTTGTAGCACTTACTCTTACACCATCACTTTGTGCGCTTATTTTACGCAAAAAAGAGGGTGAGCCATTTTGGTTAGTAAAAAAATACAATGAATTTTTTGATTTTTCTACGCGAATTTTTACAGCAAGTGTTGCAAAAGTTTTACGCCATGTAATCCCAAGTTTGTTGATTGTAGCCGTTTTTATGGGTCTTGTAGTTGCGCTGTTTAAAGCAACTCCGGGTGCGCTTGTGCCAAATGAAGACAAAGGCGCAGTTTTAACTATGGTAAATTTACCGTCAGCCATGACGCTAGGACATACACAACAAACGACAAATTTTATTAAAAGTATTGTCGAACAAAACCCAAATGTAGAAGCCGTAACCGAAATCGCAGGTTATGATATGATTAGCGGTAGCATGAAAGAAAACGGCGGAGCTATGTTTATGATGCTTAAAGATTGGGATAAAAGAAAAGGTTATGAAAATTCAAATTTTGCTATGGCAAATGAACTAAACGGAAAATTATATTTTGCAGATAGAAATTCGATGACCTATGTCGTTACACCACCGCCTATAAACGGACTTTCTTTGACTGGTGGTTTTGAATTATATGCCCAAAGCCTAACAGGAAAAACATATCACGAAATCGAAGCCGATATGCAAAGAGTGGCAGCCAAAGCAAACGCTCATCCTATGCTAAATTTAGTGCGAACTACGCTAGATACGCAGTTTCCGCAATATACTCTAACTATGGATACCGAAAAAATCAAAATGATGGGTATTAATATCAACGATATTTTTTCAACCCTATCGGCGACTATCGGAAAGTATTATGTAAATGATTTTAACCTTCTTGGCAAAAATTTCCGCGTTTATATTAGGGCAGATCAAGAGTATAGAACATCACCGGAAGACATTAAATTTTTATATGTTCGCTCAAAAACAGGACATTTAGTTCCACTTGATGCACTAGTTAGCTTACAACGAAGCCTAGGTCCAGATACTGTCGATAGATTTAACGGCTTTTCTGCTGCTAAACTCATGGGAGAGCCAAAACCGGGCTTTACATCTGGTCAAGCCATACAAGCCATACAAGAAGTTATGAAAGAAGAGTTAGGTGATGAGTATTCTATCGGCTGGTCAGGTTCTGCTTACCAAGAAGTAGCCGCCACAGGAAAAGGCGCACAGGCTTTCATTTTTGGTTTGATTTTTGTATTTTTGATTTTAGCGGCTCAGTATGAAAGGTGGCTAATGCCTTTGGCAGTTTTGACAGCCGTGCCGTTTTCAGTTTTTGGAGCATTACTCTTTAACTGGGCTAGGGGATTAAATAACGATATATATTTTCAAATCGGACTTTTATTACTTATCGGTTTGGCTGCTAAAAATGCCATTTTGATTGTCGAATTTGCTATGCAACAGCATTTGCATAATAACCGCTCGATAACAGAAGCAGCCATTGAAGCCGCTAGAATGCGCTTTCGCCCGATTTGTATGACAAGTCTAGCATTTACGCTTGGCGTTTTCCCTATGGTTATCGCCACAGGAGCAGGTGCCGCAAGCCGCCATGCCATAGGAACCGGCGTTATGGGCGGTATGATAGCAGCTTCGACGATTGCGATTTTCTTCGTTCCGCTGTTTTTCTACCTTTTAGAAAGCCTTAATGAGTGGATAGACAAAAAACGAGCAGAAAACAAAAGTGCGGAGGACGAGTGATGAATAAATTTTTATATAGCGTGATTGCAAGTGCCGTTTTGTTTAGCGGTTGTTCGTTTAAGCCGACACTTCCGCAAAAAAACACCGAATTTATCGCAGACTACGGCGAAATTCGCATAGATAAAGCTTGGTGGGCTGAATTTGGCGATAGCTATCTAAATTCTTTGGTTGAAAGTGCGTTACAAAACAATTCTGATTTGAATTTAGCTCTAAATAATATCGAAATAGCTAGAACTTCGCTTGGACTTTCACGCTTGGAGTTTTTACCAAATTCGCAGATTCAAGGCGGCGTGGGTCGCCAAAATAACTTTGGAAATCTGCCTGATAGAAATTCGCACGAAGCCTATTCGCTTGGAGCTTCTATGAGCTATGAAATCGATTTTTGGGGCAAAATTCGAAACTCAGTCAGAGCTGCAAATGCTAAATTTAACGCCACAAAATACGACTATGAAACAGCAAAAAACACAATCGTTAGCACCGTTGCAAACCTTTATTTCACGCTGATTTCGCTAAAAGAGCAAGAGCAAATTTTAAAATCCAGCCTAGATAGCTATACTAGCACGGCAAATTTTCGCAAAAAACAGCTAAATGCAGGGGCTATTAGCGATATTGTTTATTATCAAGCATTAGCGACACAAGAAAACGCAAGAGCAAATTTAATCGGCGTTCAAAATAGCCTTTCGCAAATTTCGACTTCGCTAAACATACTTACAGGCAAAAGCTACAACGAAATTCTACACGGCGTGGTAAATTCGGCAAATTCATTGCCAAATGCACCTGCTATTCCGGCAGGAATTTCATCGGACATCTTACTTCATAGACCGGATGTCGCAAGTGCGCTTGAACGCTTAAAAGCTACAAATTTCCTAGTCGGCGTGGCAAAGGCGCAGTATTTTCCGTCTATCTCGCTAACAGGAAGCTTAGGTTATGCTAGCGGCGAGTTTGATACGCTTTTAAATAACCCTGCTTGGAGTATAGCCGGTTCGCTAGTAGGACCGCTAATCGACTTTGGTCGCACCAAAAAGCGAGTGGATTTAGCAAATTTAGACCAAAACGCAAGTTTTATCGCTTATGATAAGACTTTAAAAACGGCTTTTGGCGAGGTCAAAGACGCTCTAATCGGCGTAGAAAACGCTAAAATCAAACAGGAAAGTATGAAAAAGCTAGTTTCGGCTCAACAAAGAGTTTTTAATATGGCTTCAAAACGCTACGACGAGGGTTATAGCGACCACTTGGAGTTTTTAGACGCTCAAAGGGGACTTTTAAACTCAAAATTATCCTTAGCAAATGCAAATTTAGAAACGCTGACAAGCACGGTAAATGCCTACAAGGCTCTTGGCGGCGGATTTAAAGTAGATGATAACGCTACAATAAATTTGATAAATTCAAAAGAAGAAATCGCCCCGTCAAATTCGGCATTTCCAACACCAAGCTTTTAATAATTTTTAAACTATCGTATGGTGGGCATCTTTGCCCACCGAAAAATTTGGTAACCTTATGGTGGGCAAAATGC
Organism: Campylobacter sp.; assembly: GCA_017469645.1. GTDB lineage: Bacteria > Campylobacterota > Campylobacteria > Campylobacterales > Campylobacteraceae > Campylobacter_B. The sequence continues at coordinate 35,898 of JAFUFY010000042.1, read as the reverse complement.
CACCTACAAAGCTAGCACTTCCCTGCTCTTTTTAATAATTCATTGCAATTTGTAGAACTTTTTTTGCTAGATGAACCACCTAGTTTCGTGCATACTGCATCCGAATTAACAGAGCCGCCGAATATCAAAGTACCTCTTGTAAAATAGCAACGATATGTATTTCCTTTTTTATCTTTTACTTTGTAATTTACGGTATTGTTTAACGCACTGCCTTCGATGTTAAGAGAATCTTCAACAACGCTTAATTTGCTTTGATCAACACCTGTCGCCATTTCTGCACGGTCTAAAAGTTCGCTAGGCTCAGGTTGTTTTGCCGAACCCACACAACCGGACAGACCAAACCCTGCAACCACACATAATAAAAGAAGTTTCTTCATATAAATTCCTTTCGAAATAAATTTTGAAAAGATTTTATCGTTTTTTTTTTTTTTGTTTCGCTGAAAGTTATGTGAAAATTTTATTTTTTATTAAAAAACTTCGTATGGTGGCACATTGCCCACCACAAATTATGTGAATTTAAAAATTCAATCAAATTTGGTATTGCAATCATTTTTCTAAATTTAATCATCTTGTAAGTTGCTTTTTAAGGGGGAAAGGGGCTGACTTGCGAAGCGCCCCTTTCCCCCTTAACAACCCCTATACCCTGCACGCTACTATCGTGGCAAATTTAAAAAAAGCTTTCACTTTTTTTAAATTTGGCTTTATGAAAAAATTTGCTTCGCAAATTTTTGGATTGGGTTATTTTGGTTTATTAAATTTGTAGCTTCGTAGGGTGGGCATCCTTGCCCACCGAAAAAAATTCGGTAACCTTATGGTGGGCAAAATGCCACCCTACAAAAAATTAAAAAATTTTATAAAAGTCCGACTTTTTTGTCGGTGTCGAAATTCGATGAAATTTCTCGTTTTATCTCATTTGCGAAGTCTTCAAAAGTGAAAATTCCGTCATCTTTAACGGCGACTTTTAAAGCAGTATTTTTCATCGTCATTACGATTTGAGCACCGCTTAGCTCAAATTCGGCGAGTTTTTCTACGCTAAAATTCTCTTCAAAACTCGCATTTTCTGGCAGTATCTTTCGCCAAATGGCAAGGCGTTCGCTCGGTGTTGGCTTTTTAAATTCGATTTTATAATCAAACCGCCTAGAAAAGGCAGTGTCGATATTTTTTAGCAAATTCGTCGTGGCGATTAAAACGCCTTCAAATTTTTCGATTTGATCAAGGAAAATATTTTGCATTTGATTGTGCATTTTATCGCTTCCGCCACCAGCTGCTTCTATGCGAGACGAAAGAAACTGATCTGCTTCATTTAGCAAAAGCACGGGTTCGGTTTTGCTTTCGTTTTTGATTTTGTTGTAAGTATCAAAAATTTTTCGCACATTTTGTTCGCTCTCGCCGACATATTTGCTTAAAATTTTGGAGCAATCAAAGCTAATAACCTGCTTTTTAAGGCTCTTTGCAAGGCTAAGTGCGCTCATAGTCTTACCCGTCCCCGGCGCCCCATAAAAAATAATCTTCGCATCGACGCCCTTGCGAGATTTTATACCCCATGAATTTAAGCGGTTTATAACCTTTTTATCCACCTGTTTTAGAATTTGGCTAAGCAACTCTTTTGTTTTTTCATTTAGCACGACATCGTCGATGTCCGTTACAGGCTCGATTAGCTCGAAAATTTCACTCTCTTTTACGATTGTTTCGATGAGTGCTTTTTTGTTTTTTTTGCCGGATTTGGGGTGCATTATGGTTTGTAAAATATCTTCATTTATATAAAAACTTCGCATGATACCGCCAAAACTGCCGATAGTCTCGTCATAATCAATAAGCCCTGAAAGTATCAAATTTGCGCCCTCTTCTAGCAAAGCACGGTTTTTAAAACGAGAAATTTCATCTTCGCTAATTAAGGCAATTAGCGTGTTTAAATCCCTGAAATTTTCAAATTCAGCTGAATACTCTTCTTTTAAAAGTGCCAAAAATATGAGTTGTTCTTTTGAATTTAGAGAATTTGATTTGAAAATTTGCTCGATTGGGAGTGAAATTTTGGTTAATCTTATCCGTTTTGCGATGATTTTTTCTAAATTTTTAATTCGCTCATCGATTTTATTTATCGATAATTCTGAACTTGCATGCAGTTTTTTGGCATATAAATTTATGCGAAAAAATTGATCTTTTAGATACTCCAAATTATCATTATAGGGCAAAATTTGTGGTAAATCAAATTTAATCTCGCCGTCTTCAAGAATTTTTAAAAAATATTCGCTTGGTTCGATTTCAGAATTTAGCAAAGACAATAAAGCCGTTTTTTTGCCTAATTCTACATTTTTAAAAACACTTGCGATTTGAGTTACAAGCCCTAAATCAATAAGAGATTTTATATTTTTTAAATAGTTTAAGTAACTATAATCTTTTTCTCCAAAAACAGCACAAAGCAGTGAAAATACGCTAGATTGCGGATTTCCGTCAAGGTAGTTTTTTAGCAAAAATTGTAAAATTTTTATCTCGTCATCACTGACTTCCAAAATTTTTTGAATTTTAGAGTCTTTTGGATTTTGATTGATAAAATTTATAATTTCTTGCATAAAACTCCTTTAAAATTTATAACTTGCCGTTAAATTTAGTATCAAAATATTTGTTCTTCCAAATTCACCGACAAGGTTATTAAACGCAATGGAATCCGGAGAATTTATCTCTCTTGCTTGACGGTCTTGATAAAGCGCAGCTCCCGTTAAATCAAAGCTATCGCTAAATTTATAATTTGCTCCAAGTGAATAAATATAAGATTTTGTATCAGGCAATTCAAATCGAACCTTATTTGCATCGGCAGCCGGTTCATCGATTGCAAAACCGCCCATTAATCGTAAATCTTTATCATATTGATACGCCACACCGAAGCGGAAAGTATCGGTATCGTGCCAATCTTTTTCAACCGGTTTATCAAACATTGCAGAAACCGGCACTTGGCGCGAGTATTCAAAATCAAATTCTTTCAACGCATGCCAAAAAGTGCGATCGTATGCAAATGTAAATGTCCAATCATTCCATTGATACGAAGCACCAAGTGTTAAAATTGCAGGAAGCGGTATATCAATACTTACATCGCCATGATACTCGCCGTCATAACCTGCTTTGATCTGTGCTAACATCGGAGCTAGTTGCGGATACGCACTAATCAACGCAGCGGCATTTGCGACATTTAAATTTGATCTAATATCGGCATCGCCTTCGACTGTCAAATTTATCTTTGAACGATAAGTCGCGGCAAAACTTAGATTTTGGGTCGGTCGATAACTCAAAGCCACATTATAACCAAAATCCCACGAATCGCCTTCTAACTCACGCCTTGCACTTAAACTTCCGCTTTGAGAACCAACGCCCGGAATTTGCGCTGAAATAGTAGCGTTACTAACTTCATTTTTAACCTTGCCACTAGTATAAGCAGCCCTTAGACCAAATGCGACAGATAACTGATCACTTAGCATATAAGCAACGCTTGGAGCTAGTTCTATAACTTGAATCTCAAAATGCTCGGCAATCGATTTTGGAAATGGATCGCTCCATTTCATCGTCATTCCGGCAGGAACGGCAAGACTAAAACCAAATCTTGTTCTATCGCCTACAAACGGCGAGATAAAATGAATTCCGGGCACAAAAAAATTTCCCACTTTCGAGCTTGTATCGTAATTTGCATTACCAAATGTAGTTGATTTATTATGATAATCAAGCTTTCCTAGTCTCATATACTGTGCCGAAAAAGCAAATTCATGATTAACCGGCATAAAAACCATATTTGCAGGGTTATAATACGCCGCGTCCGCACTAAAACTAGTGGCGACATTTGATGCCGCCATCGCCACAGAATCGCCACTTTGCTCAGGTATTTTAAAACCCGAAGCACAGGCAAAACTCGCACTCAAAGCCGTCGCCAGACTAAATAAAAAAACTCTTTTTTGTAAATTCAAAATTTATCCTTTTATTAAATTTCTTAAAATTTTAATCTCATCAGCCCAAATACTATCGTCGATAGTTTCCAAAATAAGCGGAATTTCGTCTATTTGTTTGTCGTTCATAATGTTTTCAAAACTTTGCAAACCCAAAAAGCCCTTACCAAGACTTTCGTGGCGATCTTTGCGAACTCCAAGCTCGTTTTTTGTGTCGTTTATATGCATTCCGCTTAAAAATTTATAGCCGATAATTCGGTCAAATTCGCTCATTGTTTTTTCGTAAGATTCTTTCGTGCGAAAATCATATCCACCCGCAAAAGCATGACAGGTATCGATGCAAACGCCAATGCGGCATTTGTCTGTAATTCGTTCAATAATATAAGCGATTTGTTCAAATTTAAAGCCCAAATTCGAGCCTTGCCCTGCGGTGTTTTCGATGACAAGTTTCACGCCGCTAGTGTTTGCAATAGCGAAATTCAGTGAATTTGCGATATTTTGCAAACAAATCTCGGCTGAAATTTCATTTAAATGGGATCCTGGGTGAAAATTTAAAAGCTTAATGCCTAGTTTTTCGCAACGCTCCACTTCATCGATAAACGCTTCAACGCTTTTTTTGCGTAAAATCTCGTCAGGGTGTCCTAAATTTATAAGATAACTATCATGCGCTAGGATATGATCACTCTTTATGCCGCTAGTAGCTAAATTCGCTTTAAATTTCGCTATATCGTCATCGCTGAGTGGTTTTGCGCTCCATTGGCGTTGATTTTTCACAAAAAGCGCAAATGCATCTGCTCCGATATTTTTGGCATTAATCGGCGCGTTAAAAACCCCGCCGCTTGCGCTGACATGCGCTCCGATTCGTTTCAATCTATCTCTTTTAATTTGATTTTTATTTTGTTTTTTGTATCGGTAAATTCTACCAAATTGTTACAAAATTCGTATTGTATAAAATTATCGCTTAGATTTTGCAAAAATCCACAATCGCTCTTTTGCAAATTTTTTCCGTTGTAAATCGGCTTATGGTTTAAAATATCACTAAAAAAGCCGTTGTAATGGCTGTTTTTAAAGAATTTTCTATTAAATGTCGGTTCGTCATCACAAGCAGAATTTAGACAAATTTTATTTTCTGAAATATCCATTTTTAGGATACTAACGCCTGAGTTATAAATTTGAAGTTCAGTTTTATTTGCGAATTTATGGATAAAACCTGCATCGCTGATTTTTAAAGTCGGCGAAATCACCGTAAAACTAACTGCTTGGGAATTTTGTGGAGAATTTTTCGCACAGCCTGAGAAAAAACTAACAAAAGCCAAAATTCCACACATAAACAAATTTATTTTTTTCATAGATTTATCCTTTTAAAAATTTAAAATGGTATTTTAGCAAAATTTACAAAAAATAGCACTTTATTAAGTGAAATTTAAGCAACTTTCGTATAAAATACGAGTTCCTTTTTTGTTTAACCGATTGTGGCCCCTTCGTCTAACGGTTAGGACATCGCCCTTTCACGGCGGTAACACGAGTTCGAATCTCGTAGGGGTCACCACTTTTAATCTCAATTTAATCTCAAATTTAAGTTTCACTCTAAGTTTTTTTCGTTACAATCACTTTTTAAAATTTTTCAAGGAAATTTATGTTTGCCAAAATCACGGAATTTTTAAATTCGCCAAAAATCGCAAAACCGTATTTAATCTTAGTTTTAGCCTATATGTCGGCTGTTGCGCCACTTTCGACCGATATGTATCTACCTGCTTTAAAAAATGTTCAAGCCACATTTGCCACGAGCGAATTTTATACTCAGCTTTCGCTAACGGCGTTTTTCGTCGCTTTTGCACTCGGTCAGCTCATTTACGGACCACTTAGCGACATTTACGGACGCAGAAAACCCCTACTTGTGGGAATTTGCGTTTTTATATTTTCTAGCATTTTATGCGTGGCAATCGATAACATTTATGCTTTTATATTTTTTAGATTTACCCAAGCTTTGGGCGGTTGCGCAGGAGTGGTTATCGCAAGAGCCGTGATAAATGATAAATTTAGCGTCCAAGAAGGCGCAGCAGTTTTAGCCTTGATGATGATAGTTGGTTCTCTCGCACCCATGTTAGCTCCAACCGTCGGGGCTTTTATATCGGATTTTGGCGGCTGGAAGCTCATTTTTACGACACTATTTTTGCTTGGAATTTTGCTTTTTTGGATGATTTTTTTAGGTTTAAAAGAAAGCGCTATCATCGATAAATCGCTAAATTTAAGCCCAAAATCGGTTTTGGCTAATTATATTTCGATTTTAAAAAATCGCAAATTTTTTATTTTCACCCTTTCGTCTGCCCTTTGTATGGCGGCGATGTTTGCCTATATCACGGGTTCGCCGTTTGTTTTTAGAGAGCATTTTGGACTTTCTAGTAAGGCTTTTGGCATAGTTTTTGGGTTAAATGCGCTTTCGATGACCATATTTTCAGCTATAAATGCAAAAATCGTGCAAAAAATTTCGCCTTATATAATCTTAAAAAATGCCTTTTTGGCGATGATTGTTGGAGCTATTTTATTACTTGTTTGCGGATTTTTTGATTTTGGATTTTTGCCTTTTGAAATTTGCCTATTTTTAACGCTTGGCATGAAAGGATTTATCATACCAAATGCCGTAGTTTTGGCAATGGCTAGATTTAAAGGCAAATCAGGCTCAGCTTCTGCTGTGCTTGGGGCAATCCAAATGGCAATGGCAGGATTTATCTCCGTTGTCGTAGGTGCAATCGGCGCAAACCACCCGTTTTTGCTGTCGTGTGTGATGGCGGTTTGCATAGTGGCGGGGTTTGTAACATACTTGTGTGTAAGCAAAAGATTTCTTAGAAAATTTATTAAATTTAGAAATTAAATTTTCTTTTTTTTGCGTTGAATTCAGCCTAGCTTTTTTGTGCGACAAGCACCGATAGACAAACCAAGTCTTATCTTATGCTTGTCGCACAAAAAATCGTCGGCATAACACGACCGAATTTAGATTGGATTATTTTTGAAATTTCAAATTTCTTTCCATTGTCATTGCGAGAATTTGCGTAACAAATTCGAAGCAAAATGAGCGTAGCGAAGCAGAGTAATCGCCAAAGCTAAAATAATCAAAACAATTCAATCCAAAAATTTGCGAAGCAAATTTTCAAATTTAAATACAAAATTTATCAAAATAAATAGTTCTTAAATCAAAAACTAAGTAAATATTAAAATTTAATAAGATAAAATGATAAATCGTTCTTTTATCGTAAAAAAGACAATTTGGTAAAAAAAGGAAAACAGCAAATGAGCGATATTATCGCATACAAAGTGGGCGACGAGATACTAGATACTCAAAGCTATCAAGGCGGCGGAGAGCCGATTTATTTTGACAATTCAGACGATGCATTAAATGTCATTAGACATTCAACTGCACATTTACTAGCGGCGGCTGTAAAAAGCCTTTATAAAGATGCAAAATTCTTTGTCGGACCTGCTATTGAAGACGGATTTTATTATGATATGCGGGTTATTAAAGCTGATGGTGAAAAGCTTGGCGAAGAAGATTTAAAAATCATCGAAGAAAAAATGAAAGAACTCGCCAAAACGGGCGATGAAATAATAAAAATAAATTCAACCAAAACAGAAGTTAGCACGAAATATTCAAGCGACGATCTAAAACAAGAAGTCTTAAAACGAATTCCTGACGGAGTGGTTAGCTTGTATCGTCAAGGCGAATTTGAAGATATTTGCAGAGGTCCGCATGTGCCAAATACAAAAATGCTTAAATTTTTCAAACTCACTCGCATAGCAGGAGCTTATCTTGGCGGTGATGAAAAAAGAGAAATGCTAACTCGCATTTACGGCACGGCATTTGCAGATAAAGATAGCCTAAAAGAGCATTTGAATATGCTTGAAGAAGCCAAAAAACGAGACCACCGCAAACTTGGTGCGGAGATGAAATTTTTCACATTTGATGAAGAAATCGGCATGGGACTTCCGATTTGGCTACCAAACGGCACAAAAATGCGCGTAAAACTTGAAGAAAAACTTTATCGTGGGCTTCGCAGACGCGGTTATGAGCCAGTCAGAGGCCCTGAAATCCTAAAATCAGACGCTTGGAAAACTAGCGGACATTATGCAAATTACAAAGAAAATATGTATTTTACGATGATCGAAGAGCAAGAATACGGCATTAAGCCAATGAACTGCGTAGGTCATATCAAAGTTTATCAAAACGAAATTCGCTCTTATCGTGATTTGCCACTTAAATTTTGCGAATATGGCGTTGTTCATAGACACGAGAAATCAGGCGTCTTACACGGGCTATTTAGAGTGCGCGAATTTACACAAGATGACGCTCATATCTTTTGTATGCCAAGCCAAATCAAAGAAAATGTCTATGAAATTTTAGATTTTGTTGATTTGCTTATGAAATCTTTTGGCTTTAACTACGAAATGGAAATTTCAACCAAACCACAAAAAGCAGTCGGCGATGATGAGGTCTGGGAAATAGCCACACAAGCGCTTAAAGACGCACTTGATGAGAGAGGCTTAAAATACGGCATTGACGAAGGCGGCGGTGCATTTTATGGACCAAAAATTGATATAAAAATAACTGATGCTTTAAAGCGAAAATGGCAGTGTGGCACCGTGCAAGTAGATTTTAACTTGCCAAGCCGTTTTGAGCTAGGCTATATTGATGAAAATAATGAGAAAAAACAACCTGTCATGCTTCATAGAGCGATTTTAGGTAGCTTTGAGAGATTTATTGGCATTTTGATCGAACACACTGCCGGAGAGCTTCCGTTTTGGCTATGTCCAACGCAAGTTGCGATTATTCCGATTAGCGAAAATCATCACGCTTACGCAAAAGAAATCGCCGAGAAACTAAGAAATTTAGAGATTGATAGTGAAATTTTTAGCAAAAACGAAACACTAAATAAAAGAATTCGAACAGCAGAAAAACAAAAAGTCCCTATGATAATCGTTCTTGGGGATAATGAAGTCAATGAAAAAAGCGTTGCTCTAAGAGATAGACGAGAGCGAACTCAGTCAAATTTAAGTCTTGAAGAGTTTTTAAATTTATGCAAACAAAAATCAAGCGAGGTGAATTTTTGAGCAAAGAAAAAGAGGTTTTACTCAACGAAAACATACCTTTTGACGAGGTAAGGTGTATTGGAGATGATGGCGAAGCTTACGGCGTTATCTCATTGGACGAAGCACTTGAAATTGCAAACAAAAACGGCGTGGATTTGGTTTTAATCGCCCCTGATGCAAAACCGCCGGTTTGTAAAGTTATGAATTATAGCAAATTTCGCTATCAACAAGAAAAAAAGCTAAAAGAAGCCAAGAAAAAGCAAAAAAGCATTGAAATCAAAGAAATCAAGCTTTCTGCTAAGATCGCTCAAAACGATATTAACTACAAAATCAAACATGCGATTGAATTTTTGCAAAGCGGAAAACATGTAAAACTTCGCGTTTTTCTAAAAGGTAGAGAGATGAATACGCCAGAAATCGGCGTAAATTTGCTAGAAAAAATTTGGCAAGAGTATTTGATAGAAGTCGCCGATAGAGAAAAAGCTCCTGTTTTAGAAGGGCGATATGTAAGTATGCTTATTACGCCGAAAAAAGCGTAAATTTTTCAAATTTAAAAATGAATTTAGGCAAAATTTATCGCCTAAATTCATAAATTTTACAAAATTCAAAAATTTCAAAGAATAAATTTTGTATAATCACAATTTCACTTTAAACAAAGGATTAGTATGCCTAAAATGAAATCAGTTCGCGGTGCTGCTAAACGCTTTAAAGTAGGCAAAAATAAAATCAAAAGAGGCTCAGCTTTTAGAAGCCACATTTTGACAAAAATGTCTAGCACACGCAAAAGAGATTTAAGAGGCCCGCATTTTGTAGATAGCACAAACGAAAAAGCTGTCAAAAAAATGCTTTGCAAATAAGTTTTTGACGAAAGTCATTCAAACCTCCTAAATTTAGTGAATTTAGGAAAAGTTCCGAATTCGGACGCCAAATTTTAAAAAGGAAAAATTATGGCAAGAGTTAAAACAGGCGTAGTTCGCAGAAGACGCCACAAAAAAGTTCTAAAATTAGCTCGCGGTTTTTACAGCGGCAGACGCAAACATTTTAGAAAAGCCAAAGAGCAATTAGAAAGAAGTTTAGTCTATGCTTTCCGCGATAGAAAAGCGAAAAAGCGCGATTTCAGAAGACTTTGGATTATCCGCATAAATGCTGCTTGCAGATTAAACGATTTAAGCTATTCAAAATTTATGAACGGACTAAAATTAGCAGGAATCGAGCTAGATAGAAAAGTTCTAGCAAACCTAGCTATGAACGATAGCGATGCTTTTGCAGTTGTTGCAAAACAAGCAAAAGACGCACTTAAAAAATAAATTTTAACTTCGAACCCCAAAGGCTTTTGCTTTTGGGGCTTATTTTACTTTAAATTCCAGCCTAGTTTTATCTGTTATAGTTTTTAACATATTTAAATCGTTATATTTGAATATGAAATATTAAAAGAAAGGATTAAGAGATGAAAAAAATATTTTTTACAATCACGGGGCTTAATTTTTACTATGGCGATGATTTTCTTAAAAAAGGTATGCGTGTAAAACTGAAAAAAGAGCCTAAAAATAGGTATGATAAAGAGGCAATAAAAGTAACTTTAAAAGGTCTTGGAGCCATCGGTTATGTTGCAAATAGCACTAAAACGGTTATTGGCGAGAGTGTAAGCGGCGGGAGACTTTATGATAAATTTAAGAAAAAAGCCAAAGGAAAAGTGCTTTTCATAACGCGAAATGGGGTAATTTGCCAATTTATAAAAAATAAATTTGGCGTTCGCTAAAAGCTTAACACCACAAATTTCAAAATTCGGCGAATTTAAAAGCAAATTTGCCGAATTTATAAATCTCTAATCCAACTTACAACCCGAAGTCAAAACAAAATGCGTCAAAAATCGCTGATTTTGCGCATTTAGTCTGCGAAGTTTTTCGATTATTTGCGGATCATAATCATGCGAAAAATCCATATCTTCAAGTGGATAAAATGCATCTTCTAAATCGCTTATAAGCTTTTTTGTGCGTTCATCAGTTTGGCACTTTTCTAAACGAGAGTGAAGCTCTTTCATCATTTTTTCGGTTTGTTCGGGGCTAAATTTCACAGTCGTAAATTCCCCACCAAAAGCAAAAGCCAAAACCACACAAAAAACTAAAATTTTTTTCATTTTTTATCCTTAAATTTGCTATTTTTTGCACTCTGGGTGAATTTCATCTATGTAAAATCTCACCGAATTTAGCCCTTCTTTTATCGCCCAAGCATAGGCCTCACTAACAAAATACCAGTTGATATTTTCATAAAATTTTTCCAAATAACTAGCCCTTGCATTTTTAAAATCAATATAATAAGCATGCTCCCAGACATCAACCACCAAAAGCGGAACCTGATTTTCTGTTATCGGTGTAGCAGCATTTTGCGTTTGCACGATTTTTAGCCTACTATCATTTAAATCATAAACTAACCAACACCAACCGCTCCCAAAAAGAGTAGTTGCGGCGGTTAAAAATTTAGCCTTAAAATCATCAAATTCTTCTCTTAAAACTTCTCTTAAATCATTTGAGATTTCGCTTTTTTCGGCGATACAATCAAAATAAAAATCGTGGTTGTAAATTTGCGCTGCATTATTAAAAATCGCTCCTTGCGATTTATTTATAATGTCAAATAGATGACAATCTTTAAATTCCGTATCGTTTATAAGATTATTTAGATTTGTAACATAAGCTTGATGATGTTTTCCGTAGTGAAATTTACAGGCTTCTTCGCTTATAACTGCATTTTTTGCGCCGTCAAATGGCAGTGTTCGTAACTTAAACATAAATTTCTCCTTTGAAAATAAATTAGCAAATTTGGCTAAATTTATTCATAAAATTCATCTTCGCCGTCATCTTCATCGAAGCTATAATCATCTTCATCGTAAGAGTAGCGATAATCGTCCATATCGAAATCGTTTTCGTTTTCGTCGTCGAATTCGTCAAATTCCATTTCATCATCAAATTCAGCCATTTTGTGCTCCTTTGTTGTTAGAATTTTCTGTTTTGTTATCATATTCAAATTTTGGTAACTTTTCAACATATAAACTTTGTGACGGAAATGCAAAACTTAGCGAATTTTGCTCTAAAATTTCCATTATTTTAAATAAAACATCTTGTTTTACTTCCAAAAATTCGCCAAAATTCGTCGTTTTTGTGTAACAATAAATCAAAATATTTATCGACGAATCTGCAAATTCGTCCAAAACAACATAAAGCAAATTTTTATAACCTGCCAAATCATCAATCGAAACCATTTTTTGCCTATGCTTCATGCGATGATCTTTTGCGTTTTTTGCATTATCGTGCGTTGCGGCGATTCCGTCGTGGTTTTCGAGCATATCTTTGATTTCACTAATGGCTTTTTGAATTTTATCTTTCGGCGATGAATATTCTACGCCGATAACGATTTTAAGATGTCTGCCGATTTTTCGCCTACTCCAATTTATAATATTTTGTGCTACAATGTTTGAATTTGGAACCGAAACAAGAGCGTTATCCATCGTCCTAATGGTAGTTTTTCGCATACCGATTTCAACAACATGCCCTTCTACGCCGTTGATGACGACATAGTCCCCTTGCGAAAATGAGTTATCAAACAAAAGCATAATCGAAGTAAAGAAATTTGCGATTATATCTTTTGTAGCAAGAGCGATTGCTAAACCACCGATTCCAAGAGAAGCCAAAAGTGCAGAGATATTAAATCCAAGTCGTCTTAAAATTAGTAAAATCGCTACGATTATGACAAATATATATAAAATTTTTATCATTAAATTTACGATTTCTTTTCTTGCACTTTTTTTGGCGAGATTTCCAAGCAAAATAATGCCGTATCCATCAATAATAACCAAAATCAACCAAGCATTTAAGATAATATAGGCTATCGATAAAGCATTTGCCACTTTTACAGGAAGTGGCGCAGGATACGAAATAATGCTTAAACAAATGCTTATCGCATAAGCAATCAGCAAAATTCCAAGCGGTCGTTTCAAAATATCAACAACTTGCGTTTTTAAATCTATGCTTTGGTTTTTTGAAAACGGCTTAAAGATAAAATAAAGCAAATTCGCCAAAAATCTTCTAAGCGAATAGAAAAATCCGATAATAAAAAGCACCAAAATGGTTTTTCCGACATTGATTTTACCGATTTTTGGACTTTTTTCATTGATATAATCAATCGCAGTGTTTAAATTTAGCCTTGTAACAATGGCGTTGCTAGTTAGCAAATCCTTATTTGTTAAAAGATAATTTAATATCTCTTCATAGGTTTGTTTGCTGTTTTCAAGTTCGCCAAATTTATTATCGAAATTTAATTTTTCTTCGTCTGTTTTTAATTTTTCTTTTAAAAGCAATAAATTCGAAAAATCAAGCGTTTGAAGCGTTAAAATCGAACTTTGTAGCTCTTTTTCGAGTGCCTTGCTTCCTGAGCCTTTGGTAAATAAATCATCTACTTTTAGCAAAGAACCATAAAATATTTCAGCTAAATTCATATTTTCAAGTGAAAATGAAGCTTCAATATACTCTTTTGAGCCTTGTTTGTTTTTATTTTTTTCTATACTTTCTAATAACGAATTTTTGTGCTCTAAATATTTTACAATACCTTCTTTATTAATTTTTTGTTTTGTTATAGCATAAGGAATTGTATCAAAAAGTGCTTCTTTGCTTTTAGCTAAATTTTTTGCTTCTTCACCGGTAGCGTTCGTATCGCCTTTGGCTAGAAGAGTTTTATGTATAGCGTTTAATTTTCTAATATCATTTACCACAGCTGAAAGCCTAATAGTATCATTATCGAGCGAATCAGAGTTCTCGCTTTTTTCAATTTTTTCGACTATTAAATCTCTAACTTCACTTCCATTGCTATCTGAATTTTTTGAAATCGCTTCTAAAACTTCTTCTTTTGTTATGTTTGTATCGCTAGAATTTACATCTGCAAAAATAAAACTAATAATCGCTAAAAAGCTGATTATAAACTTTTTCATAATCCTTTTCCTTTGTTAAAATTTTAAAATGCCCACTGGCGTGATCGTAGTCAAAAAGTTCGCCCGTTTCAATGATATAGTGCCAGCCGTAAATTTTTATCTCGCCTTTTTCGTGCAAATTTGCTAAATTTGGAAAAGTTAGCAAATTTTTTATCGAATTTATGATATTTAGTCGTTCTGTTATCCAATCTCTTTTTGAAATTTCTAAATTTTTGATTTCTGAAATTTCCTTTTTAACAGGGTCTAGCAAATTTAGCCACTTTTTGACATTTGGAATTTTCTCCAACTTTTCACTTTCATAATAAAGTGCCGCACAACCACCGCAGTTGCTATGTCCGCAGATGATTATATTTTTGATTTCTAGCGCATAAAGAGCATATTCTATCGCAGCCGTTGTAGCAACAAAGTCATTACTCACACGATACGGCGGAACGATATTTGCGATATTTCGCACGACAAAAAGTTCGCCCGGAAGCGTAGAAGTGATTAAATTTGGTACCACGCGCGAATCGGCACAGCCGACAAAAAGCGTGTGCGGAGTTTGATGATTTGCCAAATTTTCAAAAAGTTCCCTGTGTTCTAAAAAGTTTTCTTCCATAAATTTAACGGCACCGCTAATGATTCTGTCGTTCATAGTTCTCCTTTAAAAAGTGTAGGATTATAACAATTTAGAATTAATGTTGAATAAATTTGCTTTTTGTCCTGCCAAATTCATCTAAATTTATTTTATTTTAATTTATTATTTACCATTTTTCCGATATACTCACTCGCAAATTTAAATCTAAAAGGAGAAAAATATGGCACTTTTCAACAAAGACTATGGAAAAGACCTACAAAACATCGATGTGCTAGGCGAAAAGTATGAAAACTACGCCGAGTATGATGGTTCGAGAATTTCATCTATCATCAAAGACACTTATGCGCTTTTGACTGCTTCTATGGTAGCAGCAGCAGCGGGTGCTTTTGTAGCGATGAATACAGGCATTTCACTTGCCACTAGTCCGCTTATTTATCTAGTTGTGATTTTTGGTTTAATCCTTGGTATGCAATTTGCAGTAAGTCGTGGCGCAAACACACTAGCGCTTGTGCTACTTTTTGCATTTACATTTATCACAGGTATGACGGTTGGAGCGATAATCTCGCTTTATGTTAGTATGGGTGCAGGACATGTCGTAACACAAGCTTTTGTTGCCACTGCGGTTGCATTTGGCGCACTAACTATCTATGCGATGAGAACAAAGGCAGATTTTAGCTCTTGGACAAAGCCTTTGTTTTGGACGCTTATCGGCGTTGTAGTTGTTAGCTTATTAAATGTATTTTTGTTTAAAAGCAGCGTTTTAGCTCTTGGCGTTTCAGCGGTTTGTGCTGTGCTATTTTCAGCTTACATACTTTTTGATACACAAAAAATCATCAGAGGCGAATACACATCACCTATCATGGCAGCTGTTGGTATGTATCTAAATATCTACAATCT
Organism: Campylobacter sp.; assembly: GCA_017469645.1. Lineage (GTDB taxonomy): Bacteria > Campylobacterota > Campylobacteria > Campylobacterales > Campylobacteraceae > Campylobacter_B. The sequence continues at coordinate 20,435 of JAFUFY010000042.1, read as the reverse complement.
TTTTATGTCGTTATTACACATTTTGGGTGTTACAAATAGAGATTAAATTTGATAGTGCCGTTTTAAATTCACAAACGGCACTTAAATTTTAACTTAAATTTATCTTACTTTTTGTATAATCATAGGTTCAATTTAAAATTAAAAGGTTTCAATCGTGACAACATTGTTATTAATTCTTCAAGTTATACTTGTTATCGTGATTACGATTTCAGTTTTGTTACAAAAAAGCTCATCTATCGGGCTAGGACAATACAGCGGAAGTAACGAAAGCCTATTTGGCGCAAAAGGACCTGCCGGATTTTTGGCTAAATTTACGGCGGTTATGGGAATTTTATTTGTTATAAATACTTTGGCTTTGGCATATTTTTATCAAAAAGATGCAAAAAGTTCGATTATTGATAGCGTTGATACAAGTAAAATGATAGAGCAAAACGCCGTTCCAAGTAGCCCAAGTGTGCCAAGCGTTCCACAAAACAATGCCATTGTTGCACCAAATGCACCGACTACCACACAAGAAAATACGGCACTTCCTAACATCGGCGAAAATATAAACAAAGCAGTCCAAAGCGTAGATGCAAATTTAACGCAAGGTATAGAAAATATCGCAACTAGCGTTGAAGGAAATTTAAGCAGTGCAGCAGATAGCCTAAAAGACGGATTATCAACAGCTGGTGAAAATTTGAAAGACGGACTATCAACAGCTGGTGAAAATCTAAAAGACGGCGCAGCAAAACTTCTTACGGGCGCAAAAGATAACTTAGATAGCGCCGGAAATAGCATTAGCAATACGGCACAAAATATCGGAGAAAATTTAAGTCAAGGTGCTGAAAATGTCGCAAACAGCGTTGAAGGAAATTTAAGCAGTGCAGCAGATAGCCTAAAAGACGGATTATCAACAGCTGGTGAAAATTTGAAAGGCGGATTATCAACAGCGGGAGAGAATTTAAAAGACGGCGTAGCCGAAGTTGCAAATAGTGCAAAAGAAGGTTTGCAAAATCTCGGAGATAAAATCAAAAGCCTTATCCCTGATGATGGCATTTTGCAATGGAGCGATGTAAAATTCCCTGATTTTGATTTGAGCTGGTTTGATACGCACACTGCTCAAAAAGCAGAAAATTTAGGCAAAGTCGCAAAAGGTATGAGTAAAGATGAAATTTACGCTCTAATCGACCCAGATAAAACAAATGGTATCTACGGCGATAGAGAGTGGGATTTTGCTTTTAACCTAAATAAAGAAAAGGGCGAAGCTCAAATTTGCAAATTTAAAATCATTTTTGATAAAGATTATAAAGTAGCTAGCACATTTTACTATCCAAAAGGTTGTGCCGACATATCGCCTGTGCAACTTCAAAATCAAAATTTAGAGCTTGAAACAGACTTTTTATTTGACTTTGACAAAGACACTATCAAACAAGAAGGCTTTGAAACTATCGCTTTGAGCGTTAATCAAATCGATAAAAATATGGTTAGAAAAGTAAAAGTTTTAGGATACACAGATCCGCTAGGTAGCGATGATTACAACCTAAAACTATCTCAAAGAAGAGCAGATGCCGTTAAAGCAGAGTTGGTTAAAAATGGCGTTCCTGCCGAAATCATAACCGCTATGGGTATGGGCGAAGCTGATCAAGTTGTAACTTGCGACGGCAAAACAGGGGACGCTTTAAAAGAGTGCCTAAAACCAAACAGAAGAGTTGTTATCCAAACGACTTATTAAAAAATTCGGGCTAAATTTAGCCCGAATTTCTTTTTAAATATCTCTTAAATTTTAAAAATCAATTTTTTATCTCAAATTTTTCAAATTTAAAAGTGCTTTGGTGTTTTGAAATTATTAAATTCTTATTTTTTTAATGATATAATTAAAAAATTTTTACCAAAAAGGATACAAATGCTAGATCAAATTTATGCTAACCAAAAAGCAGGTGGCGAAAAGGCTATGGAAGCCCTTAAAAAGGACTTCACAACACTACGAACAGGTAAAGTAAATATAAATATTTTAGATCATATCACGGTTGATTATTATGGAAGTCAAACTCCGTTAAACCAAGTCGCAACAGTTTTAGCAACGGATGCCGTAACAATCACTATTAGCCCATGGGAAAAACCTATGCTAAAAACGATAGAAAGCGCAATCGCTGCGGCAAATATCGGCGTAAATCCAAACAACGACGGCGAGAGTATAAAACTATTTTTCCCACCAATGACAGTCGAGCAACGACAAGAAAATGCTAAAAAAGCCAAAGCAATGGGCGAAAAAGCAAAAATTAGCATAAGAAATATCAGAAAAGACGCAAACGACGAGATTAAAAAACTAGAAAAAGACAAGGCTATCAGCGAAGATGAAGCTAAAAAAGGCTACGACGAAGTGCAAAAAATCACTGATAATTACTCAGCCAAAATCGATGACGCCGTCAAAGCAAAAGAAGCCGAACTTTTAAAGGTTTGATAATGGATATTGAAAAAATTTACCTAGAAAACGGAGCGTATTTGCAAGGGCATTTTTTGCTAAGTAGCGGAAATCACTCTGAGTTTTATCTTCAAAGCGCAAAAGTGCTAGAATACCCTGAACTTGCAGGAAAACTAGCCGACGAACTTGCTAAAATCATAGCAAATTCTGGCATTAAATTTGATAGCGTTTGCTCTCCTGCTTTGGGTGGAATTCTAGCAGGATACGAACTTGCAAAATCTTCTAAAAAAAGATTTATTTTTACCGAGCGAGTTGATAAAATTATGACTCTCCGTCGCGGTTTTGAAGTAAAAAATGGCGAAAAATTTATCATTTGCGAAGACATTATCACAACAGGCGGATCGGCACTGGAAAGCGCTAAAATCATCGAAAGCCTAGGCGGCGAAGTGGTGGCTTTTGCAGCCCTTGCAAATCGCGGATTTTGTGCGGTTGCAAATTTAGGAAATTCTCGCAAAGAAAGTTGCAAACTTCCTTTTGATAAACCGCTTTTTACGCTTGGGAATTTTGATTTTGACATTTATGAACCAAATTCTTGTCCGCTTTGTAAATCAGGCTCAGTTGCCGTAAAACCGGGCAGTCGCGGAAACTAAGAAAGAGTAAATTTGGCAAAGACAAAAGCAGGCATTGCACCGATTTTTTTACGCATAAAAGCGTTCATCGTCGATATGTTTTTCATCGCAATGCCACTTTTGTATATCACGACCTATCTCATTTTAGGCTCAAAAGAAGCCTTTCAAGAAAACCAATTCGCAATCGCAATCGTGTGGGCGATTTACGGGCTTATAACTTCCGTTTTCATCGCAAAATCAGCCCAAACTCCGGGATACAAATTCTCGCAAATTTATCTAATAGATCTAAAAACAGGGCGAAAAATCAGCTTTTTTAAGGCATTTATTCGTTTTTTCTGCTTTATTGTAGCAGGATTTAGCATTGTGGGATTATTTTTATGTTTTTTCCGCAAAGACAAGCTAAATTTACACGATCTACTCACACAAACTGCACCTGTAATCAAAAAATCGTAGTAATTTAATCTTATTTTTAACTTATTTGGATAAAATTACTCTAATTTTTGTAAAGGAGAAAAAATGGCAACTGTAACAGTCGGTGGAAATACCGTAAATTTGAGCGGAACAGAACTAAAAGTTGGCGATAATGCCCCTGTGGTTGAAGTTGTGGGAAAAGATTTAAGCACTATCAAAGTAGGCGGAAAAAGCGATAAAATTCAAATTTTAGCCGTAGTTCCATCTCTTGATACCGGCGTTTGTGCAACAGAAACTCGCAAATTTAACCAAAATATGGCAGGAAAAGAAAATGTCGCACTAAGCGTGATTTCTATGGATTTGCCGTTTGCTATGGGTAGATTTTGCTCAACAGAAGGTATCGAAAACATAAGCGTTGCAAGTGATTTTAGAAATAAAGACTTCGGCAAGGCTTACGGCGTTTTGATGGGCGATGGAAAACTAGCAGGACTTTTAGCAAGAGCGATTTTTGTTATCGATACAGACGGAAAGATTATTCATAAAGAAATCGTTAGCGAAGTAAGTTCAGAGCCAAACTATGACGCTATCAAACAAGCACTTGGCGGAAGTTGCGGTTGTGCATGTAGTTGCAACTCGTAACTATAAATTTACAAAAATATCCTTAAATAAATTGCATTAGGGTGCGAATTTTCGCACTCTAAATTTTTTAATTTAAATTATTTTCACAAATTATTTTTTCTATTTTTCAATGACAAATTTTCGAATAAATTTAAAATTTTCGAGCGAATTTAATCGCCCGAAAATTTTGCATATTATGCAAAGAATATGTAAGTATAAAGTGTTAGTATTATCGCCGCACAAGGTGCCATGCGAAGACCTGATCTTCTAAGATCTTTTTGTTTTATCTCGCCCGTTCCAAATACAAGTGCATTTGGCGGAGTTGCAACCGGCATGATAAATGCACAACTTGCTCCGATACCGATGATGATGACAAGCGTTTCTTTTGGCATTCCAAGCGAGTCTGCAATCGCAGCAAAAACAGGTACCAAAAGGGCTGCCGAAGCTGTGTTGCTTGTAAATTCGGTCGTTCCGATGATAAATAACGCAACGCAGAAAATTACAACGATTTTTGGCAATCCACCAATAACGCTAGCAACGGCATTACCTAGCACAAATGAAGCTCCCGTTTGACCCAAAATCGCGCTTAGAGTTAAACCGCCACCAAATAGTAGCAACACGCCCCATTCAGTATTTTCTGAAACTTCCTTCCAAGTTGCAAGACCGCCAGTTACAACGCTAACGGCAGCAGCTATGGCTATCCAAGCATCGCTTAGTCTAAATGGCACTCCCATATCTGTTAAAACGCCGTTTAGCGGTTTTGAGAAAATCCACAAAAACGCAGTTATGCAAAATACTATTGTAGTAAAAACCCTATCTCTATTCCAAGGAATTTGCTCAATTTGAATTTCGATTTTATGATTTAGGTTTGGTTTAAATGCAAAATACATAACAGCAAGCATTGTTGGGAATAAGATTAACATAATCGGCAAACCAACTTTAAACCAGTCAAAAAAGCTAAAATCAAGCTCTTTTGCAGCAATCATATTTGGCGGTGAACCAACTAGTGTTCCAAGTCCGCCAATACTAGCAGAATAGGCAATTCCGATTAGCAAAAATAGTTTTGTGCCCCTATCTTCTTCCTTCATATTTGAGCAAAGCCCCAAAGCCAAAGGAAGCATAATTGCAGCAGTTGCGGTATTTGAAACCCACATTGACAAAAACGCAGTTGCGATACAGATTAAGATCGCAGAAACGCCAAGCCTACCGCCTGCTTTTGAGATTAGCCACATTGCAAGCTTGCGATCTAGTTTTTGAACATGAAGAGCTGCCGCTAACGCAAAACCACCGAAAAATACATAAATCGTAGGGTCTGCAAATGTCGCCATAGCCGATTTTATTGTCATTGGCGTAAATTTGCCATCAGTTACCTTACCAACTCCGATTAAAACGCCAAGAATTGGCACCATCAACGCAGTAATCGTAATATGCACAGCCTCAGTTAGCCACATAATGGCGATAAATAGCAATAAAGCTAAACCTTTGCTTGGATTTGGCTCAAACGGCAAAATCGCATACAAACCAATCGACAATACCGCTGCAATAGCCATTATAATAATACTGCGAAACGGAAATGGTCTAGAATAATGCGTTTCTTGTGCCATTTCTTCTACCCCGTGCGGAGAATTATCGATCTCCATAGCAGAGACAGTAGAATTTTCTTTTTTGTTTTCTTCCATCTTTTTCCTTTCGTAAAATTTTAAATCAAATTTTATAAAACAAATACTAATTTGCTAATAAATTTAAATCAATTTAAGCAAAATTTAATTTTAAATATTACAAATTGTAACACTTTGGAAAATTTTAAAGTCAATTATAAATTTTTTATTAAAAAAAATTGTTATTTTTTTGGATAATTTAGATTTAAATAAAAAGAATTTGAGTAAATTTGTAGCAAATTTGCAAATTCGGCTTTTAAATTTATGCCAAATTTGCAAATTTTATCTTTAAAAAACTTCTACTTCGGATTGTTCTAAATTGGATTTTATAGTTTCGCTTTCATAAATTTTTTGGCAAATTTGCGCTTCTTCATCATCGCCTTTTTCAAATTTTATATACGCTTCTTTTTCATCTGTTTTTTCAAAAATAGAAACTTTTATGCACTTTTTATTTTTGGTCAATAAATGCACTGAATTCGCTGAAATCGCTTCAAATTTAACATTTGTCATCTTATCAAAACTTTCGGCGAATCTGCCTTGTGAGAGATGATACGCAAACAAATCATTTCTCATCGCCATAAAATCGCCCACACTAAGAGCTACGATTTTATCGTCGTTGTATTCATTTAACGGTGAAGGAATTCGCTTATCGCCAACGATAAAATCTTTTGTTTTAGGATCAAAACTAAAATCAATGCTAAATCCATTGCCTTGCGGTTTTGCAAATTCTTTAAGCTGAGATTCTACCAAAATTCCAAAAAGTGCCAAATGCGGATAAACACTTAAAAATTCACTCGCACTTGCGCTAGAAACAAACGAGCCTTTAAAATTTATGTTATCAAAAATTTTCTCTCCGCCTACAAAATTACTCATATCAAAATCCAATTTTAGCGATAATTTATCGCTTTTTGTATTTTCTAGGCTAAGGTTATTTAGCGAGATTTTCATACCTTTTTTGAAAATCTCAGCCATGATTTTTTCAGTTTCTTCCTTGCCTAATTCTTTAAAATTCACGCCGTTTTTAGCGATATACTCGATAAAATTTTTATCGATTTGAAAATTTATATCCGAATTTATATTTTTTATCTCGGTGCCGTAAAGCTCAAATGAGCCGATTTTACTCTTGTCATTTAAAACGCCAAATTCGCCCCCAATCTCGCTTTTACCGATACTTGAAATATCTTTTAGCATAAAAAGATTGCTGTTATCTGCGATTATGCCAAAATTTTTTGCGCTAATATCATATTCGTAATTTCCCATAGGAATTAAATCATTGCTTAAATTTGTAGAACTCACAGGATTTGCAAATTTGATTGCGTAATCCACCCCGCCAAATGCGATTTTGCTCTCTTTTATACCTAATTCTTTGCCTAAATCACTAAGCTTAAATTCGCCATCTTCTAGCATAAATTTGACATCTTTTAGTTCGTTGTTAGTATTTAAATTTGATAAAAGCGAAATGCCGCTAAATGCAAATTTATCGCTTTTTAAATCGGCTAAATTTGCTAAAATTTCACTTCCACTTACGCCTACTTTTGAATTTATTTCTAACGGCGTGGCAGTATTAAAAAGCTCGTTTGAAATTTTTGCATAACTTGGCGTTAAAATCGTAACTTTTCCTTTGCTTTCAAATCCATTTGCAACGCCCAAAATAGAGTGATTTACTTCATAATCATATCTAAATTCAAAATCGTCTTTAAAATAGCTTTTAAGCTCATCTTTGACTTCATTGATTATCTCTTTTTCTTCGCCCATTAAAAATTTTTCCACATTTTCATCAATTATGGCATAAATTTTTTCTTTTTTTACCAAACCCTCAACTACACCGTTTGATACACCAAAACCGCGATTAAATTCGCTTTTTTTAACTTCAAATTCGCTATTTTGAGTGATAAAATTTTCGACTTCATTTTGCACGCCACCGCCCAAAAAATATGTCGCACCAAGACCTAATAAAACCAAAACAACCACAACGGCAAGAATTTTTTTCATTATTTTCCTTTTTTTAAATTTGAAGCCATAATTTTACTAAAATTTTATAAATTTCCAATATAAACCTTTTATAACCTTAAAAAAGGTATAATCACGCCATTAAATAATTTAAAAAGAATAGGAAAACTATGGCGAAAGATCAAACGAAACAAACGAAGTATATTTTCGTTACAGGCGGGGTCTTAAGTTCGCTCGGAAAGGGAATCGCAGCAGCTTCTATCGCTACGCTTCTTAAAAATTCGGGTCAAAAAGTTAGTATGCTAAAAGCAGATCCTTACATAAATGTCGATCCAGGCACAATGAGTCCGTTAGAACACGGCGAAGTTTTTGTTACAGATGACGGGGCAGAAACTGATTTGGATTTGGGGCATTATGAAAGATTTTTAGATGAAAATTTATCGCAAGATAACAATTTCACAACAGGAAAAGTTTATAGCACGGTTATCGAAAAAGAACGCAAGGGCGATTATTTGGGAAAAACTATTCAAGTTATTCCTCATATCGTCGGCGAAATCGTTCGAAGAATCAAAAAAGCAGGAAACGGGCATGACATTTTGATTGTCGAAATCGGCGGAACGGTCGGCGACATCGAAGGACTGCCGTTTTTAGAAGCTATTCGAGCTATGAGAGTGGAGCTTGGCAGAACAAATACGATGAATATCCATTTAACGCTTGTTCCTTATATCAAAGTCGCAGGTGAGCTAAAAACAAAACCAACCCAACACAGCGTTGGCGAACTTAGACGCATAGGTATAAGCCCGGATATGATTATTTGTCGTTCTGAAATGCCGCTAAATAGGGGCTTAAAAGATAAAATCGCAGCGAGTTGTGGCGTGGATAAAAACTGCGTTATCGAAAGTCCTGATAGCGCAAGTATTTATCAAATTCCCTTAGCATTTTTAAAACAAGATATTCTTACGCCGATTGCCCAAACTCTAAATTTAGGCGAGTTAAAACCCGATATGAGCAAATGGGATAGCCTTGTTAAAAGAGTTATCGCCCCTACCGGCGAGACTACGATTGCATTTGTAGGCAAATATGTCGATCTCAAAGAAAGCTACAAAAGCCTAACCGAAGGCATTATCCACGCAGGTGCAAATTTGGACATAAAAGTAAATCTCAAATGGTGCGATAGCGAAAAAATCGAAGAAAGCAATGTTGATGAGATTTTAAAAGATGTAAATGGAATTTTGGTCGCAGGCGGTTTTGGCAGTCGCGGTGTAGAAGGCAAAATCACGGCGATAAACTATGCAAGAATTAATAAAATTCCGTTTTTAGGAATCTGCCTTGGCATGCAGCTTGCGATGGTTGAATTTGCAAGAAATGAGCTTGGCTTAAAAGACGCAAATTCTGTCGAATTTGATGAAAATACCAAAAATCCGATTATTTATCTAATCGATAGTTTTATCGATAGTAGTGGCAAAAAGCAAATTCGCACTCATCAAAGCCCGTTAGGTGGCACTATGCGACTTGGCGGATATAATTGCAATATAAAAGCCGGTTCGCTTTTAAGTAGTGTTTATGGCGGAGCGAAAAAAATCAAAGAACGCCACCGCCACAGATACGAAGCAAATCCTAAATTTAGAGCCGAATTTGAAAACAAAGGTATGATTGTCAGTGGCGAAAGCGACGGACTAATCGAAGCAGTTGAGTTAAAAAATCATCCGTTTTTTCTCGGTGTGCAGTTTCACCCTGAATTTACGAGCCGTTTAGTATGCCCAAATCCTGCGATTTTGGGCTTTATCAAAGCCTCACACGAAAATGTTAGGTAAAAAAGAGATAAGGGAAATTTTAGAAAGTAGATTTAGTAAAGATATTCATACAAAACTTTCGGAAATTCCCTTACCAAAGGATTTAAAAGACACCTACAAGGCAGCAGCTCGTATAAAAACTGCCATTGAAAATAACGAGCAAATCGCCATTGTGGGTGATTACGATGTTGATGGGATTGTCAGTAGCGTTGTTATTAGCGATTTTTTTGATGAACTTGGCGTGGATTATGTCGTTAAAATTCCAAATCGCTTCACAGACGGATATGGCTTAAACCCTGAAATTCTAAACGAACTAGACGGCGTTAGCCTGATAATCACGGTTGATAACGGAATTTCGGCTAACGAAGCAGCCGAAATTTGCAAAGAAAAAGGCATTGATTTAATCATCACAGATCACCATATGCCGCCACCTGTGCTACCAAATGCTTATGCGATTATAAATCCAAAGCAAGAAGACTGCACATTTCCAAATGTCGAAATTTGCGGTGCAGAAGTGGCATGGTATCTAATCGGAGCGTTAAAAGAAACGCTAAAAATAAACTACGATATGAGCGATGTTTTAGACATTTTAATCATCGCTATAATCGCCGATATGATGGAGCTAAGGGATCTAAATAGGGTGCTAGTTAAATTTGGCATTAAAAAGCTAAATTCGTCCAAACGAGCATGTTTTAAAGCTATAAAAGAGCATTATTTCAAAAAAAGCTTTGAATTTGACGATATTAGCTATCTAATCGCACCTTTAATCAACTCAACAGGCAGAATGGACGATGCGACCATTTCGTATAAATTTCTTTGCTCAAAAAATATTAGAGAAGCAAATCATTACCTTGAAATGATAAACGAAATCAATAATTCACGCAAAGAAGAAGAGAAAAATTTATATGAAAATTCTCTCATCGAAATCAACGAAAATGATAATATTATCGTAACTTGGGGGCAAAACTGGCACGAAGGCGTCATCGGCATAGTCGCTAGCAGGCTAAGTAAAACATACAAAAAACCTGCAATCGTTTTTAGCATAGATGAAAACAGAGCCAAAGGAAGCGCTAGAAGTGTGGGAAAATTTGATATTTTAGATTTGATTGCTTCGCAAGAAGATATTTTGATAGGTTTTGGCGGACATAAGGGGGCAGCTGGGCTTGTTATCGAACCTGCGAATTTAGAAGAGTTTAAAAAACGGGTAAATTCGAGTTGTTTTTTACAAAATTTAGACGATTTTTCATCACAAGATGATTTATTGGGCGAACTTGACATAGGCGAATTAGACAATGAATTGCTTGATATTTTGGAGTTTTTTGAACCTTACGGACAAAAAAATCCAAGACCTGTTTTTTCGGTAGAAAATGCCATTGTCAAAAGTGTAAGGCCCATCGGACGAGACGGAAAACATATAAAAATTTTACTTGAAAAAAACGAAAGTCAGGCAGAAGCACTATTTTTTCATTATGATTATATGCCGCAAATCGGCGAAAGCATACGAGCGGTCGTATCGGTAACGAAAAATAACTTTAAAGGCGTCATCACCCCAGAGCTTATCATAAAAGAGATAATTCCATAGCAAATTTGCTATGGAATTTAGCCTACAAGCCTAAACTAGCGTGGGCTTTTGGTGAAATTCCATACATTCTAGCATATTCTCTATTGAACTGCGACGGGCTTTCATAGCCCACCGCAAAGGCGATGTCAGAAACCTTTGCTTTTTGTGAATTTAGCATATTTCGCGCCTCTTCAAGGCGAATTTTTTTCTGAAATTGAATTGGCGAGAGCGAAGTTACGATTTTGAAATTTTGATACAAAGATGATTCGCTCATATCGACCAAATTTGCTAGTTCTTTTATGTTTAACTTTTCGCTAAAATTCGTGCGAATTTCGGCAACAGCAAGTGAAATTTTATTTGGAATACTTCCGCTAACGGCAAATTTAGCCAAAAAATCACCACTATTTTCGCTCAAAACTAAATGATAAAGTATCTCTTTGAGTATCAAATTTGACATATTTTTGACATATTTTTTATCTTTTCCACACAAGCTAACAAGACGATAAACAAGCTCTAAAAGCTCCGAATTTATCGTGCCCAAAAGTATGCCTTTTTCGCTTTTTGCATTTGGACTAGTTCTAAATTCTCCGACACTTTTAATGACATCATAGACATCGGCAAGGCTAAATTTGATAACCAAAGATACAAAAGGCTCATCTTTTGAAGCTTCCTGAATTTTGACATTTATCGGCAAATGAGCGCACGAAAGCAGATACCTTTGGCGACCATAACTTGCAAGCTCATCGCCAAAGCTGACCTCTTTTGAGCCTTGTAGGATTATGCATAAAGACGGCTCATATATAGAACAAGAAAAATTTGTAGTTTCAAGCGTCTTATAAAAACTCAAAGACGGAATTTCAGTTTCTAAAATACCGCTAAAATCAAACTTTGAAGTGATAAAATTATAAATTTCTTTTCTATAAAATTCTACGCTATTTTCCATTTTCGGCTCCTTAAAATTTTTAAAATTATATAATTTTAAATTTAAGTTAAAGTAAATTTATAGAATTAGGCAAGAAAATTATATAAATTTGGCTACATTTATATAGCAAATTTACAAAATTACCGTGGCAAAATAATAAATTTGCAAAATTAGATTGATTGATAATTTTTTTGAACCAAAATCTTTTCGCCTACGATTTTAAAAATCTTGCAACCCCGTTTTCCGCCTGTTTCGCTCCACTCCAAAATCACCCACTCGCCGTCTTCAAAGATATTATCGGCTTTTCTAGCTTTTGCGTTTTGCAAATCTTTTTTGATATAGCCAAAAAGTTCGTCCCAACCAAACATCGGTTCGCCGTTTGTCCTTTGGATAACTGCGTTTTTGTTGTAAAATTCGCCCAAAGCTTCGGCGTTTTTAGCATTAAAAACTTCCATATATTTTGCGATTAACTCTTTTGAATTGGGCATTGTTTTTCCTTTTTATGAGATATGAAATTATACTGAATTTCTCGCCCTTTTTCAAACCAAAAAATTCAAATTTAAAAGAATAGTTTTATAAACAACTCTTTTGAAATACGAAATAGATGATAATTTGATTTTTCTAATATCTCTGGCAACATAATCAAGCCAACCCACAAAGCAAAAGCCAAAATATAAACAACTCCGAAATGCGTATATACGGATACTTTACTGACTTTTTTAAATTTCATCGTGTAAATTCCTATCAAATCAAACGCACTTGCCAACAAAGCTGATAAAATAATAATTATGAAAAGCCATAAATCTTCTAATGGATTAGGGGAACTAAATATATCCCCAAATGCGACTATTACACAAGTCGGCACAAATAAACCGATACAAATATATGAAAAAATCGTTGAAATAACAAAAGCGTAATTTTTGCTTATAGAAAAAAGCAAAATTTGGTTTTTGTGAAAAACTGGCGTATATAAATACATGGACAATACAAAAAATGTAAAATATAAAAATTTTAAGTCGAATGGTTTTACAATAAATGAAATGGTAAAAGTAATAATGGCAAATAGTATAGTAATTCCTAAAAAATTTTCCATATTCAGTCTAAATTTTGCACGATATGCGTGATAATAGATAATTTTTTGAAAAATAAGTCGCAAACTAATTGTAAAAAGTGCCACAATAAATGCCAAATCGTTGGTGTCATCAGTAAATTTTAGAAAAAATAGCGACAAAAATATAACAAGCATAACCATAAATTCAATCAAAAACAGCCTTTTTATTTTTGGCAAATTTTGGCTAAATTTGACAGCGTCGATATTTGGCTCAAAATTTTCTTTTAAATTTTTTAATTTTCCTATCATTTTGTCAAGCCCCAACTCTCCCTAATCAAATCTGCCACTTGCGATTTTGGCACAGCGTCCAAGATAACGCTTATCCAGTGCTTTTTATTCATGTGATATGCCGGAAAAATTCCCTTAAAATCGTGTAAAATCGTAGCTAATTCAGGGTCGCATTTAAGATTTAACACCGCAATTTTTTCATCTTTTTTTAAATCAAATTTATCGCCGTCAAGCCACATAAAAAGGCAAAACCATTTTCCGCTTTTTTTGCCTTTACTTTCGTGGCGAAACACGCCAAATTCAGGGTATTTTTCCCACAAAAATTCGCATTTTACGCCGTATTTATCAAAAATAAATTCATTTAATTCGTCAAAATCTTTAAATTTAGCCATTTTGTCTCCTTAAATTTATTTGTAATTTTATTAAATTTATCACTGCAATTTGATGAATTTACATAATTTTTGTAAAAATATTCAAGACGAAAACAAGCGTAGCGGTGCGACAAAGTCGCAGGTTTCTGTGAAATAGGCATAGTAAGGCGTAAATTTAGGCGGTTTCAAACGAAGTTACCTGTGTTTGGTAATGAGTGATGAAATCGTCTAAATTTACGCCTTAATCTGTCAAGGTCGGGGAATTATAATCTGTGAGTTATAAAAAATTCGATTAGCTCCACAGCATTATCCACGCCACAAACGCCGGTATTTATACATAAATCATAAAACGCCGAACCGCCCCACTCTTCGCCCGTGTAATAGCGATGAAATCTCGCCCTGCCGTTGTCGCTCTCACTCATATACTCGGCGACTTTACCTGACGAAATACCGGAAGCGATGAGCCGTTTTTGCTTAAATTCGCTAGGTGCGTGCAAAAATACGCTAAAAAAGTCCTTTTTGCCACGCAAAAAGCAGTTTGCACAACGCCCCATAATGATATAATCGCCATTTTCAAGCAGTTTTTGATAAATTTCTTTTATAAATTTTGTGCTTTGCTCGTCTGCCATTTCATTACCTGAAATGGCTTGAAGTAGCGAATTTACTGGTGTTTCATTGTAAAAACGATACGCTTGTTCAAAATATCCAAACTCGTCTGCTTTTTTTAGCAATCTATCTTGATCTAAATACTCAAAACCAAGCTTTTTGGCTAGTTTTACGACTAGCTCCCTGCCCCCTGCACCTGTTTGTCTTCCAACCGAGATTATCATTGTTTTGTCCTTATTTAATTTTTCTCCAAAAAATGCAAATATTCAGTAGTTTGATTTGCCTTTTGTGTGCGATTATTATCAGCCTTAAAACGACGATAGGTTTTTGTGAAAACTTCGTATTTGCCGAATTTTTCGCAAATTTCGCGAATTTGGTTTGGCTGGATAATTCCTTCGTTGTTATAGCTTAAAAAAATGTATTTAAAATTCGCATTTTTGATTAAATTTTCAAATTCTCCCACTGCTGTTGCTTTTTTGCACCATTTACTTTTTTTATACTCTCTAAGCCCTGTTTTGCCCTTTGGCACGAAGTCATCATAGAGTGCAATCGTGTTTAAAATGTGGTAATTTGCTCCGTATTCTCTGTGATTATACGGCGGGTCAAGATATAAAATGTCCCCGCTTATTTTTTTGATAAGTTCGTTTAAATCACTTTGATAAACTTCATTTTTGCGAACACTTGGCTCAAATTTGGAAATTTTAAATTCCAAAGGTTTTTGAGCTGATTTTTTAAGCTTTTTCAAAAAAGCTCCATAAACAGAAGCCGTATTTGCGACCTTGTCGGCGCTTTCAATCAAACTTGCAAGTAGGCAAAAATATTTTTGTTCGCCGATTTTTGGGCGTAAATTTTCAATTTCTTTTCGTAAAGTATCAATTTTAACGGCATTTTCATCGCTAAAATATTGCCTTTCATTGCCACCACCAAGAGCATAAAATTCGTAAATTTTACCTTGTTTTTTATCTAAATTTTCAAAATTTTCCAAATTTGATGAAAGCTCAGAAATTCCAAATTTATTCATCAATAAATTTTGATTTAGCACAAAACTATAAAATTCATTGTCATTTGCAATAACTTTTGCGGTTTGGTTTTTAAAATATGCCCCTACAACGCCAGTTCCGGCAAATCCATCGCAAAATATAAATTTGCTTAAATTATCTCCGACGCACGATTTAATCGAAGTTTCCAAAAAATCTAAAAGTGAAAATTTAGAGCCTATGTAGTTCATTTCTTACCAACCAATTGTATTGATACTAATTCTCCAAGCCCTCCACTACTCTTTTGCTTTTCTTTTCTTGTATCTACTGTTCCTCTTTCATATTTTTTAACCATATAAAAATCTTTACCCAAATCGCTTTCCCTAGACCATGCTTTACCATTATTATCCTTTAAATCTTGTGGCAACTTTTCTATCATAATCTCATCAGAAAATCCATTTTCATCTGGGTTTGCAATTTTAATAAATTTATCTTTTTTGTTTGACATCTGTCTTATCCTTTAATTTCTAAAAGTTTAATATAAAACAATCTAGGACTGATATAGTTCATTATTCATCGTCCGAATAAAGTTTGTCAAATATAAATTTACAGGTATTTTTCGTGGCTTCATCGCAAATTCGTTTAACGCTAGTTTTGCGATACTCCACAGGGTCGTATTGATAACAACCAACACAGCCAAGCTCTGTTGTATAATTTTCATCTCCGTCATAAAACGGATATGGATTTCCTTTTAAATTTTTAGCGTTCCAACGCTTATTAGTTTCTTTACATTTTTTACAAATTTGGCGTTTTGCATCATTTGCAGCTTTGCAAAGCGGTTGAAAATCTTCTAATTTTTGCGTTTTTATATCACTTATTCGTAAATCATTTTTTCTTCCGTCTTTGTGGTCGATTTCAATTTTTGTATTTTCAGAATTTCCATTAATTCCAAGCATAACACAATTTTTATTTTTGTAAAAATCTTTAATGTCTTGTCTGATTGCTTGATTAAATGTTTGCTCTGCATTAAAGCCGTTTAAGCGAATTCTATCAATAGAATTTCCTTTGGTTTGACTTCTATCAAATTCAACAATATATGTTTTTTGTAATCCACTAGAACCTCTGGCAAAATCACAACCGTTTTGAAACATTAAATTTGCATATTTTCCAACAAATTCAGTCTTAGAAACCCAACGAGAAACGCCGTTTTTATTTGGTTTTGCAAGTTCTAAAAATAGTTCAGCTTTTGTCATCTCAAAACTCCTTTTTAAATACTAAAATATATTCGTGTTTAAAAATATAATAATCGCTTTTTAAAGCTCTATATCGCCAAATTCCACCAACGCCGAGTTTGCCACGATTACCCTCGATATTTTTTACGATTATACCTTTTAATTTTGTTTTAAAATTTGATTTTACCATATTCATACATAAAAATGATAATGGCACGACTTCGCTGTTTTTATAAATATCACCGATTACAATCGCAAAATAACGATTTTTGGCTAAAAATTCAAGCGAATTTGCCAAACTTTTTTTAAATTTATCCAAAAATTCATCAACGCTACTGCAATTTGAAAGGTCGTTTTTATCGTCGGTAAATTTAACAATATCGTGGTATGGCGGGTGAAAAATCGCCAAAGAAACGCTTTTTTCACCTAAAAATTCAAGCGAATTTTTAATGCAAATTTTTGAATTTTCGTCCGTGTTGTCGCATAAATTTAGTGCAAAAAACTCCTTTTTGCTATCTTTCATCTGCAAATTTACATAATCAAACATTGCTGGATTTATATCAAGTCCGATAAATTTTCGCCCTAGTTTTTCACACTCAAAAAGTGTCGTTCCGCTCCCAAAAAAGGCATCTAGCACGACTTCATTTGCTTTGGTATAGCGAGAGATGAGTTGATACGGAATTTGCGGAATAAAATTACCGTGATAGATATTTTTGTGTTTTCCACTATTTTCACGGCTCGGAAATAGCCACAAATCATCTGTTAAAATATCACAATCACGCCAGTTTTCTAAATCAATTCTATCGGAAATCATTATTAAATCTTTTGAATTTAAAATGTAAAATTATCTCTTTTTTTGACTTTGAAATCAATAAACATAATTTACCTACAAAAACATCGCAAAAATACTTGCTCCGACGACGGTTAAAAGCCCTGTAACGGCTAATGCAAGTGAAGCCATAGCACCTTCTATGCTTCCCATTTCTATTGCCCTTGCTACGCCCATTGCATGACTTGCTGCTCCAAGCGCCAAACCTTTTGCAACGCTATTTTTCACACGAAAAAGCTTTAAGAAAAACGCACCGCACATATTTCCAAAAATGCCCGTTATGATGATAGAAGCGACCGTTATGGTTACTACTCCGCCTAGCTTTTCGCTAACGCCCATACCGATTGGCGCGGTTACGGATTTTGGTAGCAGGGTTACGAAAAATTCGTGATTTAATCCAAAAATCAAAGCCAAAATATAAATGCTAACTAAACCGCCGATAACGCCACCGATAAGACCTGCAAAAATCGCTTTTAGGTTGTTTTTTAGCAAATTTAACTGCTCGTAAAGTGGCACAGCAAGGCAAATCGTAAGTGGCGTGAGAAAAAAGCTGATATATTTTGCGCCGTTATTGAAGTTTTCATAAGGTATATCAAAAACGAGCAAAACACCGATAACTATTAAATTTGAGATTAAAAGCGGATTTAAAATCGCAAATTTGAAGCGTTTTTTTAGCATTAGGCTGATTTGAAACGCCGCCAAGCACAAAAACACGCCAAAAAAGACCGAATTTAACAAAACTTCTCTCATAGTTCGTCCTTTTTAGGTGCAGAATTTAGCGAATTTTCGCCATTTTTTGACGGCTCGTTTTGCGAATTTTCAAATTTTTTATAAAGTCTTTCTTTTTCCTTTTTTAGCGTTTGATTATAAAAATATTGCGCGATGACGCCACAACTTGCGATAACGGCTATGGTCGAAACCAGCGTAATAACAACAAACGGAAACAAATTTTTAACCAACAAATCTCCCGCAACCAAAATTCCTACTCCCGCAGGGATAAAAATCACAGGCATAATCTCTATAAAAAATGTCGCCGTTTCACGCACCCACGCGACCTTAACGACTTTAAAATAAAACGCCAAAAACATAATCACAAGCCCGTAAATGCTAGCTGGAATCGGTGCAGGAATCAGCCACGCTAGGACTTCTGCGAGAAATGTAACGGCGATGATAATGGTAAATTGTCTTAAATATTTCATTTTCGCTCTTTTAAAAAAAATCCTGCAAATTTAGCACTAATGCGGTAAATAGTTTCTAAATTTGCTAAATTTTTTAAACTAACACTAACTAACAAAATCTTGTTAGTGCTAAATTTTCAAATTTTTATAACTGCTTTTTAGCGTTAGTAAAAATTTATCAATTTCTTTGTTTAATGCCTTAAAATCGGAGCTATTGTCGATTACAAAATTTGCTAACTCTTTCTTTTTTTCGGTATCGATTTGCAAATTTATCCTAACTAACGCTTCACTTTCTGTTAGTGAATTTCGTTTTGAAATTCTGCTAATTAACACTTCTTTTGGTGCATAAACGACCACAACCTTGTCAAATTCGCTGTAATTTGCTTTTTCAAAAAACAACGGAATATCGACAAAATAAGGAATTTGCGTTTTTTCAAGCTCGTTGCAAGTTTGCAAAATTTCAGCTTTAATGCGCGGGTGAAGCAAATTTTCTAAAATTTGCATTTTTGCCTTGTCGTTAAAAACCAAATTTCCTAGCTTTTTTCGCAAAACTTTTCCGTTTTCGACAAATTCCGAGCCAAATTCCAAAGCTATTTCGCCATGTAAATCATCTAAAACTCGGTGCGAAATTTCATCGGCGTCAATCACTTTAAATCCGTATAATTTTAAAATATTACAAACCGTGCTTTTGCCCGAACCAATGGAGCCTGTGATAACAAAAGCGTGTCTAAATTTATCCATTTCAAAGCCTTTTTTTATTCAATTTTAGCTAAAATTTGCAAATTTTCAAATTATAAGGATAAAAATTGATTAGTTATAAAGAAGCGGGTGTCGATATTGACGCAGGAAATAGCTTTGTTGAAGCGATAAAACCTTTTGTGAAATCTACTTTTAATAAAAATGTCATCGGCGGGATTGGCTCTTTTTCGGGGGCTTACGAGCTTCCTAGCGGTTACAAGCGACCTGCGATTTTAGGTGCCACTGACGGGGTTGGCACAAAGCTTCGCCTTGCCATTGATACAGACAAACTTGACGGCGTGGGCATTGATTTAGTCGCAATGTGCGTAAATGATCTCATCTGCAACTTTGCTAAACCGCTTTTTTTCTTGGATTATTACGCTACGGCTAAACTTGACATAGAAAGCGCTAAGCGCGTTGTAAAGAGCATTAGCGAAGGTTGTAAGTTGGCTGATTGCGCATTAATCGGTGGCGAGACAGCCGAGATGCCTTCGATGTATGAAGGAAAAGATTTTGATTTAGCAGGATTTGCCGTTGGCATTGCTGAAATGGACGAGATAGACCGCACAAAATTTGTTGCCAGTGGCGATATTTTGGTTGCCCTACCTTCTAGCGGTTTGCACTCAAACGGCTTTTCACTTGCACGAAAAGTGGTTGAGAAAATGGGGTTAAAATTTGATGAGAAAATCGGCGACAAAAGCCTAATTGATACGCTTTTAGAGCCAACTCGCATTTATGTGAGAGATTTTTTAAATTTGAAAGAAAAAATTCACGCCCTTGCGCATATCACGGGTGGCGGTTTGGTTGAAAATTTACCGCGCGTTTTTCCAAACGGGCTTGGCGCGAAAATCGAAAAAAATGCGATTAAAACACCTGAAATTTTTAAAATCATCTCTCAAATGGTTGAACCTAGCGAAATGCAAAGAACCTTTAACAACGGCGTGGGACTAGTTTTAGTCGTGCCAAAAGAAAATGTGGATTTTGTTTTAAATAATTCTGACGGATACATCATCGGCGAAGTCGTGCAAAGTAACGGCGTAGAAATGGTGTAAATTTAAAGCACAAATTTATAATACTGCCAAATTTCATGCAAAAAGTCCGAGCAAATTCGGACTTTATTTTTTTTATAATCAAAGTTAGATTTTATCTTTAAATAAAGTTTTGGATTTTTAAATGGTGGCCCCGATTGGACTTGAACCAACGACTTCCACCATGTCAA
>JAFUFY010000041.1 GCA_017469645.1 Campylobacter sp. | reverse complement strand
TTTAAAATCTAGCTTTCAGTTTTTAAAGTTTAAATTCTTTAAATTTAAAATTTTTTGCTTGTTTTTTATTTATATTTTTATTGACAAAATAGGTTTATTTTTTTAGATTTACTGAAATTTGCGTGAATTTGGTTGCTTTATCCAAATTTAATTTGTGTTTTTGTAATATAAATTTTGCAAATCGATAAATAAGTGGGTAAATTTAATATGTTAATTGCAGAAGTAAATAGAAAAAGAACTCATGCTACAAAAGGAACAAAAGGAATATGTCCTTGTTGCAAAGCAGAGGTAATTGCTAAATGCGGAGAAGTGAAAATAGCCCATTGGTCTCATAAATCTAAGAAAAACTGCGATTCTTGGCACGAAGCAGAGACTGATTGGCATCGTATGTGGAAAAATTATTTTCCGGAACATTGGCAAGAAATTGTTAAATATGACCAAGAGACTGGCGAAAAACATATTGCCGATGTTTGCACAGAAAATGGATTTACATTAGAATTTCAGCACTCACCAATCAAGCCAGAAGAAAGGCTGTCTCGCGAACAATTTTATAAAAATATGAATTGGGTTGTTGATGGTACAAAACCTAAAAATGATTATAAAAGATTTGAGAAAGGGATTAAAGAAAATATTGGAAACATTTCTCCAATATATAATCAAGAAGAAATTTTAGTTGGCAATCTTTTAGAAATTTCTTTTGCAGACGAATTATTGCCTAAAAATTGGCTAAATAGCAATGTTCCTGTTGTTTTTGATTTTAAGGGATTAAATGAAATTAATTAGCCCAATGATTTAAGACAATCTGTTTTTTGCTTATTGTCTTTGAAAGATATTTTTCATAGGTATTTAATTCAAATTCCAATTCAGTATTTTATTGAAACTGCCAAAAGTGGTTTGTGGGCAAATTTTGTTAATAATTGCGTAAATGAATTGCGAAAACAAAGACAAAATATACAATCTCACAAAATGTATTATCGCAATGTTCCATTTGTTAGCTTTAAGCGTCGCCATCCTAAATTAAAATCTCGCAAATCACCTAGACGATTTTAATTAGATAAATATAAATTTCATCGATTTCAATACCAAAATATAACTCATAATCTATAAAATTTTTACAAATTTAACTAAATTTCTTTCAAATTTACCAAATTTTAAGCCATTTAAAGTTACGATTTAATTCTTAACTTTTCTTTAAAGGAGCAAAAATGAAGTTTTCTAAAATTCTAGTTCTAGTTACGGCGGTGGCGAGTTTTGCGTTTGCACAGATAAACCTTAACACAGCTACAAAAAAAGAACTTATGATGCTTCCAGGTATTGGTGCAGGGAAAGCAGAAGCCATCATAGAATACAGAAAATCAAATAAATTTGAAAGAATTGAAGACATAAAAAACATAAAAGGTATCGGAAATAAGAGATTTGAAATGCTTAAAGATGATTTGAGCGTTAGCGGCGAAACCGATACGACAAATTTAAAATCAGTTGCCCAAAAAGAAAAAGCAAAAGCCGAAAAAAAAGCAAAAGCAAAAGCGACAAAAGCAGAAAAAAGTGCTAAAAAGGCAAAAGATGAAGCCAAAGAAATGACAAAAGAAGCAAAAGATAGCACTAAAAAGGCAAAAAGCGAAACAAAAGAAAAAGTTAAAAAAGTAAAAGAAAAATCAGAAAAAACTGCAAATAAAGCAAAAGACGAAGTAAAAGAAAGCGCTAAAAAAGCAAAAAAAGATTAATTTTTATCAACAAATTTATAAATCTTGGCAAATTCAGACTTTAAATTTGCCAAGATTGCATTAGAATTTGCATTACGATAGTGTGAAAAATGTCTTATAAATCAAACTAAATGCGAAAAATACTAAAATCAAAGCAGAAGCGTAGGCTAAATACATTGCAACTTTTGGACTTACAAATCTGCGATTTTTGTATATTACAAGTGGAAATAGGCTAATCCACGAGAAAATTCCAATCACAAGCCCTGCTAAAACTACGCCAAAGCTACCGCCGATTTTAGCGGTTGTTGCTGAAACGCTAAGCCAAAACATTATAACATAAGGATTTAATAAATTTAGCAAAAGTCCTTTTATATAAATAGCACCGTGCGAGCCAATTTCATCGGTATTTACGCTTTTTGTTTTGATTTCATTTTTTGAGCTTTTGAAAATACCCCACGCCATATAAAGCAAAAAACATGCCCCAAAAATGGCTAAAATTTTAAAAATGCTAGGCGAATTTAGCAGTTTTGCTACACCAAAAGCTGATAAAAGCAGAAAAAATGCGTCAGCACTCATCGCGCCAAGCCCCAAACAAAGTGCTTTTGTATAGCTTTTTAAAGCATAAGACATAATCAAAACATTGATAGGACCTATCGGTACACTAACGCCAAGACCAAGAAGAATTCCTTTTAAAAAACCTTCCATAAATTTTCCTAAATCTACAAATTTAAAGCGAAATTATACAATTTTAGTGCTTAAATTTATTATTTTTTTGTCGTTTATATCGATTTAAATTTAAAGCATTTTAAATTTTAAAGGACAATTTTTGACATTATTTTTAAATTTATTCCCTAAATTTGGGCTTAAATTTAAATAAATTAAATTTATTCAAATTTTAGTAAATTCGCAAAATTAGGCATTTCTAAAATTTTAAAAAAATTAATTTTAAAATTTTTAAATCCAAACGGACAATTTCTGACATTTTTATTCAGTAAAATTTTGCCAAGAAAATTAGAAAAACAAATTTCTTTTTAAGGAGTGCGAAATGGCATCAGGTGTAGTAGATAGTAGAGTTTTTAGAGTTATGTTCGTCAGCGAAGAGATGAGAAAGATTTTCAGCGACGAAAACAAAGCGCAAAAGTGGCTCGATACCGAAGCTGCTCTTGCAAGAGCGCAAGCAAAACTAGGCATTATCGAGCCAAGACGCGCCGAGCAAATCACAAAATTTGCCAAAGCCGAGCTTTTAGATTTAGACGCGATAGGTGAAAACTACAAAAGCTCTATCACAATCGTTCCTTTGCTAAAAGAATTTAAAAAAGTCTTCGACGATGATAGTGGCGAATTCGTGCATTGGGGTGCGACAAGCCAAGATATTATGGATAACGGTATGGTTTTGCAAATCAAAGAAGCTTTGCCGCTCATCAAAAAACTTTTAGAAAAAACTTACAAAGAAGCATTGAGAATTTCAGCCGAGCACAAAAACACAGTTATGGCTGGACGCACACATGTAATCCATGCCTTGCCTATTACATTTGGTTTTAAAACTGCAATGTGGGCGCAAGAAATTCGCAGAAGCCTTGATAGATTAAAAGAGATTACTCCAAGAGTTTTAGTCGGTCAATTAAGCGGTGCAGTCGGCACTATGGCAAGCCAAGAGGGCAAAGGCTTAGAAATGCAAAAGCTTATGATGGAAGATTTAGGCTTAAATATTCCTGTTATTTCATGGCATCCAAGCAGAGATCATATGGCTGAGTATGTATCTACGCTAGCGATAATCGCAGGGACAATCGGACGCATCGCAAGAGAAATTTTAAGTCTTCAAAGAACTGAAATTTGCGAGGTTGAAGAGCCGTTTTTCATGGGAAAAGTAGGAAGCTCTACTATGCCACATAAACGAAATCCACAAGTTTGCGAGGGCGTAATCGCTCTAACTAAAATTGTCCGCGCACAAGCACCTTTAATGGTAGAGGCTATGGAGTGCGAAAACGAGCGCGACTGGGGTTGCGAGGCAGTCGAATGGGACGCTATCCCAAAAAGTTCAATTTTAATCGCAGGTGCGCTTGAAAAAATCAACGATATTTTAGAAAATTTACTTGTTTATCCACAAAATATGAAACGCAACCTAAACGCACTAAAAGGCGCAATGCTAAGCGAAGCCGTAATGCTACACCTAGGCGAAAAGCTTGGTCGTTTAACTGCACACGAAATCGTTTATGAAGTTTGTATGAAAGCCTTCACAGACGGCAAACCTGTGATTGATGATTTGTTGGAGAGAGAAGAAGTTAGAAAGTATTTTACAAGGGCAGATTTGGAAGAAATTATGCAACCTGAAAAATATATTGGGCTAAGTGCTACTTTTGTAGATAGAGTTATCGAAGATAGTAAAAAATACTTCGGATAAATTTAAAAAGGATAAGCTATGAATAAGCTTACAAAAGGAATTCTAGTCATTGTTATCGGAATACTTATATGGTTTTGTCCGCATCCTGAGGCTGTGAGCGATCAAGCATGGCATCTTTTTGCCATAGTTTTTGCCACAATTTTAGGTCTTATCTTACAACCACTTCCAATAGGAGCGGTTGCCTTTATCGGTGTTACGATTACGATTTTAACTAAAACGATGAAACCAGCAGAAGCATTAGCTGGTTTCGGGAATTCGACTATTTGGTTGATCGTAAGCGCGTATATGATAGCGCGCGGATTTATCAAAACAGGGCTTGGTAGGCGCATTGCGTATAAAATCATCTCGCTTTTGGGAGATAGCACCTTAAAGCTAGGTTACTCCATCGTCATAAGTGATGCGGTTATCAGCCCTGCTATGCCAAGTAGTGGTGCTAGGGCTGGTGGAATTTTATTCCCTATCGTAAATTCATTAGCTAAGGCGTTAGGTTCTGAGCCTGATGGAAGTAGAAAAAAGGCGGGAGCATATTTTATGCAAACGCTTTGGCAAGGAAATACCATTACAAATGGTATGTTTTTAACTTCTATGGCAGGAAACCCGCTGATTGCGAGTTTGGCATTAAGCTCGTTTGGAGTTGAGATTAGCTGGACATTGTGGGCGCTTGGTGCGATTGTTCCTGCGATTTGTTCGCTTATAATAATCCCCTTTGTGCTTTATAAAATTTATCCGCCCGAAATAAAGGCATTTCCACAAGGCAAGGAAATCGCAAAAGCCGAACTTGCAAAAATCGGACCTATGCAAAAAAGTGAAAAATGTATGCTAGGCGTTTTTATCGGCTCATTGCTTTTATGGGCAACCGGCACCCTAACAGGCATAAATGCGACCAATGTCGGTATGATAGCGGTTTGTGTTATGGTTGCTCTAAAAATTTTAGAGTGGAACGATGTCATTGGCGAAAAAGGCGCATGGGATACGCTAATGTGGATGGGTGCGCTAATTGCACTTGCAGGTGGTTTAAATAAACTTGGCTTTATCAAGTGGTTTTCAGACACAGTCGCAGGCGGTATGGGCGATATAAACTGGATTTTGATAATGGGAATTTTGCTTTTAATCTATGTTTATTCGCACTATTTATTTGCTAGTTTAACCGCACACATTACTGCGATGTATGCGGCTTTTGGTGCAGTTGCTATCGCAGCGGGAGCTCCTGCTGTGTTTGTGGCACTTGTATTTGCTTATGCAAGCAATCTCATGATGCCGATTACTCACTACGGCGGCGCACCCGGACCGATTATCTTTGGTGCAGGTTATAACACACAAAACGAGTGGTGGAGGCTAGGTTTTATCACAACGCTGATAAATTTATTTATTTGGACGATAATAGGCGGAATTTGGTGGAAAGTTCTAGGTTTATGGTAAAATAAAAGAGCGGTTTTATCCGCTCTTTTTTAATTTTAAAATTTGGATTTTTCATGGCAAATAAAAAAGTTTTTGAAATTTTAGAGTTGCTAAAAGAATTTGTAAGCGGAAAAGAAATTGTTATCGAAGATTATGCCTTGCAAACCGGTATTTCAACACGCACGGCTAGACGATATGTAAAAGATTTGCGAGAAATTTTTGGCGAAGAATTTATCGCAAGACTTGCAAAAGGAACTTATATTTGCAAAAATATCGAATTTTTCAAAACTTTTACTAATCCAAATAAATATCAAAACGAAAGCGAAAAACTTATCGATTTGCTTCATATTATAAATCCGGGTTTTAGTAAATTTTTGCCTTCTGCACACAAAAAAGTTGATGAAAAACTCGAAAAAGAGCTGAGCGAAATTTTTTTGATAAAAGGTTCGCCACACGAAAAAACTCCGAATTTGGATATTTTTGCCAAACTTCAACAAGCAATAAAATTTAAAAAATATGTAAATTTAGAATACAACAATGAAAAATTAAATAATATAAAAATTTTAAAACTTATTTATTCAAAAGGTAATTGGTCTGTTGCAACACTTAGAGAATGCGATAAAAACGGCGGATTTGAGATTTTGCGTGTAAATTTTATAGACAAAATAAGGCTTTTAAAGCAAACTTTTTATGTTGATAAATACACAGAAAATTTTATTCAGAATTTAGAAACTTTTTTCGATGGATATAAAGCAGAGCCGTTTTTAGTACGAGTGGCGATTTCGCCTGAAATTTTGAAATTTTTTGAGAAAAAAACTTTTTTCACATCGCAAAAAATAACCGATGAAATTTTGCCAAATTCATGGCGAGTGGTTGAATTTACCATAAGTAGCGATGATATGTTAATGCCCTTAACAAGGCGTTGGTTTCCTGATTTTGTAATACTTTCGCCAAAATCAACAAGAGATAAATTTGATAAATTGATTATGGATTATCTAAAATTTGCTAAAAATTTAGATAGATTAAATTTATAAAATCTTGATTTATGTCAATGAAATTCACTTTTGTATTAATTATAATTTTTAAAATTTAACATAAAGGAAAAATATGAATTACTTTAAAAATTGGGAAGAATTTAATGCCCAAAATGCCACTGTGCCGTTTTTTAAAACTAGCGAAAATAGCGTGAATTTCATCGGATTTGACACTAGCAAAACAGGTTGTCCTGAGCCTATGATAAATGCTCTTGCTGCTTTAAATTTGGTAAAAGATGAAAATACAAAAGTCGTGATGATAAATATGCATTTTCCAAAAGGGCTAATCCCAAAAATTGAAGATAAATTTGATGTGGAAAGCGCAGATTTAGATGACGGCAATGTAAAAGTAGTTTTTAGTCTAAAAAAAGGCGAACAAGCCCAAAACTACGATACAAATGTAACTTGCCACGGATAAAACGCTCTAAAATTTAGTTGAATTTACAAATTCAACTAAATTTTTCAAATTAAAAAGATAAAAAATGCTAAATTCGTTCGCTCCGCCATTTAAGATAGTTTGCGGTTATTTTATTTTCGGCTTTTTGTTTTTGTTTTTTGCTCCGCTAATTTTGTGGCAAAGCTATTTTAGCGATATTTTTATTTTCTCGCCAAATAGTATCGGCGTGGTGCATTTTTTCTTGCTTGGATTTGTGCTAAATATCATCATCGGCTCACTTTATCAGCTCACAAGCGTTGTTTTAGAGAGTAAATTTGGTATTATTAAATTTGCCGTTTTAAATCAAATTATTTTCAATATTGCTCTTTTGCTGTTTTGCTTGTCGTTTTTTGGTGCGGATTTGGAGTTTTCAAAAATTGTAGATTGGAGTTTGAAAATAGGGCTAAATTTGATTAAATTTATTCCAAATTTTGATCTTATTTGGCTTTTTGGCGGAATTTTATTTTTAAGTTTGTTTTATTTTTGCGTGGGATTTTTGCTAAGTTTTAAAGGCGTAAAGGGTTTTAATTTTACTAAATTTACGCTTTTATTAGCAGGAATTTTTCTAGCTTTTACGATACTTTGCGGACTTTTTTTAACGCTGATTTTAAGCGGCGTTTCATTAAATTTAGACTTCGATTTGCTTTTTATATATCACATTTATTTTGCACTTGGGGTGTTATATTTTGTGATACTGGCAAGTTCTTGCGTTTTGCTTCCGATGTTTTCACTCTCACATAATCTCAAATTTATCGTAGCCAAATTTGGCGTAGGTTTTTATATACTTGGCGGAATTTTTATAAATTTTCATGCTATTTTTGCACTTTTAGCCGTGCTTTGCTTTTGTTTTCAGGCTCTTTACATACTTTTTAAAAGGGCTAGAAAAGCTTATGATTATTGGAATTTAAATATTTTTTGGGCGATTTTTTGTTTGATTTTAGTGTGCGGATACTGCGTGAAATTCGCACTTTTGTGGGATTATGATTTTGAGATTTTTTTAAATTTAGTTGGTTTTGGATTTTTTTATCCTTTTATAGTGGCTCATGCTTATAAAATTTTAGCATTTTTAGTTTGGTATCACTATATATCGCCGTTTGCTGGAAAAATAAAAGTGCCATTATTAACTGAGATGGTAAATGCAAAATTTGCTTACACGGCACTTATTTTAAACATTTTTGGTGTGATTTTTGGCTGTTTTGGGTGGAAAAATTTAGCATTTTTATCACTTGAAATTAGCGTAATTTTGTTTTTAATCAATGTTTTTAATATCTTAAAATTTATCAAATTTAAAGGAAATTTATGAAAGATAAAATTTATGAAAATTTAAAAAGCGTGGTTGATCCTGAAATGGGCTTTGATTTGGTTTCATTGGGTCTCATTTATGGCGTGGAAGTAGTCGATAAAAAAGCAGTTATTACGATGACACTTTCAACAAAGTCTTGCCCTTTGCATGATTTTTTGCTTTCGTGGGTCAAAAGAGCTACGCTTGAAACAAATGGCATAAAAGAGTGCGAGATAAATCTCGTTTGGGAGCCTGTTTGGAGTATAGATATGGCAAATGATGAAGTAAAAGAGGCATTAAAATAACTAAAAAAATGTTTAAATTTGTAACAAATTTAGCTAAATTTTTCATAAATTTGGTAAAATTCGAACAGGATTTAATATTTTTTAATTTAATTTAGATAAAATTATTCCTAATTTTAATATAAGCGGAGAAAATGGAATACTTTTTAGGTATAGATGTCGGTTCTACCACTGTTAAAACAGTTTTGCTAAATAAAGAGTGCGAAATTATACACAAAAGCTACGATCGCCACTTTGCAAAGCCCAAATTTGCCGTATCTCAAACACTTTCGTTTTTAAAAGATAAATTTGCAAATTCTAAATTCTATGTTGCTATCACAGGCTCAGCAGGACTTGGTATTTCAAAAAGCTGTAATATCGACTTCGTTCAAGAGGTTTTTGCTACTTCTCTTGGCGTAAAAAAGGCATTTCCAAATACTGATGTCGTTATCGAGCTTGGCGGAGAAGATGCTAAGATTTTATTTCTTACAGGCGGCGTAGAAGAGCGAATGAACGGCTCTTGTGCCGGTGGAACGGGTGCATTTATCGATCAGATGGCAAATTTGCTAAATATTAGCCTAGCTATGCTCGATAAACTAAGTTTTGGTTATGAAAAAATCTATCCGATTGCTTCAAGGTGTGGAGTTTTTGCTAAAAGTGATATTCAGCCGCTTTTAAATCAAGGCGTTCGTAAAGAAGATATAAGTGCGAGTATTTTTAATGCAGTCGTCGAACAGACGATTTCCGGACTTGCACAAGGTAGGGAAGTTAAAGGAAATGTCCTATTTTTAGGTGGTCCGTTATATTTTTTACAAGGACTTAGAGAAAGCTTTAAAAAAGCGTTAAATTTAGATGAAAGCAATTCAAATTTTCCGGAACTAGCACCTTATTTTGTGGCTTTTGGCAGTGCGCTTTATGCAAAAGATAGTGCAAAAGAGCAAAATTTAGAAGATATTTTAAATTTGCTAAAAAATGAACCATATAAAGAGATTGCAAATTCGGAACCTGCACTATTCAAAGATGAATTTGAATATAATGAGTTTTTAGCTCGCCATGCTAAGGCAAGTGTGGAAAAAACAGATATTTTGACATACAGCGGAAATGCTTATTTAGGCGTAGATTGTGGTTCAACTACGATTAAAATCGCACTAATTGGGCAAAATAACGAGCTGTTGTATAAATTTTATTCATCAAATAAAGGCGATCCGATTTCGATTTTACTGCCGGAACTTAAAAAAATTTATTCGCTTTGTGGGGAGCGAATTAAAATAAAAGGTAGTGGCGTAACTGGATACGGCGAAGAGCTTATAAAAGCGGCTTTTAAATTTGATTATGGCATAGTTGAAACCATAGCACATTACAGCGCAGCAAAGCATTTTAATAGGGATGTCGATTTTATCATCGACATTGGCGGTCAAGATATAAAATGTTTTTCTATAAAAGACGGAGCTATTGATTCTATCGTATTAAATGAAGCGTGTAGCTCTGGTTGTGGGTCGTTTTTGCAGTCGTTTGCAAATTCGCTCGGATATGAGATTGGCGAATTTGCAAAAATGGCGTTGTTTGCAAAAAATCCAGCAAAATTAGGAAGTCGTTGCACGGTTTTTATGAACTCATCTGTAAAACAAGCCCAAAGAGACGGAGCGAGCGTAGAAGATATAAGCGCGGGTCTAGCAATAAGCGTTATTAAAAACGCTATTTATAAGGTAATTAGAGCTAGAAGTGCCGATGATTTGGGCGAACATGTCGTGGTTCAAGGTGGCACTTTTTTAAATGATGCCGTGCTAAGAGCTTTTGAAAAAGAGCTTAATAAAAATGTCATAAGGCTCGATATTAGCGAGATTATGGGAGCTTACGGAGCCGCACTTTTTGCTAAAAATAATGCCATAACTCATTCAAATTTAATCCCTGCTAATGAGCTTGGAAATTTCACACATAAAAGTGAATTTGGTTCATGCAAACTCTGCACAAATAAATGTGCATTAACGATTAATATTTTCAATGACGGAAGTAAATTTATAGTAGGAAATAAATGCGAAAGAGGGGCTGGGCGTGAGCTAAAAAGCGATTTGCCAAATTTATTTGAGTTTAAAAACGAGCTTTTAAAAACATATAAAAAACTCCCACAAAAAGGGCAGCTAAAAGTCGGAATTCCGTTTGTCCTAAATATGTATGAAATGCTTCCGTTTTGGGCGAAATTTTTTGAAAATTTAGGCATTAGCGTAGTGCTTTCAAGCCGTCCTAGAAAAGAGCTTTTGTTTCAATCAAGCCAGTCAATTCCTTCTGATACGGTGTGTTATCCTGCTAAAATCACGCACGGACACATTTATGACCTGCTTAAAAAAGAAGTTGATTTTATATTTTATCCTTGTATGAGCTATAATTTGGACGAAAAAATTAGCGAAAACTGCTATAATTGCCCTGTGGTAGCGTATTACCCAGAACTCATAAAAGCAAATGTATTAGCCTTAAAAGATACTAAATTTATCTATCCACATATTGATTTAAATGATTCTGAGTTTGCTTCTGGTGTTTTACAAAAAGAATTTGAAAAATTTGGTTTTAAATTTAGTCTTGAAGCGATTAAAAATGCTGCTTATCACGGAAAAGACGAGCTAGAACGCTATAAAATGGCTATTAAAGCCAAAGGTGAAGAAACGCTAAAAAGCGTGATAGAAAACAACCAAAATGCCGTTATTTTGGCTTCTCGTCCGTATCATATAGATAAATTTATAAACCACGGAATCGATAAATATCTAAATTCAATCGGCTTTGTCGTGCTTAGCGAAGATTGCTTACCGCTTGAAAAAGTCCAAACAAAAAGCTTAAATCAATGGACTTATCACGCTAGAATGTATAATGCGGCAAATTTCGTAGCCAAATTTGATAATCTTGAACTTGTTCAGCTTGTAAGCTTTGGGTGTGGGATAGATGCGATTACAAGCGATGAGATTAGAGAAATGCTCGCTAAAAAAGGTAAAATTTACACGCAATTAAAAATCGATGAAGTTACAAATCTGGGAGCTGTAAAAATTCGCTTACGAAGCCTAAAAGCTGCCATTTTTGAGCGATCAAAATCAGCAAAAAAAGGAAAATAGTGTTTGCCAAATTTACAAAAGATATGAAAGAAACTCATACGATTTTAATCCCCACGATGATAGATCCGCATTTTCGCTTTATGCAAGGCGTTTTAGCAGCCGATGGATACAGAAGCATTTTGCTATCAGAAAATCGCCAAAATATCGTAGAAGAGGGCTTAAAAAGCGTTCATAATGATATGTGTTATCCGGCACTCCTTGTCATCGGGCAGTTTATAGACGCACTAAAAAGCGGTGAATTTGATACACACAAAGTCGCTTTACTAATATCGCAAACGGGTGGTGGTTGTAGAGCGAGTAATTATATAAATTTGCTTTGCAAAGCACTTGAAGATAGCGGTTTTTCTTATGTTCCTGTGATTTCTTTGAATTTTAGCTCACTTGATGAAAATGAATTTGTGCTTTCGAAAAAAGCCTTGCTTAGGTTTTTTGGAGCCATTTTTTACGGCGATTTGCTAATGTGCCTTTATAATCAATGCAAACCTTATGAAAAAAAGCCAGATTTTACCGATGAAATTTTTGAACTTTGTGTAAATCATATTTGCGATTTGGTGGCTAAAAAAAGCTTTTTTAGGTTGCGAAAAAACTTTAAATTTATACTTTCAAATTTCGCTAAAATCGACAGAAGCGACGAAAAAAAGGTAAAAGTCGGCATTGTGGGTGAAATTTATCTAAAATACTCGCCAATTGGCAATAACGGATTAAATTCATATCTCATAAAAGAAAACGCAGAGCCCGTAAATACGGGGCTTATGGATTTTGTGCTAACTTGCATTTATGATGCTGTTTATGACAAAGAACTTTACGGCAAGGGCGGAACAGCGTATTATGCGTCATTTGCAGTGGCAAAAACAATCGAATTTATCCAAGCAAGGCTAATTTCGCTTATCAAAAACTACGGATTTCGCGCTCCTACGCCGTTTGGCACGGTGCGAAAGGCAGCCGATGGCTATATTAGTCATGGCGTAAAAATGGGCGAAGGCTGGTTGCTAACTGCTGAAATGGTCGAATTTGTAAGCCACGGCATAGAAAATGTCGTCTGCGCTCAGCCTTTTGGGTGTTTGCCAAATCATATCATAGCTCGTGGCATGGTGCGAAAAATCAAAGAAAATTTTCCAGACGCAAACATAGCAGCGATTGATTATGATCCGGGTGCAAGTGCGGTAAATCAAGAAAACAGAATAAAACTAATGCTTGCAAACGCTAGTGTTTAGCGAATTTTAAATTGAATTTAGCCTAGCTTTCACGCCGAATTTGCAACGATAGACGAAATAAGTCTTATCTTATGCAAATTCGGCGCGAAATCGTCGGCATTTGGTTTAAAAATTTAAATTGAATTCAGCCTAGCTTTGGCTTGATTTCGTGTTTTTCTCGTTCGATAGGCACAAAGCCTTATCTCACTCGAAAAACACTTCAAAACAAGCCAAATCGTCGGCATTTGGTCTTCAAATTTGGTAATGAATTTTTTAAATTTACTACGCTTATTCTGTCCCAATATTTTTATAAAATCAAATAAATTTGTTTAATTTGTCATTGCGAGAAACTGCGTAGCAGTTTCGTGGCAATCGCCGTGTAACAATGACCAAAATAATTCAATCTAAAAATTTTGCAAAGAAAATTTACCAAATTTAATTCGCAAAATTTATCAGCCTATCAGATAAAATTGTATAAAATTACAAAATTCAAAACTCGCAAGGAAATCAGATGAGTTACAAACTTAAACACCTTTTAAGTATGCAAGATTTAAGCAAAGAAGACATTTTTTCATTTATTGAGTTGGCTAAGGAATTTAAGGCGTTAAATCGCACACCTGTGAAAAAAACAGATTCGCTTCGCGGAAAAACCGTTATTAACGCTTTTTTTGAAAATTCCACTAGAACTAGAATTTCATTTGAAATCGCCGCCAAACGCCTTGGAGCGGACGCTATAAATTTCAGCGCAGGTTCAAGTAGTACCAAAAAAGGCGAAACGCTAATCGATACGATAAAAAATATGCAAGCCATGCGTAGCGATATTTTCGTCGTTCGTCACGAAAGCTCAGGTGTGCCAAAATTCATCGCCGCAAACTGCGACGCTTCGATTGTCAATGCAGGGGACGGCTTAAACGAGCACCCGACGCAATCATTGCTAGATTTATTTACGATTTACGAAGCTAAGGGCAAATTTGATGGGCTTACGGTCGCTATCATCGGCGATATTTTTAAAAGTAGAGTTGCAAGGTCAAACATTTGGGCGATGAGAAAACTAGGCATTAGCGTGAAACTTTTTGGACCGCCGATGATGATGCGAGATTGCGATGCGTTTGGTTGCCAAATTTGCAAAAGCATGGAAGAAGCCGTCGAAGGCACCGATGTCATCATCATGCTTCGCATTCAGCTTGAAAGGCAAGATGGCGAACCAAGTTTTCCGAGCGTGAAAGAATACAGCAAATTTTTTGGCTTAACAAAATCAAAAATGCTCCACGCCAAAGACGGCGTCATCATCATGCACCCAGGTCCTATAAATCGGGGCGTGGAGATAAATTCAGATGTGGCTGATGACCCACGATTTACCTGCATATTAGATCAAGTCGAAAACGGCACGGCAATGCGTATGGCGGTGCTTCACACACTAAATTTAAATAGGAACAAATAATGAAAATTTTGATAAAAAACGGCACGGTTATAAACCATGACAAAAGCGAAAAAATCAATGTTTTAATAGAAAATGACAGAATTGTCTCACTTACAAAAGACGAGCCTAATGCCGATAAAATCATCGACGCAACGGGCAAATTCGTCATGCCCGGACTTATAGATATGCATGTGCATTTTAGAGATCCGGGATTTGAGTATAAAGACGATGTTATCACGGGTAGCGAAACAGCCGTCGCAGGTGGCGTAACAACGGCACTTCCTATGGCTAACACAAAGCCCGTAAATGACAACGCTGCAATCACAAGAGCGATGATAGAAAAAGCAAAAAAACGCGGACTTATCGATTTATTGCCGTTTGGTGCGATAACGCAAGGCTTTAAAGGCGAACGCATAACCGAAATGGGCGAAATGCTAGAAGCTGGTTGTGTAGCTTTTAGCGACGACGGACTTCCCGTAACCGATAGCTCGGTCATGCGACAAGCACTCGAATACACGGCGCACTTTGGCTCGTTTGTCTCAAATCACAGCGAAGACTGCTCACTTTGTCGTGGCGGAGTGATGAACGAAGGCAAGGTAAGTGCCATTTTAGGGCTAAAAGGCATGGCAAGTGAAAAAGAAGAGATTATGGTTTCGCGCGACATTTTGTTAGCCAAAAAAACGGGCGGACACCTGCATGTGGCGCATGTAAGCTCAGCGTGGTCGCTAAAACTCATCGAACAAGCCAAAGAAGAAGGAATTAATGTAACCTGCGAAGTTACGCCACACCACTTCACATACGATGAGAGCGAACTTATGGGCTATGATACGAATTTCAAAATGTCACCGCCACTTCGCACGAACGCCGATGTAACGGCTATGCGAGAGGGCTTAAAAAACGGCTTAATCGATGTTATCGCCACAGACCATGCACCGCACAGCTGGGACGATAAATTTGTCGAATTTGACAAAGCGCCGTTTGGAATTTTAGGGCTTCAAACGCTAGTTCCTTTGACTTTGCGTTTGGTGGAAGACGGCGTAATCAGCCTAGAAAAAATGGTTTTTTTAACTTCGTATAACCCTGCAAAACTTTTAAATTTGAAAGACAAAGGCGAAATCGCCGTTGGCAAACTAGCCGACATAGCTATAATCGACCCTGAACTAAAATACATTTATGATGAAAAAATCAACAAGTCAAAATCGCAAAATTCGCCACTATTTGGCAAAGAGCTAAAAGGTGCGTGTGTGCTGACCATAAAAAGCGGAAGAGTGGTTTTTGAATTTCCAAATGTTGTAGCGTGAATTTGTCATTGAATTTAGCCTAGCTTTTTCGTCAAACTCACTAAATTTCGTGAGTTTGGCGAAAAATCGTCGGCATTTGTCATTTAATTTTGCGAATTTAATAAATTTAGTGCTAATTTTTATCAAATTTTATTTTAGTAAAAGAATTTAGCGCCTTCAATGTCATTATCTAAATCTATGTTAAGAACCGCAAGGAAATATTCTTTTAACTCGTCATGGTCTTTTTCGCTAAAAAAGTAAAGTGTCGCACCTTCTTTTTTGACATGTGGAATTCTTTGCCAACCTATGTCAATTACCATTTTTTGGGAGTATTTCCAAAAATTTTTAAGGCTTTTATTCGATTTTATGTAGATTAGCATACGAAATAAAATATCGTGTAAAATACTCATAGCAAGGGCTAAACCTGCCAAAATTAGCGATATGATGGTCTCAAAGTCAAAGCCATTTAAAAACATTATCGCACAAAAGATTAAAATCACCCACTTCATCTCCATAGTTGCGTGATATACTGAAACAAATTCCACTCGTCCAATCAAAGGGTAATTTTTATATGGAGTTAAATCGCTAAAACAATATACCGCTTTTTTTCTATGATTGAGTTTGATATAACGCTTTTTTGAAAATACGATTATCAAAAACGGAATTATTAAAAATGCTACATAAACCAAAGCCCAAATGATAAGTCTTTGCAATTTCTGATTAAAGTCAATATGAATAGCTTCGTATGATGCCAAAAAAATCATAGTTGTGTAAAGATAAAGTATGAAACTAAGTATAATATAAAGGTAAGAAACTCCCCTATAATTTCGTAAAATTAACGGTTCTACATCGTAATTTCTTTTATTTGTATTTTCAAATTTTTTTCTATTGAAATTCCAATTTTCAACGATTTCCAAATTTATATCCTTGTTTAAATTTTTTCAAATTCGCAAA
The DNA here is from genome assembly GCA_017469645.1 of Campylobacter sp. GTDB lineage: Bacteria > Campylobacterota > Campylobacteria > Campylobacterales > Campylobacteraceae > Campylobacter_B. Next base: position 30,580 of record JAFUFY010000041.1, on the reverse strand, counting down.
ATAATTCAATGCAAATTTGATAAATTTATGCCGACGATTTGTGGTGTTTTCAAGGAAACATTTTTCGCTATGCGAAAAAACACTTCGCTTGTTTTGGAGAAAAACGAGCGAAAAACTGCACTGGTGGTGCGTTTGAGCGAGTTTTTCGAACAATCGCCACAAAGCTAGGCTAAATTCTATCGCAAACGCACTATAACCTAATATGCGTAGTTTCGTAGGCATCTTTTATACGAAATGTTATTAAATTTTGCAAAATTCCAAATAGACAAGCAAATGTTATATAACTACTTCCGCCGTAGCTAAAAAAAGGTAGCGGAACGCCCACAACAGGCGCAAAACCGATAACCATAGAGATATTAACTCCGCCGTAAATAAATATCAAACACGCCACGCCTGTGGCAAAAACCCGCAAGAGCGGATCTTCTTTAAAATGAAAATTTAGACTTAAAAGGTGCATTATCAAAAGCATATACAAACTCATCACAAACAAAGCTCCCGCAAAGCCGAACCTTTCGATAAGATAGGCAAAAATAAAATCGCTTGTAGAAATTGGTAAAAATTTAAAGTGCGTTTGTGTGGCTTCGTCTTTGCTCTTGCCGTAAATTCCGCCGTTTCCGATAGCAATTATTGCTTGTTTGACCTGATAAGACGGCTCTTCGCTAATAAAATCGGTTATTCGCTTTTTTTGATAATCATGCAAACTTTCATAAATAATAGGCGAAGCAAGACCTACTGCCAAAACGATAGTCAGCCAAATTTTTTTATCGACGCCGATGACAAATAAAACGGCAAATCCCGTTAAAAAAAGTATCAACGCAGTGCCTAAATCGGGCTCTTTTGCAACCAAAATAAAAGGCAATAAAATATAAAAACTGATTTTTGCGAATTCTTTTAGATTATATCCGTTTTCGCCGGGCGGATTTTTTCTAATCAAATACGCCAACATCAATATAAAAGCGGGTTTCATCAGTTCGCTTGGTTGAAGCGTGAAATGCACAAACGGAATTTCTATCCAACGCTTTGCGCCTAGTTTGCTAACGCCGAAAAATTCGACACTTAAAAGCAAGATGATATTTATCCAGTAAAAAATCGGTATGAGATATAAAAATTTTCTAAGCGGAAATAAAAATAAAATCACAAAAACAACAAAGCCGACACCAAAATAAACATACTGCTTCATCGCCAGTGTTTCATTTGCTTCGCTTATCAAAATATGCGATAAAATAATAATCGGCAAAATTAACAAAGGTTGTATAAAATCAAAATGTGCTAAAATGCTTTTGTCAATTTTAAACAAGGAAATCCTTAAAATATTTTTTGGCGAAATTATAACGAAAAAAGGTTTCATTTGGATAAATTTATAGCGACAAATTCGCAAAGACTTGATATTTTTTTAAGTGCAAATTTGCAAATTTCAAGAAATCAAATAGCAAATTTGATAAAATCAAACGCAGTTTTTGTAAATCAAAAGGCGATTTCAAAGCCATCTTTTAAGCTAAATTTCGGCGATAGTATTGAAATTTTTTACCCAAAAACAGAGCAAAAAAATAGCGAAGAGCAAATTTGCGATTTTTCGGTTGAAATTTTATACGAAGATGATGATTTGCTTGTCATTAATAAACCTGCGAATTTAGTCGTTCATAGCGCACCAAGCGTAAAAGAGCCGACGCTTGTGGATTGGTTAAAGCAAAATTCTTACACGCTTTCGACGATTAACGGCGAAATTCGCGCCGGAATCGTTCATCGCCTTGATAAAGGCACAAGCGGGGCATTGGTGATGGCTAAAACAAACTTTGCCCATGCAAATTTAAGCGAACAACTAAGTGATAAATCAATGGGGCGAATTTATCTAGCGATGACGGATTTAGCCTTAAAAGATGATTGCGTGATAGAAAATTTCATCGGACGAAGTCCGTCAAACCGCCTAAAAAAGGCAGTCCTTAGCCAAAGTGCGAGTGATGCAAGATTTGCAAAAAGTGCGTTTGTAAATTTGCATAGCGAAGCAGGATTTAACCTAATCGGCGCAAAACTTTTTACAGGCAGAACTCATCAAATCAGAGTTCATCTAGCAAGTCTAAATCGCCACATTTTAGGCGATACTTTATATGGATTTAAGAGCCAAAATGATAAAATTGAGCGAATTTTCCTACACGCATATTTGCTTTATTTTACGCACCCGCGAACGGGCGAAATGCTAAAAATAACGGCAAATTTGCCAAAAGAATTTGAAAATTTGATAGCAAAATCAGCTAAAAAGGACGAAATTTATGAGAAAATTTTACCGACTAACATTGAGCGCAGCTTTGAGTTTATTTGTAGCAGGTTGCGCTAACACTAGCCCAGATACTGCGAGTGTAAATGCGAATTTACCACAAGTAACAAATGTAAAAACCATAAGCGGAACGACTGAAATCGGACTTGAATGGCCAAGCTATGCCGAATACAGCGATGTTCAAGGATTTCAAATTTTTAGAGCCGAGATGAACGGCGGCGAGATGAAACGCGTAGCAATCGTCAAAGATAAATACTCAACTCACTTTGTCGATACAAAATTAGCACCTGAAACAACTTATAAATATGTGGTTAAAACCTACGGCGGCGGTGCAGTATCAGAGAGTGCGCCGGTAACGGTCGCAAGCACTACAAAACTAATGGATTCAGTTCCGTTTGCACAAGCGATTTATGGTTTGCCTGAACGCATAAAAATCATTTGGCGACCACACCCTGATTTGCGTGTGAAATCTTATGTCATAGAACGCAGAAGTCTAGGTAGCCAAAGTTGGAGCAAAAGAGCCGAAGTAGATGGCAGATTAAGTGCTGAATATATCGATAAAGTCGGTAGCGGACAAAGCTATGAGTATAGAATTTTTGTAAAAACCGCTAGCGGCGAACTTTCAAAACCAAGCGAAATACTTCAAGCCACAACAAAAAATTTGCCAAACGGCGTTAGCCAAGTAACGGCAAGTTCAAATTTGCCAAAACGAATTAACATTTCTTGGGTTGGCACGACAGCAGAAGACTTTAAAACTTATAGAGTTTATAGCTCACGAAATGAGTATTTGCCTTTCACGATACTTGGCGAAACTACGGCAAATAGCTATGATGATTATATCGATGATAACGGCGGAGTAAGATTTTATAAGGTAACGGCAGTAGATAAAGACGGACTTGAAAGTCCAAAAGGCGAAGCGGTAAAAGGTCAAACGCTAGATGCACCAAATGCACCATCGCTTCAAAGCGTAACACAAGAAGGCAAGGCTGTTCGCATAGTTTGGGAAAATTCTGATACAAGAGTTGTAAAATATCACATTGAAAAAAGTCAAATTCTAGGTATGGTGCCTGATGAGAAATTCGAAGTCATGGGCGGAAATTCGTTTAGTGATACAAATATCGAAAAAGGCAAGACTTATTATTACAAAGTTTATGGCGTCGATGAATACGGCGTAACTTCGCCAGCTTCAAATTCACTAAGCGTTGAAGTTAATTAATGCCAAATTTCATAGCAAAAAAAATCAAAGAGCTAAATTTTCCGTTTCGCTTGGGTGAAACGGAATTTTTATCTTTGATAAATGGTAGAAAATTAGATTTAATCCACACAAAAAGCTTTGATAGCGAGTTTTTTATCACTCTTAAACCAAGCGGCGATAAATTTATCGTAAAAGGTGAAAAGGTTAGCAAACCAGCTAAAATAGGGCATTTGCAAAAAGCTTTGCAAATTTTCAAAGATGAATTTTGCGATGAAATCGTAAGTGAATCTTTTGCTTTTAAAAACAAATCTTTGATAGAAAAGACGACAAAAATTTTAGATGAAAACGAAGTTTTAAATTTGATAAAAGCGCACAAATTTAACAAAATTTTTATCGAAATCGGCTTTGGTTCTGGCAGACATTTGCTTTTTCAAGCTAGACAAAATAGCGATACATTGGTAATCGGCATCGAAATTTACAAACCTGCAATCGAGCAGGTCGCAAAACTAGCAATCAAAGAAAATTTGCAAAATGTCGCTTTGATAAACACAGACGCTAGGATTTTGCTAAGTATGATTGATTCAAATTTAATTGATAAAATTTTTCTTCATTTTCCCGTCCCTTGGGACGATGCGCCGCACCGAAGAGTGATTTCGCACGAATTTGCAAAAGAGTGCGTTAGAACGCTCAAAATTGGCGGTAAATTCGAGCTTAGAACCGATAGTGAGCTATATTTTGAATTTGCAAAAGAAATTTTTGGCGAATTTAGCGAATTTGGCAAAAGCGAGTTTTTTAAAAATCAAAATTTGCAAATTTCAAGCAAATATGAAGATCGCTGGAAAAAAATGGATAAAGATATTTTTGATTTTATCTTTGAAAATTCGCAAATTTCGGACGATTTAAAAGAGAATTTTGTTTTGGAATTTCCAAAATTTGACAAAGATAAAATTTATAAAAATTTCACAAATGAAGCCTTTAAGGGCGATGATTTTTTTGTGCATTTTGAAGAAATTTACAAAAACGATGAGAAAATTTTTATAAGAGTTTCGCTTGGTGCTTTTGATTTGCCACAACAATGCTATTTGGTTATCGGCGATGATTTTTCGTCATATTTTATCAAATTTCCTTTGGCAGTAAAACAAACCTATAAAGCGCATAAAAAAGTTACGGAGATACTAGAAAAATGGCAACGCAGTATTTAAACGACGAAAAACCCGATATAATCACGGCTAGAAAGCTCACACTTGGTTATGAACGCGACATTGATATTATTAGTGAAGCCGATCTTAGCATAAAAGTAAATGATTTCGTTATTATAACAGGACTTAGCGGAAGCGGTAAATCCACACTTTTAAAGTCATTTTACGGCGGAATTGGCATAAAAAGCGGTTATTTAAATGTTTGTTTGTGCGATTTAAAAGATATTAGTGCAAGTGGGCTTCGAATTTTACGCAAACGAATCGGCATTATTTTTCAAGATTATCGCTTGATAAATGAATGGACTATCGAAAAAAACATAATGCTTCCGTTAATGATAATGGGGCAATCACCACAAGTTTGCAAAAGTCAAGCAGAAAAGCTTTTAAAACATATCGAACTTTTGCATAAAGCCGATAAATTTCCTATGGAGCTTTCTGGTGGCGAACAGCAACGAGTGGCGATGGCAAGAGCCTTAGCGCACAATCCACAACTTTTAATCTGCGACGAGCCGACAGGAAACCTTGATGATAGATCAAGCGAAATCATCTGGCGTTTGCTTCGCTCGGCAAGGGAAGCTTGGGGTGCGTGCGTGGTTGTAGTTACGCACAAAAGACCGGCTACGCTTCGTTTTGCGTATAGACATTTTGAGATAAAGGACGCAAAAGTTTATGAAATCAATTAAAACACATTTTGGCGTGATTATTTCGCTTGTTGCGCTTTTATTTTCGGTTCAGTTCGGCGTTTTTATAAATAATTTGATAAAAAGCTACGAAATTTCTATTCAAAACGAATACAACATAGTTTTGGTAGCAAAAAACGAGCTTAGTTTAGAAGCTATAAAAGAAGTAGCGCCAGAAGTCGCAAGTATATCTCAAATCGGCACAAAAACCATAACAGATAGATTAAAAGGGCGAATTTCAAATGAAAATTTGGCAAATTTAAATAAAAATTTGCCTAAATTTTATAGCGTAAAACTCTCGTCGTTTCCGAATTCAAGGGAACTTGAAATCATCGAAGAAAAACTTAAAAATATAGGCGATTTAAACAGGGTTGAAATTTTCAAAAAAACCCATGATGATATTTTTAAAATTTTGCTTTTGTTAAAAAGTTTGGTTTATGGATTTGCCCTTTTAATCGTGCTTTTGGGGCTAATGTTGATTTATAAACAAATGCGAATTTGGGCGTATGAGCATAAATCTCGCATTGAGATTATGGATTTATTTGGCGCAAGTTTTATCATCAAAAGTGGAAAACTTTATCGCATGGCGGTCGTAGATAGCGTGATAGCGACTTTGATTGTAATAGTGTTTTATCTATTTTTGCCAAGTTGGGAGCTTTTTACAAATACCATGCAAAGCATAGCCGATTTGAATGTAGCGATAAATTTACCTTATGACGGACTTGTGCTTTTTGGCATTGCGATTGTTTTATCGCTGATTGCGGTTAGTTTAGTTATGATCGAAAGCGGAAGTAAAAAACAATGAAAAAGATTTTATTTCTAGCATTTGCTCTAAATTTGGTATTTTCAGCACCAAATACAAAAGATAAAATCGAACAAACCACGCAAAATTTGGCAAAATCACAAAAGGAAGAGAAAAAACTTAGCCAAAAAATAGATGAAATCGCAGACGAAATTTTAAAAGAACAAAATGACGCCAAAAAGCAAGACGGCGAGTTAAAAGAGCTTTCGAAGATAGTTTTAGAGCTTCAAGAAAAACACGCAAGTGAAGAAAAAGAGATAGAAAAACTAAATTCGCAAAACGCCTTTTTGCTAAATACTCAAAGCGATTTGGAAAACAAAATCATCGATGCGATTTCAAAAGAGCTTTCTTTTGATTTGGTTGGTGATATAAATTTAACCAAAAGTAGCGATAGTATCATCGCCGATGAGGTGCTAAATTTGCTAGGCGATATAATGTCTAATGAGCTTAGCGCACTTATGAAAGATTATGAAAATAATAAAAATTTAATCGACGAGCAAGATAAAAAGATACAAACTATAAAAGCTAGTATGCAAGATTACAACAAGAAAAAAGATGATTTGAGCCAAAAACGCAAACTCCAAGAGCAAAAACTAGCAAATTTGAAAAAAAACAAAGACGAATATGCTAAAAAACTTGAAAAACTTAGCAACGAACAAGACGAAATTCGCAAAGCGTTAGAAGAGCTTAAAATCATAAATGATAAAGAAGAGCGAGAAAAAGCTGAAAAAGCAGAAAAAGAACGCCTAGCAAAACTAGAAAAAGAGCGAAAAAAAGCCGAAGAAAAAGCCAAAGAACAGGCAAAAAGAACTGGCAAAAAAGTAGAAGAAATTTTACCGCCAAGTGAGCCTGAGTCTGTAATAGAAGACCAAAGAGTTGCCAAAATCGATAAAAAGGTGAAGCAATACGGTTCTAGCTATCAAGCAAGTAGGGTTAAAAAATACACAGGTGCGAAAACTATATCACCGATAAGCGGGGCTTATGTTAAGCGAAATTTTGGAAACTATAACGATCCTGTTTATAATATTAAAATTTTTAACGAAAATATCGTGCTTGGTTCAAAAAGCTCTGATACGCAGGTAAAAAGCGTTTTGGCTGGAAAAGTTGTTTTCGCCAAAGATACTGCCGTGCTTGATAAGGTTGTGATTTTGGAGCATTCGGGTGGAATTCATACGATTTATGCGCATTTAAGCCAAATCGCACCGACCATAAAAGTAGGAAGTAGCATAAAAAAGGGTTATGTTTTAGGACGGATAAATTCGGAACTGACTTTTGAAGTTACGCAGCAAAATTATCATATAAATCCGCTTGATTTGATTACTTTGAAATAGCTAATTTCTTATTTAATGGATTAATAAATAGCTTTTGTATCTGTTTTGCAAGATTTATTTATTCCGTTTTGACAAGCTAAATCAAAATATTTTTTTGCTATTTCGTTATAATTTTGCGTGTAGTGTCTTCCGCAATCTCTATATAATAATCCTAGATCTTTACAAGCACCGTAGTCGGAATTTTCACAAGCAAATTTAAGATATTTTTCTGATTTGCCATATAATTTTTTTGCCCAACAGTTAGCCAATCGCCCCTGTTTGCCAGGATAGTTTGGGCTATAACTATATAGCTTTCCGACACTTGTGCAAGATGCTATAAAACCGCCTAAACAAGCTTTTTCATAATTTTCTAATGCTTCTTGATAATATTTATCGCCGTAATCATAGGTGTCGTGTAAATACGCTATTTTTTCAAATTCATAGGCTAAATTATTACAAGCAAAATAATCGTTTTTATCGCATTGCTTTTGTAAATTTATAAATTCATCACTTTTTAAAATAAGTTCTATTTTTGGTTGTAAATTTTTGTCATGACTTATGATATTTTTTTTGTAAATATAGTCATTGCCAATTACAAATAACAAAAAAAATATATACGGAATTGCAATAATCACAATGGGAAATATGCAGATAAGTATAAATTTAAAAAATATTTTAAAATTTTTCATTTTTTGATTATATCTAAAATTTACAAAATTATCTAAATTTAAAGACTTTTTTGCTATTATATTAAGTTTTGTAAGGAGATTACTATGGCTGAATATAAGCGAGTTTTGGTTAAGTTTTCAGGTGAGGCATTAGCCGGAAATAACGGCTTTGGTATCGATAATGAAATCGTTAAATTTATCGCTGGTGAGATAAAACAGCTCGTTGATAGCAAAATCGAAGTTGGTATCGTTATCGGCGGCGGAAATATAATTAGAGGCGTAAGTGCAGCGCAAGGCGGTATCATAAAACGCACAAGCGGCGATCACATGGGAATGTTAGCAACCGTTATAAACGCCATTGCTATGCGTGAAGCACTCGAATATATGGGAATCGATGTTCGCGTTCAAAGTGCCATTAAAATGGAAGCTATTTGCGAAACTTTCATCATCGGCAGAGCAAAAAGACATTTGGAAAAAAACCGAGTTGTTATTTTTGCAGCAGGAACGGGAAATCCATTTTTTACAACCGATACAGCTGGAACTCTAAGGGCTGTTGAAATTGGTGCTGATGCGATTATAAAAGCGACAAAAGTTGATGGCGTTTATGATAAAGATCCGCATAAATTTGAAGACGCAAAACTTTTATCAAAAATAACTTATGATCAAGCTTTACACGATAATATCAAGGTTATGGACGATACTGCGATTGCATTAGCAAAGGATAATTCACTTCCGATTATAGTTTGCAATATGTTTAAAAGCGGAAATTTACACAAAATCACAAAAGAAGGCGATTTGAGTTTTTGCTCAATCGTAAAATAAGGAGAAAAATTTGAGAACAGAACAAATAGTAGCTAAGGCTTTACAAGCAACAGGCGGAGATAGATATAAACTTTCTTTGATGATTACAAAACGAGTTGAACAACTAAGTGCAGGCGAACCGACACTTTTAAAAGATGTTGATACAAGAAAAATGAAATTCGCAGACATTGCTATAATGGAACTTGCAGAAGGTAAAATAAGCTTAGATGGAATTACTGAATCAGATAAATGAGGGTTATTTAGATAGACTCATTGAAGAGATTATCGGTATTAAAGATATAAATTCTGCAAGAGAACTTTTATATCATCTAAAAGAGCCGACGCCGATTTTGGTCGATGCGATAAATTTGTGCATAGAGCAACACGAAGGTCAGTTTAGAAAAAGCGGCGAGCCTTATGCGATTCACCCGATTTTGGTCGCTTGTATAGTTTCGTTTATGGGCGGGGACGATGATATGGTGATTTCTGCACTTCTGCACGATGTTGTCGAAGATACAGACTTTACAGCCGATCAAGTCAGAGAGAGATTTGGCGAAGAAGTCGCTAAAATCGTGGAAGGGCTAACAAAAATCGTAAATATTAGAGAAGATAAACTAGCCCCATCAAGCGATACAAATTCTAAACTTCGCACAACTGCACTTACTTTTAGGCGAATGTTGCTTGTTTCGATTGAAGATGTTAGGGTGCTTGTTGTTAAGCTTTGTGATAGACTTCATAATATGCTGACTTTGGACGCCCTAAGACCTGATAAACAAAAACGCATAGGCGAAGAAACACTGCTAGTTTATGCGCCTATCGCTCACAGGCTTGGAATTTCATCTGTAAAAAATATGCTTGAAGATTTAAGCTTTAAGTATGTTATGCCTGATGAATACAAAACGATTCATGACTATGTAAGCGAACACAAACAACAACTTCAAATAAATTTAAACAAATTTAGCGAAAGAGTAAAAGAGCTTTTGCTTACAAATGGTTTTAGCGAAGATAGTTTTGAAATGCAAAAACGCTTGAAACATTACTATTCGATTTTTTTGAAAATGCAAAGAAAAGGCATTTCGATTGAAGAGGTTTTGGATTTATTGGCGATTCGAATTTTGGTTAAGAAGCCGATGGATTGTTACCTTGTTTTGGGTATTTTGCATACTAAATTTAATCCACTTATCTCGCGTTTTAAGGATTATATCGCACTTCCTAAACATAACGGCTATCAAACCATACACACAACCGTTTTTAACGATAGTATGATAATTGAAGCGCAAATTCGCACTTTTGATATGCATAATACTGCCGAATTTGGCGTGGCGGCTCACTGGAAATATAAATATAGCGGATCGATGAATCCAAAGCTTGATTGGCTTAGCGACATTAGTATGCAAGAAGTCGATGAAACAAGCGCAGAAGATTTATATGAATATGCAAAAGATAGCCTATATGTCGAAGATATAGCAGTCTATTCGCCAAAAGGCGGAATTTTCACGCTTCCACGGGGTTCTACGGCGTTAGACTATGCTTACGAAATTCACTCGCAAGTTGGCTTAAAAGCGACAGAAGCCTTTGTAAATCGCATAAAAGTACCACTTTTAACCGAGCTTAAAAACGGCGATATTGTTCATATTATCACAGGAAATGAGCCACATTATCGTTGTAGTTGGTTAAATTCGGTCAAAACAGGAAAAGCAAGGGCTACAATCAAAAGTTTTTGCAAACAAAAGATAAGAGATTTAAATCACGAAGTGGCTATAAATATATTATCTGCGATATTTAGCACAAAACAAGATAAAATCATAAGTTGGTTAGAAAGTGAAAATTTAATCAAAAAAATAGCAAAAGCAGCTTACGATAGCGTATATTTAAAAGATGTTGTCAATGCGCTAAAAAAATATCCGCTTAAAGAAAAGCTCTTTAAAATTCGTGATAAATATGTCGTGGAGAAGCAAAAATTCGATAATATTGTAGTTTATTCAAATTATAAAATAAATTCGGTAGAATTCGATTATTGTTGTAATCCAAAAAGGGGAGACGATATAATTGGTTTTAGAAATAATCATAATGTAACCGTTCATCACAAACTTTGTGAAAGAGCAGCAAATTTGATGAAAAATGATGAGATGATTTTTGTAAAATGGACGAGAAATGCGCCACATCGTTACAATGTCATCTTAAAACTTGAAAACAAACGAGGTTCGTTGGCTGAGTTTTTGACATATTTGTCTAAGTTACAGGTGGATTTGGTCTCAATTAGACTTAGCGAAAATTCAGAAACTTCGTCCGATTTCTTTGAAATTACGATAGAATTAAATGAAAGTTTAAATTCAAATTTCATAAGAGAAAAATTGCGAAATCGCTATAAAATAGTTGATTTTGTTTCACAAAACGATGTTTATAATAATTAAATAAAGGAGCAAGAAATGGCTGACATAAAAGAGATTATGGAGAATTTTAAAAGAGGCGTTGCCGAAATTATCGGCGAAGAGCAAATCGAAGCTCTTATAAAAAATTATTACGATAAAAAACAAAATTATCATATTAAAATTGGGCTTGATCCAACTGCGCCTGATTTGCACTTAGGGCATACTGTTGTTTTAAATAAACTTGCTTTTTTGCAAAAACACGGAGCGATAGTGCAGTTTCTAATCGGCGATTTTACCGCTCAAATCGGAGATCCAAGCGGTAAGAGCGAAACTAGAAAAAAACTAGATCACGCAACTGTGCTAAAAAATGCCAAAACTTATCAGGAACAAGTTTTTAAAATTTTAGATAAAGATAGAACCGTAGTTATGTTTAACTCAGAGTGGTCAAATCGCCTTGGAGCAGCTGGCATGATAGAGCTTGCTAGCACCTACAATGTCGCTAGAATGCTAGAAAGAGATGATTTTACAAAGCGATTTAGAAATGAACAACCAATTAGTATTAGTGAATTTTTGTATCCTCTTTTGCAAGGTTATGACAGTGTTTGTATGAAATCTGACATCGAATTTGGCGGAACAGATCAAAAATTTAATCTTCTTATGGGTCGCCAACTTCAACGCACTTATGGTGTCGGAAAAGAACAAGCCGTCGTTATGATGCCACTTCTTGTTGGGACTGACGGCGTAAATAAAATGAGTAAAAGCCTAAATAACTATATCGGCGTAACCGACGAGCCAAATGATATGTATGGCAAGATTATGAGTATTAGCGATGATTTGATGTGGGATTGGTATAATCTATTAAGCAATAATTCAAACGAAGAATTGGCTCTAATCAAAAATTTTGTCGAAGACGGTACAATTCACCCAAAAGCAGCAAAAGAAGCTTTGGCAATGGAAATTGTGACTAGATTTTATAGCGAGGAAATTTCACTAAAAGCAAAAGAAGAATTTGATAAGGTGCATTCAAATAACGAGCTTCCTACCGAAATTCCTGAATTTAAAATCGGCTCTCCTGCTTGGATTGTAAAGGCGATTATGTCTTGCAAACTAGCACCATCTAGTTCGGAAGCTAGACGCCTAATAAAATCAAATGCCGTTAGCCTAGATCAAAATAAAGTAAGCGATGAGCAGCTACAACTTAGTTCAGGCGAATATGTTTTACAAGTCGGAAAGAAAAAATTTGCAAAATTAATAGTCGAATAAAGGCAAAATAATGAAAAGCTTAAAAATAGGCAAATATGAGATCAAATATCCGATATTTCAAGGCGGAATGGGTCTTGGTATTAGCTGGGATAAGTTAGCAGGAAATGTTAGCTTAAATGGCTGTTTGGGTATTGTAAGCTCTGTTGGAACCGGATATTATGAAAATAGAGCGCATATCACAAAAGAGATAAATTCTAAGCCTTTTGGAAGCGATAATTTTTACTCAAAAGCAGGCCTAACAGCAGTTATCGAAAATGCTAGAAAAATTTGCGGAGATTTGCCTTTGGGCGTAAATATTATGTATGCGGCAAATGATTATGCAAGAGTTGTGAAAGATGCTTGTGAAGCGGGGATTAACATTATCGTAAGCGGAGCAGGACTTCCTACAAATTTACCGGAATTTACGGCAAATTTTAAAGAAGTAGCACTTGTGCCGATTGTTTCGTCCGCAAAAGCTTTAAAAATCATCTGCAAACGCTGGACACAAAGATATGATCGCTTACCTGATGCGGTTGTGCTTGAAGGGCCACTAAGCGGCGGTCATCAAGGATTTACTTACGAGCAATGCACTGACCCAGAGTATCAACTAGAAAAACTAATTCCGCAAGTAAAAGAAGAAATCAAAGCGTGGGGCGATTTTCCGTTAATCGCAGCTGGTGGAATTTGGGATAAAGATGACATAGATAGAGCCATGAATTTGGGCGCTGATGGCGTTCAAATGGGAACTAGATTTATCGGAACTTTTGAGTGCGACGCAGCTGATGGCTTTAAAGAAGTTATTTTAAATTCGACAAAAGAGACAATCGAGCTTTTAAAATCGCCCGTTGGTTACCCAGCTCGTGGAATTAGAACAAATTTGATAAATTTGGTTGCTAAAAAAGAAGGACCAAAAATTCAGTGCGTTAGCAACTGCGTAAGTCCGTGCGAACGGGGCAAGGGCGCAAAAGAAGTAGGGTATTGTATTGCCGATCGCTTAGCCGATGCGTATCACGGCGTCAAAGAAACGGGGCTATTTTTCACAGGCGCAAACGGCTACAAGCTAAAAGAGATAATTTCCGTTAAGGATTTGATTAAAAAATTGGTAAATGGCGAAAATAGTTAAATTTTTACTCATTTTTTTATGTGCGATTTATTTGCACGCCGGTGAATATGATGAATTTTTTACCAAATTCGACAAGATATTTAAGAGTGCAAATTTACAAGAACAACAAAATTTGCACAATGAATTAAAAAATGTCTATCTTCGCACTTCGACAAGTTCTCAAAAAGAGTATCGCATAGATGCGCTAAAAAGGCTGATTTTTAGTTCAAAAGCGCTTGATTATAATGCAAATAGCTATGAAAGTGAGCTAAAAAGGCTCGGTGGGGAGTATGATTATCCTGCGAATTTAACCCTTACAAAAAAGGAAAATAGCACTAAAAATTCACAAAATGTTGCACTAAATTCACCAAAGAATTCTAGTAATGAGCTAGAAAAGTTAAAACCACAAAATTCGAATTCGCAAAATTCGCAACCGATAATAGTAAATTCGCAAAATCCAAAAGAGATAAAGACAGTTAAAAAACTAGATTCAAAAACAGCAAAACTATCGCTAAATTCGGCACAAGTATCTCAAAATGAGCTAATGCTTGAATTTAACAGAGAAATTTCGCCAAAAGAATTTAAAAATTTTGTTTTACAAAACAGCGAACGCTATCGCTTCGTGATTGATTTTGACGGGGTGCAAAACTCCAAAAATAAGCTTTTTAATGGAATTTTGGTTGATGAAATTAGGATTGCACAAAGAGATTTAAAAAGTGTTCGGATAGTTTTAAGCTCAATAGAAAAATTTAGTGCAAATTTAGGTTTTGATAAAAATATTTTAACTATCAAAGTGATTCAAAACACTCAAAAAATCGCAAATTATGATAAAAAAACCGACAAAGCGAATTCACAAAACGATAGTAAAAAAACAGCTTCCACTCCTGCGCCGATTTCAAGGACACCGGGCACGGCAACCACGACAAGCACAAAGTATAACTCCACAAAAGGTAAAATTATCGTAATTGATCCAGGTCACGGCGGCAAGGATCCGGGCGCTCTTGGCAACGGATTAAAAGAAAAAACGATTGTTTTAAATACGGCAAAAAAGCTTGGCGAGTTGCTTAAAAAACGAGGATATAAGGTGCATTATACGCGCTCAAACGATACATTTATAAATTTAAAATCTCGCACGGCATTTGCAAACAAGAAAAATGCCGATATGTTTATTTCTATTCATACAAACGCTGCTCCAAATAAAAAACAAGCACCGAATTTCAGCGGCGTGGAAACATTTTTTCTAAGTCCTGCTAGAAGCGAGCGTTCAAAAAATGCTGCCGCTCTTGAAAATAAGGGTGATTTAGAAGATATGAACGAATTTTCGCAAGAGACATTTTTAAATTTTTTAAATCGCGAAAAAATCATCGCTTCAAACAAACTTGCTATCGATATTCAGGGCTATATTCTTAACTCTGTGCAAAGTAAATTCAAGTCCAAAGACGGTGGCGTTAGAGAAGCACCGTTTTGGGTTTTGGTGGGTGCGACAATGCCTGCTGTTTTAATCGAGCTTGGATATATAAGTCACCCTGATGAAGGCAAATTGCTAGGCAAAAATGAGTATCAAAACGCACTTGCTAGTGGTATCGCAAACGGCGTAGATGCGTATTTTCATAAAAATAAATAGATATGATTTACAAAAATAATACACTTTATAGCGAGAAATTTGACGATTTTTATTTTAATTCTGATAGCCCTGTTGGAGAGAGTGAGTTTGTTTTTGCTAGTGTTTTAAATGAAATTTGGGATAGCAAGAGCGAATTTATCGTAGCCGAAACGGGCTTTGGCATAGGGCGAAATTTTTTAACGCTTTGCAAAAAATTTGCAAAAAGCGGTAAAAAACTGCACTTTGTCAGTATCGAAAAGTATCCTTTTAAAAAATCAGAACTCAAAGAAATTTACTCTAAATTTGGCGAATTTGACGGAATTTGGCAAAGACTAGTTAAAAAATATCCGCAAAATTTAATTCACGGCATTAACCGAATAAATTTTAGCAAAAATATTATTTTGGATTTGTGCGTTGGGGAAGTGGGCGAAATTTTAGACGAGCTTGAATTTAGCGCAGATATTTGGTTTTTAGACGGCTTTTCGCCTAGTAAAAATTCCGAAATGTGGAGCGATGATATTATCCTTAAAATCGTAAATTTAAGCAAAATAGGCACAAAAATCGCAACTTATACAAGCGCTAGAAGTGTTGCAAATTCGCTTGAAAAAAATGGTTTTGAAGTATGGAAGGTGCAGGGTTTTGGCAAAAAACGCGAAATGATACGAGCCAAAAAAATCAAAAATAATGAATTTATAAAAAATAGCCATTTTTCTCGCCCTAAAACTTCGATAAATTTGCCAAAAAAGACAAGCGTTTTGGTTATTGGAGCAGGAATCGCAGGGCTTGTGGTAGCAACAAAACTAAAAAAACTTGGATTTCGCGTTAAAATCGCAGAAAAGCAGGGCATGGTCGCCACAAACGGAAGCAGTAATTTTTGCGGTGTAGCTGAACCGCTCATCACTCAAAACGGCGTGAAGCTTGGCGAAATGCACATTTGTGCGTTTTTGCAAGCATATCAATTTTATAAAAAATTTATTCCAAAAAAACTAATCAAATTTAGCGGCGTGAAAGAATTTGCATACGATGACGAGCTAAAAGAGCGTTACAAAAATGCTAAAAGTGATATTTTTAAATTTTGCCAAAAATACGCCAAAAACGAGCCTTATGACTATATTTTTATTAAAAACGGCGCACTGGCAAGACCAAAGAAAATTTGCAAATTTTTATCAAAAAAATTTGAGATTTTATTTTCGCACGAATTTATAAATTTTACAAGAAAAAACGAAAAATACGAAGTAAAATTTTCTACACCAAAAGGCGAAAAAATCGAGTTTTGCGACATTTTGATTTTTGCTTGTGGTAGCCATAGCGAAGAACTTTTTGGCAAAGGGCAAAATCCAAAAACAAATCTTAATAAATTCGTGCAAATTAGCTCCGTGCGTGGTCAGACCACGCTTTTAAAGCCGTGCGTGAAAACAAAAATTCCACTTTCGGCGCGTGGCTATATCTGCCCTGCAATCAAAAATCGCCAACTCATCGGCGCAACTTACGATAGGCTTTTATACCACGATGGTCCTCGCAAGGAAGATGATTTGCGAAATTTAGAAAGTATTAGCGAATTTGTGGATAAAAAGACGAAAATTTTAAAATCAAATGTCGGCTATCGCTCATATAGTGGCGATAGATTTCCGCTAGTCGGGGCTTTTGTAAGCGAAAATGAATTTATAGGGGATTTTAAAAGTTTGCCTTGGACGAAAAATAAGCCTTCAAATTTACGCCCAAAATATCTACCGAATTTATATATCACAACAGCGCATGGTTCGCGTGGGCTAACAACGGCGATTTTAGGGGCTGAGCTTTTGTGTGATTATATTTTAAATCGTCCGCTTTGCGTGGTAAAAAGCGTGGCAAATGAGCTAAATCCAAATAGATTTTTGATACGAAAACTCAAAAAAGGGCTAGTAAAATGAAAAAAATTATCTTCTCTCTTTTGATTTTTTTTGGCATTATCGGGGCGATTTTGCTAGTTGTCGCAAATGTAAATCCAAATTTATTCCGTGAAATCAAGCTCTTACTTGGGCTTATTACGACTGCGATTTTTATCATTTTGATTGTGATTTTGGCGATTTTTGAGAAAAAGATTGCCAAATTTCCGTTTTTAAGTGCCGTTATTATTGCGTTGATTGCAGGTTTGATTGACGGAATTTTACTCTTTAAAAATCGCTACTATATCGGAGTTACGGCGATTTTATTTGTCGCTTTTGTGCTATATTTGCAACTAAGACATAAAAAATTTACAAACGATAGCGATGATTATACTGCGCCGAATTTTAAAGATGAAAATTTAGAGCAAAAAGGCGAAGAAAATGGTTAAGATTTTTAAATTTCGTCCCAAAAAAGAGCCAAAAAATTTACAAAACGAGCAAAATTTGCAAGATGAAAATTTTAACAATATCTCAAATTCGCAAAATTTGGGCGGAATTTTTAAATTTATTACCATTTTTTGGATTGTTTGTTTGGTTTTAAATTTGCTAAATTTGACAAACGAACTTAAATTTCAAAGCCAAATTTTTGCCGTTTTGTGGTTTTTATTTTCATTTATTTTAATAATTTTAATTTATAAATTTGCATTTTTTGGTGCGAATTTAGCAAGATTTCTTATAATTTTCATCGCATTTTGTGGCGGATTTTTCGCAAGTGCGTTGTATTTTGGCACTATCGCCGAAAACGCTTTTGAGTTTGGGGGAGTGTGTGCATTGCTGACCCTATTTTTCTCATTTGGCTTTGCGGTTATAGTTTGATTTGTAATTGAACCGAGCCTAGCTTTCGTGCGATGTTTGTAAATTTCAAGCTCGATAGGCATACCAGCCTTATCTCGCTTGAAATTTACTGCAAAACGCACGAAATCGTCGGCATTCGCAGTTCAAATTTGCAATTTGTTTTTTTATCGTCATTTTGAGCCGTAGGCGAAGAATCTCTGATTAAATTTTCGATTTGCTTCTTGTCGTCATTCTGAGCGGAACAAAGTGGAGCGAAGAATCTCAAATTCAAATTTACAAAACAGTTAAATCGCAAATTTAAACAGAGATTCTTCGCTTCGCCTTGCTACGCTCAGAATGACGACATCGAGCGAATTTGCAAAGTGCCTAAATTTACAAACCTTTTTCTATCATATCTATATTCTTTCCAATGCGATGTATAAAATATTTTCTTATTTCATAATACTCCCATTGTGTCGGAATATAAATTTTCATAGTTTTATTGTTTCTAGTTCTTATTTCCAATGTGTCGCAAATTCTTAAAAAATTCGAATTTCCTAAATATATCTGAAATAAAAATGTTGGTAAAAAAATTGCCATAAAAATAATAGATATAGCAAATAAAAAATGGAAAAAACTACTTGGGTCGATAATAAAATTTCCAATGTAAATTATAGATAAAAAACCTATACATAAATATAATACAAACTTATTTATTTTTATATTTTCTTTATCAATATCGTATAGAGAAATAGCATAAGTAACCTTTTTTATCTCTTTAATATCGTCTAAATTTATCTCCTGTATTGGGAGATATTTATTTTTTGCATGAATTATTTTTGAATTTTCAAAATAATAACGACTATTTTTGCGATTAGAATATTCGTCAAAAACAAATTTAAACATAGGAAAATACAATATACATAAAAAAATCTCCTTTTCAAGCCTTATTAATCCAAAAAATAGACCTATAAGACTAATAGAAACAAAAAATATAATAGAAAAAAGATTTACAGAAATTCCGTAATCTTTTGTTATTAAAGGATTTTTGTCATAATCTTGCGTTTTATTTCTATTGTTTAATATATTTGAGATATTATCGTGTTGCATAAATTTAAAATTTACCTAATTTTTTTGATTTTACTTTTCGAAATTTTTAAAATTTTTGACGGAGTATTTTCGCTAAATTCGCTATCGACGACAATGTCTGCGATATTTTTTGCAACTTCAAGGTCAAATTTTTCCCCGTGCAGGTTTGCAGAAGTCGAATACATAAATCCAAATTCATCAAGGAATTTTGAGTGTTCGCAGTCTTTGACGACACGCACGGCAAGGGAATTTGGATACAAAATCGTAGTTTTTTTGGCTCTTCGGATTAAATTTTTATGCAAATTTGGCACTCTAACAAAATTTTTTAGCTCACTAAATTTACTTAGCGTTATTACGCACGGCGTATCAACAGCTCTTCCTTTTGCCTTGTTAAGTTCTGTAAAATCTTTGCTTAAAAATCCTGCGGTAGTATCTGTTTGAGCTAAAAAAATCATCTTTAAAAGCCTGAATTTTGGCGTAAATTTGTTTAAATTCACGCCAAATTTGCAAAATTATTTGTAGTTTTTAATCGCTTTTTCTAGGATTTCTTCTGCTTTTTTCGCATCAGCATAATCCTTAACTTTCACCCATTTACCCGGCTCCAACGCTTTGTAAGTTTCAAAGAAATTTTTGATTCTATCAAGGGTGATTTTTGGCAAATCGCTTAGAGATTTGATATTTTCATATCGTGGGTCGATTTTGCTAACTGGCACGGCTAGGAGTTTTTCATCCATTCCGCTCTCATCTTCCATAACCAAAACGCCGATTAAACGACATGGGATCACTGAGCCTGCTTGAAGCGGGTATTCATTTAGCACCAAAATGTCTGCCGGATCGCCGTCATCTGCTAATGTATTTGGCACAAAGCCGTAGTTTGCAGGGTAAAACATCGCCGAATACATAACGCGATCGACGCACACGGCACCGCTTTCTTTGTCGATTTCATATTTTATGTTTGAGCCGTAAGGGATTTCGATTACAGCGTTGATTTTATCAGGGTTTGAACCTACTTTGATTTTAGAAATATCCATTTTTTGTCCTTTTTATTAAATTTGTAAATTTACCACGCATTTATAGAAAATCCCGCGAAAACTCCGCCGCCGCCGTTACTGGCACTTGCATTAACTGATTTTTTCGCTTCGCAAGCGCTGAAAAAAATCAAAACGGCAAAAACGGCGAGAGATTTAAAAATAGTTTTCACAGAAATTACCTAAATCTAGTCTTCATTTGCGATTTTTTTTGCAATTATTTCGTTCATATCGGCAACAATTTCTTCGATTGTGCGTTCGCCATCGACTGAGTAAAAAATGCCCTTGTTACCGTAAAATTCGCGAATTGCGCCGATTGGTTCGTTAAAAACTTTCATACGATTGTAAAAAACTTCTTCGTTATCATCAGCACCCCTTGCACGACCTAAAACGCGCTCTTTTGCAGTATTTTCGCTAACGGCGACTTCGATGACTGCTGAAAGTTCGATTTCATCTTCGCTCTTTAAAACTTCGTCGAGTTTTGTCATTTGATCCACGCTTCTTGGGTAGCCATCAATTATAACAAAATCTTTTGGTGAGCTTTTAATCGCAGAAGTTATAGCTCCAACTACGATTTCAAGTGGAACGAGATTTCCTTTTGAGATAAAGCTATCGATTTTAGCACCTAGTTCGCTCCCGCTTGCGACTTCGGCACGAAGCAAATCGCCTGTTGAGTAGTGAGCGATACTTTCGTTATTTTGCGCGATTATGTTTGCGTCGGTGGTTTTACCGCTGCCCGGCGCTCCGATGATTAAAAATAGATTTTTCATTTTTTATCCTTTAAATTTATTCTTAGACCTAATTCTTGTAGCTGATCATGGCTTACTTCGCTAGGAGCTTTTGTCATAGGGCATTGCGCTCGTTGCGTTTTAGGGAAAGCGATGACATCTCTAATGCTACTTGATTTGGTAACTAGCATCATAAGTCTATCAAAGCCGATTGCGATACCCCCGTGTGGTGGTGCGCCAAAGCTAAGCGCATCAAGCAAGAAGCCAAATTTTTCTCTTTGCTCGTCTGGTTCGATTTTAAGCAGTTTGAAAACTTTTTCTTGAATTTGAGACTTATGAATTCTAATGCTGCCACCCCCTAGCTCAACGCCATTTAGCACGACATCATAAGCGATAGAAGTTATATCTTCGATGTCTGCTTCGTCAGGGTTATTTGGCATAGTAAATGGGTGGTGCATAGCCGAATAGCTTCCGTCGTCATTTTGCTCGAACATTGGGAAATTTACAACCCATAAAAACTCAAATTTGTTTTCATCTATCAAATTTAGCTCGTTTGCAAGGAAAATTCTAAATCGTCCCATATAATCAAGCACGATTTTTTTCTTTCCGGCGCCGAAAAACACGACATCTCCGACAGTTAAATCACAACGGCTTACAAGTTCGTTGATTTCACTTTCGGCAAAGAATTTAACCAAAGGTCCTTTTAGTCCTTCTTCTTTGACCTGGATAAATGCTAATCCTTGTGCTCCAAATTTACGAACAAATTCTTCAAAGCCTTGCATTTGTCGTTTGCTAAAAATTTTATCTCCGCCTTTGACGACAAGTGCTTTTACGCGATTTTTCTTTTTATCGCTACCCAAATTTGCAAACATTTCGTTGTTTGATTTTTCAAAAATGTCGGCAACATCGATTAACGGCATTTCAAAACGCAAATCAGGCTTGTCGCTGCCGTAAAGCTCCATAGCTTCTTTGTATTCCATACGGCGAAACGGCGTTTTAATCTCATAACCACATGCGCTAAAAATGTCTTTAAGCACTTTTTCGCCGACATTTATAACATCTTCTTGTTCGCAAAAGCTCATCTCAATATCGATTTGAGTAAATTCAGGTTGGCGATCTGCTCTTAAATCTTCATCACGGAAGCATTTTGCGATTTGAAAATATCTATCAAATCCTGAACACATTAAAAGCTGTTTGAAAAGCTGTGGGCTTTGCGGAAGCGCGTAAAAACTTCCCGGATAAACCCTGCTAGGAACTAAATAATCCCTTGCGCCTTCCGGTGTGGCTCTTGTTAAAATCGGAGTTTCAACTTCGATAAAACCAAGCTCATCTAGTGCATTTCGTGCTGCAATGGCTGCTTTTGAGCGAAGTTTAAATCGCTCGTAGTTTTCGTTTGTGCGTAAATCCAAAAAGCGATATTTTAATTTTATCTCTTCATTTACGCTTTTATCGCCGATGACAAACGGCAACGGCTCGCTTGGATTTTCTATGCTCAAATTTTCCACGACGATTTCGATTTCGCCTGTTTTAAGCTTTGGATTTACCAAACCTTCGCCTCTGGCTCTAACTTTACCTTTTGCTCTTAGAACAAATTCGTTTCTAGCTTCGTTTGCAACTTCGTAAGCATTTTTACTATCTTTTGGGTCGCAAACAAGCTGAATCAGACCTGTTTTATCTCTTAAATCTATAAAAACAACACCGCCGTGATCGCGATAAGAATTTACCCAACCACAAACGCTAACTTCCTTTCCGATGTCGTTTTTACCTAAATCAGTGCAATAATGACTTCGCAAATTTTCTCCTTAAAAAATATAAAACTTGATATTATATTTAAATTTTGCTTTTACAAAGCTAATTTTTTATAAAATACCAAAATGGAAAAGCAAAATAATAAAATTCATTTGAATTTAAACACTATCGGATTAGTTGCTAAAAAAAGCGAAGAAATCGCACCGCAAATCGAAAAAATCGTTAAAATTTTAAAGAAAAAAAATATAAATTTGCTAGTTGAAAAAAGCAGTGCCGAATTTTTTGGCTTAAAAGGTTTCGAATTTAAAGAAATTTTACAAACTTCAAATGTTTTTATCAGCCTTGGCGGGGACGGCACGCTAATTAGCACAGCTAGGACTTTGGCTTTAAAAAATGCTTTTATTTTGGGCGTTCATGCAGGGACTTTGGGTTTTTTAACCGATACAAAGCTAGATGAATTTGCTAAATTTATGGACGATTTCTTGGGCGGAAATTATGAAATTCAAAAACCGATAATTTTAGATGTCGTGCTTGAAAATAAAAACGGAAAAGTTATCAAAAAAGTCGCATTTAACGATGTTGTTATCACTAGAAGCCTAACTTCTTCAATGGCAAAAATCGACGCGTTTTTAAATAGAAAATATTTTAACACATACTTTGGCGACGGCGTTTTGGTAAGTTCGCCTGTGGGTTCGACAGCGTATAATATGAGCTCGGGCGGTTCTATCGTTTATCCGCTTTGTGATGTTTTTTGTTTAACGCCGATTTGTTCGCATAGTCTTTCGCAACGACCTTTGATTTTGCCAAAAGATTGTATGGTAAGCTTTAAAAATAGCGGTGGTTCGGAAGTTAGCATAGTTATTGACGGACAAGATGCTTTTGATATGAGCGAATTTAAAAGCGTAAGTGTGGGCATAAATAAAACTAGAATTTCATTAATTCGCAATGCAAAGGCTGATTATTTCGATATTTTAAAAGAAAAGCTTGGTTGGGGGCAAAACGCCTAATGATAGAGCGAATTTACATCAAAAATTTAATCGGCTTTAAAGAGAGTGAGCTGGTTTTTTCAGGCGGTTTAAATGTTTTTACGGGCATTAGCGGGGCTGGAAAATCAGTGCTAATGAGTGCGATTTTAGCGGTGTTTGGGCTGTGCGAAAGCGAAGCAAATGTGGTCGAAGCCGATGTTGGGCATAAATTTGATCTTGATGAATTTGGCATAGAAAATGAAGAACCAAACAATTTTCGAGTTTTAAAAGAAAAATCGGCAAGGTATTTTGTAAATTCGCAGATGATTTCAAAGAAAAATCTAAATTTGGCAGTTGGTTCATACATAAAATTTTTAGGGGCCAAAAATGCAGATGAGCTTGGTAGCGAGAATTTATTAAATTTGTTAGATATTTTAGTTTGCAAAAACGAGCCTGAATTTAGAGAATTTTTATCAAATTTTAGGGCAAAATTTACCGAATTTTCAAGAGTTTTAAAAGAACTTAAAAAAATCGAAGAAGAAGAAAGTAAAATCGAAGAGCTTAAAGAATTTGCCAAATTTGAAATCGATAAAATTTCATCTATTTCGCCTAAACTTGGCGAATACGACGAGCTTATAGAAATCAAAAAAAAGCTTAGCAAAAAAGATAAGATTATCGAGCTTTGGGACAAGGCAGAGCGAGTTTTTGAATTTGAAAAAAGCGTAAGTGAAGCTTTAAATTTAAGCGGATTTGATAGCGGTTTTTTTGAAGATTGTATGAACGAATTAAGAGTAAAAAAAGAGAGCTTAAATTTGGACGAACTTGACGAGATCGACATAGAGCAAATTTTGGATAGAATCGAAGCATTAAGTGGCTTAAATAGACGATATGGAAGCATAGAAGAGGCTCTTAAAATTTTGCAAATTCGTAAAAACGAATTAGAGCATTATGAAAAAATTAGCTTTGAAAAGCGGGATTTACAAAGCAAATTTGCAAATTTGCAAGATGAAATCTTAAAAAGTTCAAATTTTATTTCAAAGAAACGAAAAAGTGTAGCAAATTTGCTTGAAAATTCGATAAATTTGTATCTGTCGCAACTTTATATGAATAATGTAATTTTAAATTTCAAAGAAAAAAATATTGATGAAAACGGAAGCGATGAAGTTTTTGTAAGCATCAATGAAACCGAGTTTAAAAATTTAAGCTCCGGCGAGATAAATCGTCTCCGCCTTGCCTTTATAGCGGCGAATTTAGATATTTCAGGTTGCGGAAGCGGTGTTTTGATATTAGATGAAATTGATTCAAATTTAAGCGGAAAAGAGGCGATGAGTATCGCCGTTGTTTTGCAAAAAATTTCAAAATTTTATCAAATTTTTGCTATCTCTCATCAGCCGCAGCTTAGCTCCAAAGCCCATACTCACTTTTTAGTCAGCAAAAGCGAAGGTATCTCATCTGTTACAAATTTAAGAAAAGATGAGAAAATCAATGAATTAGCCCGTATGATAAGCGGCGAAGTTATAACCAAAGAAGCCCTAGAATTCGCTAAAAAATTAGTCTGCTAGTATATATTTTTTTCATTTAAGCTTGTAAAGAAATTTTTTTGATAAAATAATATGTTTTGGAAAAAGGAAATTTTTGTCTTGTCGGATTTAAATTTTTTTTGGAAAGAGTTTGATGATTATAGATACGCATTGTCATCTTGACGATGATAGTTACGATGACGATTTTAGCGAAGTTTTAGACAGAGCTAATGCAAACGGAGTTAGCAAAATCATAATTCCGGGAGCGGATATAAATGATTTGCAGAAAGCTAGAAATTTAGCTCATGCAAACGAAAATATCTACTTTGCCGTCGGCGTTCATCCGTATCATTGTAACGATTTTGATTTAGGCATTTTGCAGACTTTTGCAAACGACGAAAAGTGCGTTGCGGTCGGCGAATGTGGGTTAGATTATTATAGACTTAAAAGTGATTTTGAAAGTGACGATGAAAGAGAGCAAAACAAAAGGCTTCAAAAGGAAGTTTTTTTAGCTCAGATAAATTTAGCGGCAAAACTGCAAAAACCGCTAATCGTCCATATTAGAGATGCAAACGAAGATAGCTTTGAAATTTTAAAAGCTAATAGTGATAAGTTGGTAGGCGGAGTGCTTCATTGTTACAATGCAAGCAGGTTGCTTCTTAGTTTAAAAGATTGTGGTTTTTATTTCGGAATCGGTGGCGTTTTAACATTTAAAAATGCTAAAAATTTGGTTGAAATTTTGCCTGAGATTCCGCTTGAAAAACTCTTAATCGAAACCGATGCGCCGTATCTCACGCCTGAGCCTTTTAGGGGGAAAAGGAACGAGCCAAGTTATACTAAATTCGTTGCAGAGAAAATAGCAAATCTTTTGAATTTAGAAATTTCAAAAGTAGAAGAAATCACAACCGAAAATGCTCTTAGGCTGTTTTCGATTTAAATTTATAAGGAGAAAAATGCGAAGTTTTAGGTGTCTGCTTTTAGTGATTTTATGCACCTGTTTTGCCGTTGCAAAACCGATAATTTCTACCATAAATCACGATAAAGTTTTAAAAGATTTCGACATAGAAAATAATACGACAAATAAATTGCTTGTTTATTCTATTTACAAAGATATACCAAAATCCGATAGAGATTTGTTTCGTAAAATTCTAAAAACAAAATCTCACAATGCTTATCTTATAAAAAAAGAGCTTGATGAGCTTGAAGCGCCTGAGTTTTTGCTTTATCTTGCAATGGTTGAATCGCAACTATCAAACAAAGCAACTTCTGGTGTTAAAGCTGCCGGAATTTGGCAATTTATGCCTGTTACGGCTAAAAATTTTGGACTTAGAATTGATAAATTTGTAGATGAACGAAGAGATCCGAGAGCTTCAACTGAGGCTGCATTTTCGTATTTCTCACATCTAAAAAAGAATTTTGGAAAATGGTATTTGGCACTTATGGCGTATAATTGTGGCGAAGGAAGGCTAAAAAAGGCTATTGCAAAAACAGGGAGCGATGATTTGGAAGCTTTGATGAGTAGTGGAAATTTACCAAAAGAAACAAGCGGTTTTATTAAAAAAATCATAAGATACTCTTATATTGCCACAAGTAGCGATATTAGAGCTACACTAGATTTTAAAAACAAGCCATTGGGTTTTAAGCAAATTTTTGTAGCGCCCGGAACAAAACTATCAAGCGTGGCTAAATCAATCGGTATTTCTGCCAATGAAATGTCAAACTATAACGCTCATATCAAAAATGGCTCAGCCCCGTCAAATGGGAAATATCATTTTTATATCCCTGAAAACAAGCTAAATCTTTTTGTTGCAAACTATAAAAATAAAAAAGATGATAAATTTGGCGTTAGCGGAGAAAATTATCAAACACACTTGGTTGCGGCTAATGAAAATTTAAAACTCATAGCTCAAAAATGGGGAGTTAGCGTAAAAGATTTAAAGGTAGCAAATAAATTAAAAAGCGATAAAATTTTAGTAAATCAAAAAATCAAAATTCCGCAAGGAGCCGACAGGCTTTTAAGCACAAAAAAATATATCGTTCAAAACGGCGACACGCTTGCAGGAATTTCAAAAATGTTTTCTGTAAATATAAATGATTTGGTTGCTATAAACGATATAAAAGACGGTAAGATTGTAGTCGGAGATAACATTGACATACCGTAAATTTAGCGTTTTTCTAGCACTTTTTTTGATTTTTGGCATTAGTGGCTGTTCGCATAAAAGCACTTCGCATAAAACGCCCACTACAAAGCCAAGTGGTTCAAAAACTCCCGCTACCATGCGACCTTATACCATAAATGGAAAAACTTATTATCCGGAGCATGTTAGCGTAGGCGATACACAAAAAGGCATTGCGAGTTGGTATGGTCCGAATTTTCACGGCAAAAAAACTAGCAACGGCGAAAGATATGACATGCATGCTATGACTGCTGCTCACAAGACCTTTCCTATGAATACTATGGTAAAAGTAACAAACACAAACACCGGCGAAAATGCCGTAGTTCGCATAAATGATCGTGGTCCTTTTGTAAGCGGTCGCATAATTGATCTTAGCAAAACAGCAGCACAAAAACTTAGCGTTTATGCTAACGGAACAGCTCCTGTTAAGCTCGAAGTTGTCGGATTTAGCGGAGAGATGATAGCAAAAAATTCGCCAAAGGCGACAGTAATCGGCGGAAATTTTATGGTGCAAATCGGAGCGTTTAGAAACGCAAATGGTGCAAATTCGTATAAGAGTGAATTTGATAATACTTCTGGTTACCGAACTATCGTAAAGGAGTTTGAGCTTGACGGAGAACCGATTTTTAGAGTATTTTTAAGTGGATTTAAAAGCGAAGATGAAGCCAGAGATTTCGCTCAGGGCGGTCCGTTTAGCGGCGCATTTATCGTAAGGGAATAAAAATGATAAGCAAAAAACGAACAACAAAAGAAACTGACATTAGTTTAGAACTTGAAATTTACGGCTCAGGCAAGGCTGAGATTAGCACGGGAATCGGCTTTTTTGACCACATGCTAACGGCTTTGTGTAAGCACTCGCTAATGGATATAAAACTTGTTTGCAAGGGCGATTTGGAAGTGGATTTTCATCACAGCGTCGAAGACTGCGGTATCGTGCTTGGTGAAGCGATAAAAGAAGCGATTTATCCGATAAAAAATGTCGAGCGATACGGCGATAGCGTAGTTGTTATGGACGAAGCGGCGACTAGCTGTGCGTTGGATTTATCAAATAGAGCGTATTTAGTTTATGAAGGGCTTAAAACGGGCAAAATTGGCGAATTTGACGCTGAGTTAATCGCTGAATTTTTCAGAGCTCTTGCATTTAATGCAAATATCACGCTCCACTTAATAAATTTGCGTGGTGATAACGCTCACCACATAGCAGAATCTACTTTTAAAGCGTTTGCTGTGGCTTTCAGACGAGCCGTCGCAGAAAATAAAAGAACGGGAACTCCAAGCACTAAGGGTGTTTTGTAGTATGGATATTCTAGCAGGAATGTTAGCACTTGTTTGGGTGCTTTCTTATTATCTGTTTGTTCCTATTTCCATAACAATATTTTTTTTGATTATGTTGGTTTATAAATTTGTTAAACTCAAAAAAATTGATAAAAATAGTTCATACTATCAAAATTTAAAAAAATCTGTTTTTAAAATTGCCATTATAACTTGTATTTGTGCTGTTATTACAATTGATTTGTATATTACAAATTTAATATTTGAACAACCTATGTTTTATATGTAAAGCAAAATAGTTATGAGCGAATTTATGGGTGGATTTTAATATTTTTGTTAGTGTGAGAATGTGAATTTAAAATGCTTGTTTTTATTTTTATTTTTATTACTCTTGTTGTTTGCTTGATTTGGCTAATTAGTTGTAGAGTTAAGATTACTATTGAGAAAGATAGTCAAAGAAAAAAAGAGTTAAGGAAAATGCTTGTTTTATCCACAATCTTAACAGCAATACTTTTTGTTATTGCTTTTTTTGTATCTTTATTTTTACTTTATTTGGGTGTGAAATATACAGGATAAATTTATGACCGATGAAAAATTCTATAAAATAGTTCTTATAATCTGCGTTATTTGGGCGTTTAGTGTGGCAGGGTTACTAGCTTATACATTTGATTTGCAAAGCAAGTGCTCGATTATTTCGTATATCGCAAACGGGAAATAGCTATGAAAAAATCGCAAATTTTTATCATAATTTCGCTAGTTTTAGCGTTTTTAGCGTTTGATTTAGCGTTTTATCACGGCATTACAAAAAGGTATAAAAACTCCACAAACTCCGAAATGCAGGCAAAATCAATCGAAGTTAGTAAATTTTTGCCATTTGATGAAAATTCGCAAATTTACAAAACAAAGGCAAATTTAAATTTGCAAGGCGACTTGCCCGTTATCGACGGAGCGGCGGCGCTTTTCCCTGTGTTTTCAGCTTTTGTTAGTGCGATTTATCCAAGCGAAGCAGTAGAATTTGACGGCGAAAATTTCAGCGAAAAAAGCAAACTAAAATACACAAACACTCGCGGAGCTTACAAAGCGGTAGTTGATAAAAAAGCAGATTTGATTTTTGTCGCAAAGCCCTCAAAGGCTCAACTACAATACGCAAAAGAAAATGGCGTGGATTTAGAATTCGTGCCAATCGGACTTGAAGCCTTTGTTTTTATTGTCCATAAAGATAATCCCGTATCAAATTTAACAACTCAGCAAATCAAGGAAATTTATAGCGGAAAAATCACAAAATGGTCGCAAGTAGGCGGGGCAAATTTATACATTGACGCTGTGCAACGAAACGAAGGCAGCGGTTCGCAAAGTGCGATGGTAGCGTTTATGAAAGATGAAAAAATGAAGCGAAACACACTTGGATTTTTTGGCTCAGCCATTGGCTTTTCGTTTCGTTACTATGTCGAAACTCTCGTCGCAAACGGCAAGGTTAAAATGCTAAGTCTAGACAGCATATATCCAAACAAAGAAAATATTAAAAACCGCTCGTATCCGATAATAGGCGAAATTTATGCTGTGTATGATAAAAATAACAAAAACGAAAATATCTCCAAAATTTTAGAGTGGATTTTGAGCGCACAAGGGCAAGAAATCATCGAAAAAAGCGGATATGTTGGGATAAAATAATAAATTTAGCTGATAAATTCTTAAATTTTCCGCCTAAATTTGCTAACATCGCAGGATTTTGCAGACAAGGTATATAAAATGGACGGCTCATTTTTTTCATTTTTTTCGATTTTGGTTTTTCCGATTATAGTTATTTATTGTTTAGCGATGACATATCACGGGGTTTGCGATTTGATTAAGTTAAACAAAAGAGATGATGAAGAAGCGATTTTTTTAAAGGAAGCCACAAAAAAACAAACTAGAAAATATATTATTTTGGCACTTGTTTTTACCGGACTTGCTATCGTTCCACATATAGCAAAATTTACAAATTCTTGATATTTAAAATTTATCCTAAATTTTTTGGTTAATATTTTGTTTATTAGAATTTAATTTCAATTTTGCAAATTTACTTTTTACATATTTTTGCTATAAATTTGTTAATTTTTTTATTTTT
>JAFUFY010000006.1 GCA_017469645.1 Campylobacter sp. | reverse complement strand
TTGCAGCCAAAGCTTGCATTTTAGCGACATTTGCTTCACCTGCTTCTTTTTCTTGTGAAGGAAGCTCTTTGTCGTAGTATTTGCGTAAAACTTTGATTTTATCGGCATCGGTTTTAGCTGTTTTAATATCCTTGTAAATCATATAGCTTTTTGAGTGTCCGCTATTTCCATGAACCGAAGTCATAATGATTTCGATATTATAAAATTTTAATCTTTCTTCGATTTTATCCATTTCTTGGCGGCAGTATGGGCATTCTGCGTCTGTGAAAATAATCATAGTAGGCTTACTAGCGTCATTTCCTAGTTTAATGATATTTTCTGCTTTTTCTTCTTTATAAACTTTTGAAAGATTTACCGCAAGTCTTTTCTCTTTTATGCCTTCTTTGTAGTTGATTTTTTCTTTTACATTAAAAACATCAGGAAATACCAAATCACCTTTTGTCATGATGATTTCTTCTTGGCTATATCCGCCTTGCGTGATTTTTAAAATAACAGCTTCAAAGCCGTCAAGACCCTCGACGGGGATTCTTTCTGCGATTTTAATATCGATACCTTGTGGCGCACCGCCATAAACTGATAAAATTTGCTCATCAGTCGCCGCATTTAGGCTAGTTAGAGTAGCTACGGCTAGTGCCGAAGTTAAAATTGTTTTTTTCATATTTTTTCCTTATTAAAAAATTCGTTAAATTATAGTTGAATTTTGTAAATTTTGTATAAAATTTAGCGTTTTTTAGATTTTTTATTCTAAATTTAATTAAATTCGCCGAATTTTATAAACTCGGCGAATTTGTAAATTCTAATCAAAAGGTAGTTTTACGCCACCGTTTTTGCCTTGTGTTACGCCTGAGTTGCTTTTATGTAAAATTTCATTTTCGTTTGTATTTTGCGAAACTTCGGTTGCATTATTTTCTAAATTTGCCGTGAAATTACCTTCGCTTGTGGCGTTTGTGTCTGTTTCATTTTTATCGACAGCACAAATTTTAACTCCACCGCTAAAAACATCATTTGGCAAATCTGCCTCGCAACCACTATCTTTGCTTAAATTTCCACCCAAATCGATACTTGTGATTTTTGGCACAGCTGAACTTTGCGAATTTGATGAATTTAGTGCACTACCAGCCCCAAAAACCAAACCACAAACGCAAAAAATCAAAGCTAATTTTTTCATTTTTTATCCTTTTACCACGATACACTTTTGGCTGAGCCGATTTTTTCGATGACACTTTCATCTTCCCAAAACGCTAGTCCGGTTTCTAAATCAGTCAAAGTTAGCTGAAAATAATACGCTACTAAGGCTTTTTTAGATGCCGTTAGCGAAGTGCGTTGGATTATTTTTCCGCTAAGAGCGAAATTTGGTGCATAAATCGAGCCTTTTGGCGGAAGCGTTTTTTGATTTACTTCGTCGCTCTCTCGCATATCTCTAATGTCGCCGATTAGCCCTTCTTCGTTGTTTCCGTCGCCACTAATGGCACTTGTGATGACGGCTTTGCCTGAATTTAGCATTGCAATGCGAATTTTTTTAGTCAGCAAATCTGTATCTATGCGTTGGGTTGTGTCATTTATAACCCGACCAATAGCCACGACATATCTGCCACCGCCTTTTTTGTTTAAAACTCCGCTTGATAGCAGGTTTTCGACCGCATCGCTTGCTGCTTTTTCAAAATCAGCACGATCAAGTCCTAGCGTCATATATTCGTTTCCGCCGCTTGGTTTGCCGTTGCTCATATATTCGGTTTTATCGGCACAACCTGTGAAAATTCCCACAGCCAAAGCACAAATTAGCAAAAATTTTAAATTCTTCATCATAGCTCCTTATTTCCCTTGATATTCATATTGTGCAGGATTATTTCTAAATTCGTCATCGTCGCTAGGAAACTGCATACGAATTTTATAATCCACCGCTTTAATCGACGGCGCAACTGCCTTTAAAACAAAATTGCGCTTGGCTTCGACTTCGACGACTTTCCATTTTGACATAATCGTATCGATTAAAAAGCCGTCATTATCATACCAATCAACCTTGTAAGCGACCGTTTCGTTTGAATTTGTATAGTTTTTAAAGACGGCTTGAATTTCTAAAAATCCATCTTCTTTGGTGCGCTTAACCATATCTACAAACTCCAAAGTATCGTAAATTCCGCTATCTTCGACCGTGAAATTCGGATCTTTTACCTTTTTTACACAACCGCTTAGCAAGAAAACGCTAAGTAAAAAGATTAAAAACTTTTTCATACTAACTCCTTAAAATATGATTGTATCAATATAGTTTAAATTTCGTTGTAACGATTTTATATAAATTATTGCATTTTTGTTTGGCGGAATTTGCGAATTTGTGATTTTTTCGCCGTTATCGCCTGAAATTTGCAAATTTAATCCGTTTTTGTTTTCAAAACTCGCACTTTGAAAATTTGCAGGTAAATAGCTCCAATAGCGAATATCTGCACGATTGCTTAATATATTAAACATAGCATAAATCGCCCCAAATGCCGCTCCGTCTTTGTGCTGTGAAAGCTGATATTCTAAAACAACTTTTGAAATTCCTAAAAAAATTTGTCTATTTGCCCTAAGGTTAGCCGTGGCTTTAAATTCAGCCGCGATAATCTCGTTCATATCGGTTATTTGTGTGGTTTTTGCCCCGTTTATTTGCAAAAATTCATACGAAGTATTTCGTTTTTTTAACACCGGCAAAGCTACATTTAGCGACATAAACGCTCTATCTATTATAAACGGAAACGAAAATCCGTTCTCTTTTAAACCCGCACCTCGCCCGTTTTCATAAATAACCCAAACTCGTTTTTTTGAATTTCTTGCATTTAGCGAATTTGCGAGTGAATTTGCATAAGCTAAATCTTTTTTGATTTGCCTATTTTTTGGCATTATAAGCGAAACTTCTTTTAGCAAATCAGCTCCCTTTGCATAAGAACCGTCGCACAAAAAGAAAATTCCTGCTAAATACGAAGCGAAAGGATTTATAAAGTTGCTACTAGCCTTTAAATTTGAGTATGAATTTTCGTAAAAATTTAAAAATTCGTTGATATTTTTTGAATTTGCACTATAAAGATAACGCCCCGTTTCATCAGTGTAGTTTGGTTGCGTTTTTGCTGCTGCTAAAATATCGTCCATAAAATGGCGTTTGGCGATTTCTTGGCGTTCTAAAATGCGGTTAAATTCAACCCTTGCATTGTCAAATTCGCCCAAATTCATAAAATTTAAGGCTTTGTATAAATTTGTCATAATTCGCTCGTAAAATTTGCCGTTATAATCTAAAATATTGTCGTTTGTAAAGGACGAAACTATCTCATTTAGCCCTTTTACGAATAAATTTCGCTCATCGACTGCGGTTTTATAATTTCCTTCTGCGATGTCAAAAAAATAGTTGCTTTCTTCGTAGTTTTTGCAGTTTCTAGCAATCGAACCTGCGCTATTTGCGGCAAAAATCTTATCGTCGTTTTTAGCAACCATTTTTGCGTAATCTTTTGTGTCGCAAATTCCGCGTGAAATTTCGTAATCAAATTTAGCTATTTTATCGCCATGCCCTGTAAAAACAGCACACCCGCTAAACAAAAATGCCGTAAAAATCAAAACGAAAATTCGCAAATTCACAGGCTTTCCTATTAAAAAAATTACGAAATTATATTAAATTTATTTAAATGAATTTATGCTTTAAATTTACAAAATATTTAGATACAAAAAACTAATTTTTTGATTTGAATTTAAGTTCTAAAAATATCTTGCAAAGTTCGAAATTTAGGATATTATTAATATGTTATAACAAAGTCATAAAATTGATAATTTTATCAAAAAAAGTTGCAAATTTTAAGTATAGTGAAATATTTTTTTCATTATACTCGCTTCGTGAAAGGAAATAAATTTTATGAAAAAAATTATCAAAGAGACGGAAGCGCTCAGGAATTTTTACCTTACAAAATCGAAGATGCAATCAAAAAAGCTTTCAAAAGTGAATCATGGCCTTATGATAAACGAGTTTTTGAAAGTGTTTTGCAAAGTATAGTTTTTAAAGAAAAACTAGGTGTCGAAGAGATTCAAGATTTGATTGAAAAGTCGCTGTATTCGCACGGATACTTTGCCGTTATGAAAAGTTTTATGATCTATCGTCATACACATAAAATGCAAAGAGAGCAAATTTTAGGGCTTAATGATGATACGACCTACATAAACTGCACTCAGACAATAAATGAATATATAAGCAAATCTGATTGGCGAATATCTGCAAATTCAAACACAAGCTACTCAAATGCAGGGCTTATTAACAACACCGCAGGAAAAGTCATTGCAAATTATTGGTTAGATAAAGTTTATAACAAAGAAGAAGGCGCAGCACATAGAAACGGGGATTATCACATACATGATTTAGATTGTTTGAGCGCTTATTGTGCCGGTTGGAGTTTGCGAGTTTTATTAAATGAAGGCTTTAACGGCGTTAGGGGACGCGTTGAAAGTAAAGCCCCAAAGCATTTTCGTGAAGCACTTTATCAAATGGCAAATTTTTTAGGAATTTTGCAAAGCGAATGGGCGGGAGCTCAGGCATTTTCGAGTTTTGATACATATTTAGCACCTTATGTTTTTAGAGATAAACTTAGCGATGATGAGATAAAAAAAGCTATTACAAGTTTTGTTTTTAATCTAAATGTTCCAGCTAGGTGGGGACAAAGTCCATTTACAAATGTTACAATCGATCTTACTTGCCCTGATGATTTAAAAGCTCAAATTCCAACTAGAAATGATTTGCATTTATTCAAAGGAATTTGCGATGACGAGCTTTTAAAAGAAGCCAAAAAGCGTGGAAAAAATTCTCTCCAAGAGCTTACTTACGGCGATTTTGAGCCTGAAATGGGGCGGATTGTGGTTGCATTTTATGAAGTTTTAACCGCAGGAGATAAATGCTCTCAGCCATTTACCTTTCCGATACCGACTGTAAATTTAACAGAAAATTTCGATTGGGAAAGTAAGGCGGCACATGCTATTTTTGAAAATACCGCTAAAATCGGATCTAGCTACTTTCAAAATTTTATCGGAAGCCAATATATCACAAATGAAAATGGCGAAAAAGTGCCAAACCCAAAAGCCTATAAGCCGGGCGCTGTTCGCTCTATGTGTTGTAGGTTACAGCTTGATTTAAGAGAGCTATTAAAACGGGGTGGCGGTCTTTTTGGTAGTGCGGAAATGACAGGAAGTATCGGCGTGGTAACCATAAATTTAGCCCGTCTTGGATATTTGTATAAAGATGATAAAGCAGGGCTTTTTGCTAGACTTGATGAGCTATTAGAACTTGCAAAATCAACCTTGGAGAAAAAACGCAAATTTGTAAATGAAATGTTTGAGCGTGGGCTTTATCCATACACAAAACGCTATTTAAACGGCTTTAATAACCATTTTAGCACCATTGGCATTAACGGCGCAAACGAAATGATACGAAATTTTACTGATGATAAAGAAAACATTACGACTAGGTTCGGGCGAGAATTTGCTAGTGAAATTATCGAGCATTTGCGTGAAAAAATTCGCCTTTTCCAAGAGCAAACAGGAAATTTATATAATCTCGAAGCAACTCCGGCAGAAGGCACAACTTATCGTTTTGCAAAAGAAGATAAAAAACGCTATGAAAATATATTGCAAGCAGGATCGGATAAAAATATTTACTACACAAATTCAACACAACTTCCGTCGTATTTCGGAGATGATCCGTTTGAAGCTTTGGATTTGCAAGATGACTTACAATCTAGCTACACAGGCGGAACGGTTTTTCATTTGTATATGAAAGAGCGCATTAGTTCAGCTGGTGCGTGTAAAAATTTAATTAGAAAAATTGTTAGTAATTACAAACTTCCTTACATAACAATAACACCGATTTTTAGCGTTTGCCATAAACACGGCTATATCGCAGGTGAGCATGAGTTTTGTCCGAAATGCGATGAAGAAATTTTGCAAGAATATCAAAATTCAAAAGGGGCATAAAATGGAATTTCCAAAAGAACTTGAAGCAAAACGCACAAAATGCGTAGTTTATACTAGGGTTATGGGCTATTTTAGACCTGTTGAGAGCTTTAATCTTGGCAAAAAAGGCGAACACAAAGAGCGAGTATTTTTCGTGGAAAAAAAGGTAAAAAAACAAAGTGCATAAAAGTCAAATTTATGAAATAACGCCATTTACGATGCTCGATTTTGGCGAACTGACTGCTTGTATCGTTTGGTTTGTGGGTTGCAATATGCGTTGCATTTATTGTTATAATACGCAACTAGTCATAAGCGAAGGAAATGTCGGCTATGACGAGCTGAGTGAGTTTTTGAAATCTCGCATAGATAAGCTTGATGGCGTTGTTTTTAGCGGTGGCGAATGCACACAAAATGTCGATTTTTTTTATTTGGCAAGGGAAGTTAAAAGGCTTGGATTTAAACTTAAAATTGACACAAACGGCTCAAATCCAAATATCTTAAAAAAGGCAATAGAAGAGAATTTGATAGATTTTATCGCACTTGATTTTAAAGGCGATGAAAAACACTTTGAATTTATTACAAATTCAAATTTGTATTCCAATTTTTTACAATCGTTGCGTTATTTAGTAAGTATAAATTTTGATTTTGAAGTGAGAACAACCGTCCATAGTGATTTTATCGATGAAAAATTGATAGAAAAAATGGCAAAAATTTTAGAAAATGAAGGTTATAAAGGGACATATTTTTTGCAAAATTTTTTATATACAGGGGAAAATTTTGGTTGTATCGGCGAACCAGTGAGCAAATTTGACCCCGCAAAAATAAAATCAAATTTAAAAATTTCTTTGCGAAATTTTGACAAGTAAATTTATAAATTTCAGCAACTTTTAGTTAAAATTACCGATAAATTTATTTAAGGAAAATGCAATGAATAGGAAAAAAATTTACAATCCGTTTTCTGATGAAACGCTTACAAATCGCAAGGTTTTTGGCGGAAATCCGCAAGGGATTTTAAATTTCACAAAAGCAAAGTATCAATGGGCGCTCAAACTTTGGGACATAATGGAAGCAAATACTTGGTTTCCAAAAGAAGTCGATACAACTGATGATGTAAGAGATTATAACTTCAACCTAACAGCTGCCGAAAAACGCATGTATGATTTGGTTTGGAGCCAACTTATCTCAATGGATAGCTTCCAAACAAACAACTTAGCTGATAATATAAACCCTTATATAACAGCCCCTGAAATCAATGCGATTTTAGCGCGACAAGCCTACGAAGAAGCAAACCACTCTAAAAGCTACGCCGTTATGGTCGAAGCCATTTGCGAAAATACAGATTTGATTTATGAAATGGAAAAACACGACGATGTTTTGCGCGAGAAAAACGATTACATTTCAAGCATTTACGAAGAGCTTGCGGGCGAAGTTACCGAAGATAAACTACTTTTAGCTATGGTTGCAAATCAAATTTTAGAAGGAATTTATTTTTACAGCGGATTTACTTCGATTTATGCGTTAGCTCGTGCCGGAAAAATGCTTGGTTCAGCGCAAATGATTCGCTTTATTCAAAGAGATGAAATCACGCATTTATTGCTTTTTCAAAATATGATAAATTCGGTTCGTAAGGAACGACCTGACCTTTTCCACGAGCGAAATATAAATAAAATTTATGAAATGTTTGAAGCGGCAGGAAATTTGGAAATCAAATGGGGAAAATATATCACAGATAACCAAATAATGGGCTTTACAGATGATATTATCGAAGAGTATATTCACTATTTGGTAGATCAACGCCTACTTGCAATCGGACTTGAAAAGAAATACAATGCTTCCCACCCGATAAAATGGGTTGATGATTTTTCTAAATTTAACGATCAAAAGTCGAATTTTTTTGAAAGTAAGGTTACGAACTACTCAAAAGGTAGCCTAAGTTTCGACGATTTTTAAAGTTGTTTTTGTAATGGAAACGAGCCTAGCTTTTCCGTGAGCTTGTAAATTTTTGGTTCGATAGCCAGACGGCTTATCTCACCAAAAATTTACTACGCAACACGAAAAATCGTCGGCATACGCAGTTTAATACAAGTTGAATTGTTATATAAATTCATAAAAATCTTAAATTTAAGCAAATTTATCTTAAAATATTACCGTTAAATTTAAAATTTAGGATACAAATGCAACCTTTGGAAAAAGCAAGATGTGCGAAAATGGCGGACGAAATCGCCAATAAAATTCAAATCAGCCCAAATTTATACGAAGCATTTTGCGCCATTTCTCGTTCTGAGTTTGTCCCTGTTTCGGCTTACGCATTTAGCCTAAATGCCCAACCCATTTTAGGAAATCAATGGATAAGCTCGCCTTTGACGGTTGCGAAAATGACAATGGCATTAGAGTTAGAAAATGCAGATAGTGTCCTTGAAATAGGCTGTGGAAGTGGTTATCAAGCTGCCATTTTAAGCAAAATCGTGCGTAGAGTTTTTACAATCGAACGCATAGAACGCTTGGTAAAAGAAGCCAAAAAACACTTTGCAAATTTAAATTTAAGCAACATAAATGTGCGTTACGATGATGGAAATGCGGGCTGGAAAGACTATGCTCCTTATGATAGAATTTTGCTCTCAGCGGCCGCAAAGCAGATCGACAAACGGCTTTTTGATCAGCTTACAATGGGCGGAATTTTGGTCGCCCCGATTGAGAAAAACGGCGTTCAACAAATCATCAAATATACAAAAATGCCTTTGCCGAATTTAAGCACAAATGGGGCTTTAAATTTTGATAAAACAGGCGAAAAATCGTATCGTATCGTAGAAAAAATCATAGAATCTTGCGAATTTGTGCCGCTTCTTAGCGGACGAGAATAAATTTAAAATTGATTGTATTTTAATAACTTTTACACTAAAATTCATAGATTTTTAACTAAATTCAAAGGATAAAAAATGCTAGAAATGAATCCTGAAAATGTCAAATTAATGGTTGAGAGCTGGAAAATCCATAACAAAAATCAATTTTGGGTAAAAAAATTAAACAATATAGCAAAATATTTAGGCGAATTAAGGGCGGTTTTAGGCTCATTTAATGAAACAGAAAATGATTTTTTTCAGAATTTTTATATAAATTCAAGCGATGGAAATATTCATAGCACGAAAATTTTAGAACTTGGTGAAAAATACGAACGAGCTGAGTTTTTCTTTATTGATAAAATTTTAGAATCAAATATGACTTCGCACTATTATGATTTTGTTTTTAAAAATAAAATTATCGCCAAAAAAGAAATTTTTCAAAATGCTTCTGCTCTAAGCGTTGAAAATACGCTAAAAGGGGAAGATAAAAGCATAATTTCACTTTATGTATTTATCGAAAATGTTGCTAAAAATTTTAACACAACTTGTGCCGATAGGACACAAAGAGATGAATTTAAAGGAAAGTTAGTCAAATTTTATGATGCTATTTTTAAGATTTTTTATACCATCGGCGGCGAGATTTCGCTTTTTTATTTTGATTTAGTTTTGCATAATCAGCCTTTGATTTTAGTTGAATTTATAAAAACCGCCATTAATGCGACTTCATTCGATGAGATTGAACTTTATCTGACAGATGACGGACTTTTGAATTTTAAAATTGCGGACAATGAAAATTTTCATCGCATAGAAAAAAATGAACTTTATACGATAGCTTCTGCATTTGCGATGTTAAATGAAACATTTCCGAGTTTTATTTATTCTGCTGAAAACGCAGAAATGTTAGAGCAAACTTTTGGCGAAAAAATATCAAATTTTAGCGATTTTCAAAGATTATGTGATAAATTTCTAAGCGAATTTTCTCCGTATCCAAGTGATGCAAATTCGTTGATGAAATATATTTATACCGGGTTATTTTTTGATTATATCAAAAATTTCAAATCAGAAGAAATTGCCAAAAATACCATTTTTTATGGAGCTGTGGGCTCTGGTAAAAGTAGAAAAATAGCAGAAATTATCAAATCAAAAAAATTAAGCTATGATAGATTTAGCTATATTTCGCTTCACCGAAGTTACGATTATAGCGACATTATAGACGGATTTATCGGAAGCGAATTTGCAAACGGCGAATTTAAACAAATTTGCAAAAAGGCTCTAAGCGATCCGCAAAATGAATATTATTTGGTAATTGATAATATTAATTGCGGTAAATTTGATGAAATTTTTGGCGAAACGGTTGAACTTTTGAAAAAACGCTACGATCAAAATGAGCCGTTTTCGATGATACGCACGAAAAATTCGCATATCATCGACAAATTTGATGAAGCCAAAAAAGCTGAATTTAGCGTGGTTGTAGAAAACGGCAGGTCGTATTTTGCTGTGCCAAAAAATTTATACATTTTATGTGCTACAAATGGCAAAAATGACGGCATTTCGCCATCATCTGCTAAGGTTTTTAACTGGGTCAAAATGGGTTGTAATTATAGCGTTATCGAAGATACGCTAAATGAAGAAAAGATTAAAAATTCAGCCGCTTGTGTGGCTGTGTGCCGAAATTTAAACGACTTTATTGCCAAAGACGGTCGTTTGGGCACTGAAATAGGACATGGTATTTTTATGAAACTAGTTGATTTTCAAAGCAATTCCCAAATCACACAAGATGGCTTAAATAGCTTTTTTAGCGAAGTTTTAGAACCGATTTTAGAGTGTTGTTATATTTCCAAAAATAGCGATACAATGGCAAATAAACAAATATCTGCTATAAAAGATATTTTTAAATTGTAAATTTGATTTAAAAGGATTAAATTTGGCGTTGTTTTGCCAAATTTAATCTAAATTTCCACATTTTCTATTTTTATATTTTGTTTTTGACTTAGGCTTTGTGCTATTTGAGCTATTTCGTCTGTTTTTGGAAGCACGATATGAACGCTTTTATCAAAGCCTAAAAAATAATTTTCATCAGTGCAAACTATTCTTTTTAGCAAACTAATATCAAAAATTTCGCTAGGTTTTGGTGTGTTATCAGGTGAAAATGAAATTTTGTCATCTTCAACTATAAAATTCATTTTTGAATCGCTAAGATTTAAATTTTCTACTTTTTTGATATTTTTTTCTATGTTTTTGTTGTAAAATTTTGGAAAATATATCAGCCAAAGAGCCGCTAAGATAGTAGAAATAATCGTAGTAAATGGTGAAAATTTCAAAAGTGTATCTGTGATGATACCCACTAGTATAAATTCAAAAGGAATCGCGTAAGTGCTAAAAAATCGTTGTTTTTTCGCACTTTTGCTATGATTAAGCATAAATTTATTCAAATTTGTAACATCTTTGTTGGTAACCGTAACTTCCATATCGTCTCCGTAAAAATAAAAATCCTGCGATTTTAACAAATTCGGGCTTAAATTTTTACGATTTTTATAGTTTTAAAGCAAAAATTTGGTAGGATTTTATGTCTAAACTAAAAAGGTATTTTAATGGGAAATTTATTTAATATCAAAGGTTTTTGGGCGTTTATAGCTATAATGTTTATAAACGCTAGTGTTGATTTAGGACATAAAATCACAATCCAAAATGTGCTTTTTAAGAGCTTTGACGGCGAATTTTTAGCGATTACAACGGCGATTGTAAATATGCTAATTTTGCTTCCGTTTATCCTATTTTTTAGCGTTGCAGGTTTTGTAAATGACAAATTCTCACGCACAAAAGTTATAAGAGCTATGGCATTACTTGGCGTTTTGCTTACGCTTTTAATCACGATTAGCTACTATTTTGGCTGGTTTTATGCTGCATTTGCGCTTACTCTTTTACTTGCATTTCAAAGTGCGATTTATTCGCCTGCAAAATATGGTCTAATCAAACGCTTTGTCGGACTTGAAAATTTAGGAACCGCGAACGGCTTGATTCAAGGAATCACGGTCGTTGCGATACTTTTTGCCTCATTGATTTTTTCTATAATTTTTGAAAAAATCGTCGTTGTCGGCGAAGGCATAAACGAAACTTTGCAATCGATTTGGTTTATCGGCGTTATTTTGGTGATTTGCGCGATAGCAGAAGCTGTTTTTGCATTTAAAATTCCATATTTTGAAGCTACAAATAATGAAGCCAAATTTGAAGCAAAAAAATACTACACGCTAGGATATTTAAAAGAAAATTTAAATTTTGTGCTAAAAAGCAGCAATGTTCTGCTTTGCACGCTCGGACTTGGCGTATTTTGGGGCGTTTCGCAGCTTATTATCGCTGTTTTTCCGGCTCATTTTAAAGCAATTACCGGCATCGATAATGCAGCATTGGTTCAGCTGATTTTAGCGATGAGTATCATAGGAATCACGCTTGGTTCTATAACGGCGGGAAATTATTGCAAAAAACATATCGAAATGGGAATTGTGCCCTTTGGTGCGTTTGGTCTATTTTTGTGTTTAATGGGATTAGCAAATTCGCACTCTGTGTTTTGGATGATGGTTGCTAGTTTTGGATTTGGTTTTGCCGGGGGAATTTTTATCGTTCCTTTAAATGCAAATATCCAATTTTTTACGCCTGAACATAAAATGGGTCGCGTTTTGGCAGGAAGTAATTTTGTTCAAAATATTTTTATGCTTTTTGCCCTTGTTTTGGTTATTTTGCTTGTTAAATTTCCTATTGCCACAAGGCATATTTTGATTTTAGCAGCCATTTGTGTTTTGATAAGTGCGCTTTTTGCAATTAAATATCTGCCACACTTATTTGTGCGAATTTTGGCAATCCCTTTCCTAAAAATGGGCTATAAAGTAAATGTCGATGGTGTCGAAAATATACCACAAACAGGCGGTGTTTTATTGCTTGGAAATCACATTAGCTGGATCGACTGGGCTGTTGTGCAAATCGCTTCCCCGCGCCCAATAAAATTTGCTATGCACAGAAGCTTTTACGATCTTTGGTATCTAAAATGGTTTTTGGAAATTTTCAAAGTTATTCCGATTGGCGCAGGAGTTAGCAAAAGTGCCATTGAAACTATTAGAACGAAATTAAACAATGGCGAAGTTGTGGCACTTTTTCCGGAAGGTCATATCAGCTACAACGGACGAATCGATGAATTTCAGCACGGCTTTGAAGTCGCAGCACAGGACACTAACGCGAAAATCGTGCCGTTTTACATAAGGGGGCTTTGGGGTTCGACATTTTCAAGAGCCGATAAAAACTACAAAAAACTATTTTCAAAACACGGCAAATCGGCACTTCGTGTAAGTTTTGGCAAACCAATGGATATAAATTCAAAAGCTCCACAAGTTAAAGAAAAAGTGGTTGAATTATCATTTTTTAGTTGGGAAAAATATCTAAATTCGCTAGAACCTATGCAGTATAACTGGCTAAAACAGGCTAAAAGCAATCTTTTTAAAAAGGTTATGGTCGATACAACTGGCTCAACAATGACAAATTTAAAGGTGCTAACGGCTTCGATTTTATTTCACAATAAATTTGAGAAAATTCTTGGTAAAAATAGAAATGTCGGCGTTGTCCTGCCAAGCTCGGTTATGGGAAGCATTGTAAATTTGGTGCTTTTTATGCTGGGAAAAGTCGTTGTAAATTTAAACTACACTTTAAGCGAAGAAAATTTAATCAAATGCTCTGGGATGGCTGAATTAGAGCATATCATAACTTCTCGCACCTTTATCGAACGCTTAAAAGGTCGTGGGTTTGACCTAGAAAGTAGTATCGGCGAGAAGCTAGTTTTCCTTGAAGACAT
This sequence comes from Campylobacter sp., assembly GCA_017469645.1. GTDB lineage: Bacteria > Campylobacterota > Campylobacteria > Campylobacterales > Campylobacteraceae > Campylobacter_B. The sequence goes on along the minus strand of JAFUFY010000006.1, from coordinate 2,430 downwards.
AGGCAAAGAAATTTCGCAAAATGAGCGAGTAAAAGCGCTTTTAAAAGCAGTTTTGTTGCCTAAATTTATGCTTGATTTTCTATATTTTCACTATACAAAAATCGACGATGAAGCGGTGATTTTATTTAGTAGCGGAAGCGAGGGCAACCCAAAAGGCGTAGTTTTAACGCATAAAAATTTAATGGCAAATATAAAACAAATCGCGGATTTGGTAAATGCTAGTAAAAATGAAGCGATTTTGGCAAATTTGCCGATTTTCCACTGCTTTGGACTAACGGTAACTGCGTATTTTCCGCTAAATGAAGGACTGCTTAGCATACATGTGCCAGATCCAACAGATGCATTTAGTGTCGGTAAAATGGCGGCAAAATATGGTGCGAGTTTGATGTTTGGAACTTCGACATTTTTGCGAATTTATACCAAAAATAAAAAATTAAATCCGTTGATGTTTTCAACTCTTCGCTTGGTCGTAGCAGGTGCTGAAAAGCTAAATTCGGTGGTTCGCCAAGAATTTAAGATTAAATTTGGTATAGAAGCCTACGAAGGATACGGCGCAACCGAAACTGCACCTGTGGTTTGTATAAATACACCAAACATTTTAGAGCCTGATTTTTTCGGCGAACTAATTTTTAATAAACCCGGAAGCGTTGGGCTAACGCTACCTGGAACCATCGTAAAAATCGTAGATCCAAATAGCTATGAAGAGCTTAAAAACGGCGAACAAGGCTTAGTTTTAATCGGCGGAAGCCAAGTTATGAAGGAATATTATAAAAATCCTGAAAAAACCGCCGAAGTCATCATCGAAAATGACGGAGTTAGATACTACAAAAGTGGCGATATAGGCTATAAGGACGACGACGGATTTTTATTTATAACAGATCGTCTTTCTAGATTTGCTAAAATCGGCGGCGAAATGATAAGTTTGGGCGCAGTTGAGAGCGCATTAAGCGAAATTTTTAAAGATGAGATAAATTTTGCGTGTGCAAATGTTAGCGATGATAAAAAAGGCGAAAAAATCGTAATGCTTTATAGTGGTGAGCTAGGTGAAAGTGAGATTAATGAGCGAATAAAAAGCTCGAAAATCACGGGCATTATGCAACCAAGCGTAATCAAAAAAATCGATGAAATCCCTGTGCTTGGTAGCGGAAAAGTAAATTTCAAGGCGTTAAAAGAGTTAGCGAATACTTTGAGCGAGTAAAGAGCGAGTTTAATTGCCCTTTACCGCTTTTTTAGGATTTTTTTTATAAAATATTTAGTTAAATTTAAAAACGGAAAAAAGATTGAAAATAGCGATAATTAGGCTTTCGGCACTCGGCGATATAATCCAGACTTCGGTAGTCTTGCAATTTATCAAAAAAAATGTAGAAAATGCCGAAATTTACTGGGTTTGCGATGAAAAATTTGCCAAAATTTTAGAAAATTTGCCAAATTTAAACGGCATTATAAAAATTCCGCTTAAAGATAAAAAAATCGCAAAATCTTACCAAATTTTAAAAGAATTTAGTGGCAAATTTGATCTTATTTTGGATTTTCAAGGTTTGATTAAATCCGCCATTGTAGCTAGAATTTTAGGAAAAAACACTTTTGGATTTGACAAATTTAGCATTAGAGAGAGTTTTGCTGCAAATTTTTATAAAGATAAAATTTATTGCGAATACGGCGAAAATACGATTATTCGCTATTTGACACTAGCCAGTAAAGCTCTTGATTTTAAATTTGATGAAAATGAAATTTTAAATAAGCAAAAATGTTTTAGCACTAAGCCAACAAATTTAAAATTTGCTAATGCTAAAAATGTTTTAATAGCGCCGTTTGCGAGTGAGCCAAGCAAATGTTATGACAAATTTAAGCAAGTTATAAATGGCTTAAATGCAGAAAAAATTTACATTTGTCATGGCAATGAAAACGAAAAAAAGCGTGCCGAACTCATCGCAGGATGCGCTAATGCCGAAGTTTTGCCAAGTTTGAGTATAAATGAAATGATAGGCGTAGTGGAAAATATGAATTTGGTTATCGGAAATGATAGTGCTATAACCCACCTTGCGTGGGCGCAAAATGTGCCTTCAATCACGCTTTTTGGCAATCGTCCAAGCTGGCGAAACGCATATAAAACGCCGATAAATTTGGTGATCGATACGGGCAAAAAAATCGATCCAAAAAAAATCGATAAAAATGATTTTTGTATCAATGAAATACCGCCGCAAGCGATAATTTCAAAAGCAAACGAGTTGTTAAATGGATAAATTTTATCTATTTTTATATAAATTTTTTAATTTTGTTGTAAATGCTTTGCCAAATAAAATTGTATTAGGATTTTTAAATTTTATCGCATTTTGTTTTTATAAATTTGATAAAAAGCATTATCGCATAATGAGCGTAAATTTGGGCTTTTGCTTTCCAAATTTAGCTAAAAATGAAATCGATAAAATC
>JAFUFY010000040.1 GCA_017469645.1 Campylobacter sp. | reverse complement strand
ATCGCCAAAATTTCGCGATATTCACACGCAGGTCGTAACGCAAGCCGGAAGCAATCCTTTATCCACTCTTGGGGCACAAAATGTGCATTTATCCACAGTTTGTTTATGCTCGTCATAATACCTTGCATTATACGGACATGCCGCCATACAGGCTTTACAGCCTATGCAAAGGGACGGATCTACTATAACAATGCCGTCTTTTTCGCGTTTAAAACTAGCTTCTGTCGGACAAACTGCTACGCAAGGCGAATTTTCGCAGTGATTACAAAGAACTGGTAAGAAATTTAAAATCGGATTTCCTGCGTTATCTTCATTTTCTACTTCAAAAACTCTCGTGCGATACGCTTCTTTGAAAAGCGGCACTTCCCACTCGGTTTTACACGCTACATAACACGCATCACACCCGATACAGCGATCGCCGATAATCACCATAGCTAGGTTTTTTTCTTTTTTGTGATTTTTATTTATTAGTGAGTTCATCTTACGCCCTTTCAAGTCTAACAAAGCCGTTGTTTAAGCCGCTACAACCACTAACAGGATCAATGTCATTACTACAAAAATAAACATCGCTAATGCCCTTATCGTATCCATTACTCCAATCTTTGCTAATATGCCCAAAGCCGTGGTGGATAAAGACATTTCCAGCCGTTATTCGCTTTGTGATTTTTATATTTTGCGGTTTTGATTTAAGCCCTGTTTTAGCATTTATCATTATGACTTTATCTCCTGTTTTTAAGCCTAAATTTGCCGCGTCATCAGGATTTATCCAAATGGGGCTATCATCTTCAAGTTCGAGCAAGAGCTTGTTATTTTGGCTTCTTGCATGTGAGTGAGCTGGACCTCTACCAAAAAGCAGTCTAAACTCGCCTTCTTTTGGCTGTGGCGGTGCCACCCAAGTAGGCAGTGGCGCACAGACATCTCCGTATTCTTCATACATTTTTTCCATATCAGGGTTGTATAGATGAATTTTGCCCGTGCTTGTCGGGAAGCTTAGTGGCTTACCGCTACTTTGTGGATACGCATCGGCTAAATAATCGCACAAAATGCCGTCTTTTTCAAATTTTTCTTTATCTTCGGGGCTGAGTGAATTTACGAAATTATTTATCGCATCGCTTGGCGAAATGGTAAAATACTCGTCCATATCAAAGCGTTTGCAAATCCCACGCACTATGTCAAAAACATGCTTTGTGTCGTGTAGCGGTTTAATCGCTGCCTTTCTTACAGCCACAAACGGCACATCGTATTTTTGGATATATGGTCCGTCGTCTTTTTCTAAATATGTGCTTTCAGGCAAAATTATGTCGCAATATGCGCAAAAATCGTTCATCTGCGTATCGATTGCCATTAAAAAATCTAGCTTTTCGATTGATTTCATAACGCCGTTTGCTTCGACTGCCGTGTGTCCTAGCGGATTTGTATCGTAAGTCAGCCACGCTTTTATCGGATATGGCTGTTCGCTTAAAGTCGCGCGATAAATTTCGCCACTTAGCCCTAAATTTGCAGGGTTAAACGGCCACCTTGTGCCAACTCCATCAGCTCTTGGCTCATTTACGGCTGGGGCTTCATCATCTTTTGGGAGCTTAGCTAAATTTATACTTTGATTTACCCAAGTTCCACCCTTTACGCCGTAATTTCCCATAATCGCATTTAAAATCGCAATCGCTCTTGCTGTTTGCGTGTCGTTTGCGTATCTTGAAAATCTACGCGGTGCGATAGCTAGGACATGCGGAGCAAATTTCGCAAATTCCCACGCTACTTCTTCTATCTCTTCTGCTTTTATACCGCAAATTTCTTCTGCCCATTTTGGAGTGTATTGTTTGACATGACGGGCTAGTTTATCAAAGCCGTAGCAGTATTTATTGATAAATTCCATATTTGCTAGATTATCTCTAATTATGACATGGATTAGCGCTAGTGCTAGTGCCATATCGCACCCCGGTTTTATGCGAAGCCATTTGTGCGCTCTAACGGCACTTTCGCTCTGGCGTGGATCTACATAGACGAGCTTTGCGCCATTTGCTAGGCCTTCCATAAAATCCCTTGCTTCTCTGACTTGAATCGCTCCTGCCATATTTCTGCCAAATAAAATCATATATTTGGTGTTTGCCATGTCGTAGTTTTCATGACCCCCGATACCGCCACCACCAAATGTCAAAGACCAGCCAATCGCTCTACTGCCACGACACTCAGAAAATGAAGCATAGCTTACATTTGGAGTGCCAAGCAAGCTAGCAAATTTATGAAAATAGCTCGAACAGCTTCCATGAGCGAAAGCTGCAATGCTTTTTGCGCCGTATTTGTCGATGATTTTTTCTAAATTTTCATGCACAAAGTCAAACGCTTCGTCCCAGCTGACCCTTTTCCATTTGCCTTCGCCCCGTTTGCCAACTCTAATCATCGGGTATTTTAAGCGATCTGGATCGTAAGTAGAATAAACCCCTGCATTTCCCTTAGCGCAAATCGTGCCGTAGTTGTATGGATTTAGCTTGTTTCCTTCTATTTTGTGAATTTTGCCCTCTCTTGTAAAAACATTTACGCCACAATTCCAAAAACACATTTCGCAGTAATTTGGAGTTTTAACACCTTCATCATAATTAAGCAAATTTGAAAGCTCTTTTGAGTTTTTGTGCGTTTTTGCCATTAGCGGATTTGGAAGCCCTGTAAGTCCGGCAGTTCCGGCAACAGCCACGCTAGAAGCCATTTTTAGGAAATTTCGTCTTGTTATTTTAAGCTCTCTCATTTTTCACTCTCCAAATTTAAAAATGTTTTTCCAAGTGCGTAAATAAAGAGCATTACGCCAATGCCTGAGATAAAAATCGTGATTTCTGCCACGCTTGGGCAGTATGAGCCAAACTCTATCTTGCCTAAAAATTCGCTCTCTACTCTTACTAGCTGACCGCCCACAATGCCGTCAAATCTAGCAAAAAATACGCCGATAATGGCTAAAATTCCAGCCAAAAATGAAATTTTTAAATTTTGAAATTTAGATAAAATAAGCAAAATCATCGGAAGCAAAATCCCCACGCAAATTTCAAAAAAATAGAAATTAAATGACAAATTTCCGTTTGTAAAAACTTCGAAATTTTTTGCCAAATAACTTCCTGCGCCATAGCTTGAAATTACCGCGTTCCAAAAATTTATAAATAAAACAGCCAAAAGCAATAAAAACATAAAAATATTCAAATTTCGCAAAATTCGCTCATTTAGGGCTTTTTTGCTTAAATTTACAAAGGCAAAAATCACGCTCACGCCACAAATCAAAGCTCCAAAAATAAATGAAATGGTAAAGCTTGGCGTATGCCAGATTGGTCTAGCTGAATTTACGGCAAAGACCATTGAAAGTGTGCTAAAAGCGATTATTCCCATTATAAATGCGACGATTCCTGCGTAAAACGAAGCTTTTTCGCTGTTTTTTAGCATTAAAATTAGCTCGATTATCAAAAGCGGAGTTTCGATTAAATAAAAAGTGCTCATCCACCAAATCGGGCTTTCTACCGCGAAATTAAAATAATACCTTACAAAACGCAAAACTTGCAGTTTAAAAGGGCTTCCAAGCTCCCAAAAAATCAGCCAAAATGCCGCTAAAAGCGCACTAATAGCCAAAAGCTGTAAATGGCGTGAAATTTTAGAAAATGCGTGAAATCCAAAGAGATGATCAGCCGTAGCAATCGTGGCAACTCCTACGCTAATGCCCACAAAAAAGGCATATCCCATAAGCAAAAGCCCAAACGGAATCTCCCTGCTTACACCATAACTCGCTTCTTGTCCGTTGAAAAATATCAATGCAATGCCGACCAGCCCGATACAGCAAAGTGCCAGTGCAACAAAAAGAAGCCTAAAATCCTTGTTTTTAGCGATTGTTGTCATTGTTTGTCCTTTAAATTCGCAATCAAAAACTCAAAAAAACACAAAATAAACTCAAAATAAACTAAATTTGGTAAATTTGCCAAATTTACTCTTAAATCCCCAATCCACGATAAAAATTTGCAAAATTCATTAAATTTTTGAGTTTCGCCGTTTTCAACTAAAATAGCACAAAATGCAATTAAATTTGATATATGATCGCAATTTTTTTCTACTTTGTAGCCACAAATTTCATAAAATTTGCAAATTTCATCGTGGTTTTTGCCAAACATTTTTTTATCTAGCCAAATTCCAGCCATTAATGAAGTGCCAAATTTAGCTGAGTTTAGGTCGAAAAAATTTATATAATCACTAATAATCTCATCTAAATTTGGCACTTTTAAATCTTTAAATTTGACATTTGAATTTTCGTCAAAAAACTCGGCAAATTCGCCGTTTGCAAATTCGCCGAGTTTGGAACATCTCTCGCACCAATTCTGCTCTGGAAAAGCAAACAAATCAGCGCACAAATCTAGGCAATCAATCAGAGCCCTATTATTTTTCATCGCCTTTTAAAACTTTTCTTTTTGAGAGTTTAGAGTATTCGACCATACTACCTTCATAGTTTTTAACCTTGTCATTTCCCATGATGTATTTTGTCGCAAACCAGCCGCCGCTTGCATGCCAACCAGTGTTGCAATACCAAATTTGCGGTGCCATCGGATCAACTCCTGCGCCTTTATAAACTTCACCAAGCGCATCTTTATCAGTATTTATATAGAAAATTCCGTCATTTTCTTTTGCAATTTTACCAATGAAAATTTGTCCATCAACGCCTTCTAAATGTCCGCCTTTATCGGCTTTTGGGTGAGCTTTTTCGCCGTTATAAAATGCGTCATTTCTAGCATCGATTAACGCCATATTATTTGTAACAACAGCTTCATCTATTTGATAAACAGAAGCAACTATATCTGTGTTAAATTTAGTAATTTTAAAGTCGCTTTTTTCAGGAACACTCGCTTCTGTACTAAGTTCGCCACCTGCTTTTTTCCAAGCATCAATTCCGCCGTTTAAAATCGCTGTATTTGTAAATCCATAGTATTCAGATACAAATACTGCCAAAGTCGAAAGCGTATAATCAGGAGCCGCTTTTGCGTCGTTGTAGAAAACTACCGCACTAGTATCTTTGATACCGCTTTTTTGAAATAATCTCTCAACTGTTGTTGGGGAAGCAATAAATCCCGGCATTTCACCTCTTGCCTCTCTAAAATCAGCTTCCTTCCATGCAATCGCACCTTTAATATGACCTGCTGCATATCCTTCGCCTTCTTGAAGATCGATTAAAACCAAATCTTTATCGGCTAAATTTGCTTTTAGCCACTCGACATCAACAACCTTGTTTTGTGGTAAATCCAAAGCAAATAAACAAGAAGTTAAAGCAACCACTGCGCTTAATTTTGTAGCAAATTTTGCAACACTCATTTTTTCTCCTTTGCATAAAAAAATTTAAGTTATGACTAACTTTCTTTTTTGAATTCTATCATAATTTTTACAAATTTTTATGTGATATGGTTACAATGAGTTCCCTAAAAATGGGCTTTAATAAGAATTTTTATTATTAAATTAATTTAATTTTTTAGCAAAATTTACTATAAAATTACAACCAAAAACAAAATCCCTACAATTATGCGATAAATTCCAAACGGGATAAAGTCAAATTTGCTAACAAAGCTCAAAAATAGCTTTATAGCAAGAAGTGCGACGAAAAACGCCACAACGCCACCGACTAAAAATATCCAAATATTTTGCGAATTTTGCGCGAAGGTGTCAAAGTTTTTGTAAGTATCATACAAAGTCGCCGCAAACATCGTAGGAATCGCTAATAAAAAGCTAAAACGAGCTGATAAATTTCTACTAAGCCCACAAAGAAGCCCAGCGATAATAGTCGCTCCCGATCTAGAAGTTCCAGGCACCATAGCAAAGCACTGCGAAAGTCCGATTATAAAGGCTTGTTTGTATGAAATTTCGCTAAAATGTTCGCTCTGGCTTTTAGGCGGATTTTTCTTGCGAAGTAGCTCGACCACGATAAAAATCACGCCCCAAATGACAAGCATATAGGCTGTCGTCGCGGGCGAAAATAGCGATTTTATCGTCTTATACAACAAAAATCCGATGATTGCTGTGGGAAAAAATCCGACCATTAGCTTCACCCAAAGCGAAAAATCCTGTTTAAGTCGCTCGAAAAACATAAAAACTACCGCTAAAATCGAGCCTAGTTGAATTACGACTTCAAAGCATTTTAGCGTATCGGTTTGTTCCAAACCCAAAAAATGCGAAGCTAAAATCATATGTCCTGTTGAACTAACAGGCAAAAATTCAGTCAAGCCTTCCACTATGCCTAAAATCACGGCGTCAAATATGTTCATTTATTATACCTTTTAAATTTGAAATATTTTGCGAAATCGAATTTGGCTTATAAATCGCTTCGACAAGTGCGATAAAATCAGGCTTTAACTCTAAAATTTCGGCTAAATTCCCAGCATTTATACCACCGATGACGCAAAGCGGAATTTGTAAAATTTGCTTTGCTTTTATTATGATTTGCTCTTCGCAAAGTGGCGCATTTGGTTTTGTATGACTTGCTCTCATTGCGCCAAAACCGACATAACTTGCTCCATTATTTTGCGCGAATCTTGCGCGTTCTAAATCATTGTAACAAGTTACGCCGATGATTTTACCAGCCCCCAAAAATTCACGCACATTTTTTATTTCGCCGTCGTCTTTGCCGATATGAACGCCATGCGCACCCAGTTTTTTTGCCATTTCCACATTGTCGTTGATTATCAAATTTGCATTAAAATCTTCGCAAAGCGAAATCAACGAAGCAATTATTTTTTCATCTTGAAACGCCATTTTAGAACGATACTGCACGAATTTTACGCCACTATCTAAAATTTCACACACTTGCGAAAAAATGGTAGAATTTGGCGTTAGATTATCATCGGTTAATGCATAAATTTGGCTCATTAATTTATTTCTATCTTTATTTTATTTTCACTTTTTTGTGGTGTTTGTGGTGTTTGCACTTTTGGCTCTTCTTTTATCTCTTCTTTTTTATCACCAAAATTTGGAATTTCGCCCAAAATGCACTCTGTAACGCTTTCAAATTTGGCACTAAACATACCTTTTTTGTTTTTAACAGCGTCTTCGTAAGCTTCGTGCAAAAGTTTGTGAGCGTTTTTGCTTGGCACGGCAAAGCCCTCTTTGACTAGCACTAAGCGAAAATTCTTTTTATCGGTGCTAATATCGCAACCAAAATAATCTTTGCTTTTTGAAGAGTTAATTTTTATGAAATAATTTCGCCCCGGCTGCAAAATTCGCTCAACCGCACTTTTATGCTCTTTTTCAAATTTTTCAAGCTCTTTTTTATCACTTATACAACTTGGTTTATTTTGTATCGAAATAACGCTTAAATCGCTAAATTCACAAGTGATTTCTCTTATAGGATTGATTTTAAAGGCAAAATATCTGTCGTCAAAAAATTTCGTAAATTGCATAACTTTTTGCAAATTTTTATCGTTGGAAGCACCAAAAGTAACTCCCAAAGAAATCGCAAAAAATAAAAAAACAAATTTTTTCATAAAGATTTCCTTTAAAAAATGCGTTAAATTCGATCAAATTTGACCAAATTTAACGCAAAAAGATTATTTTAAATTATATTTTTCCAAAAGTTTATCGTAAGTGCCGTCTTTTTTGACTTCTTCAAGTGCGGCATTAAATTTAGCGATGACTTCTGGGTATTTGCCTTTATCAAACGCAAATGAAAAGCCTTCACTACCGTCCGGTTCTTTAAAAAATTCAACCAAATCATCATTTTGTTTAAGGTATTCGTATCCCACAGACGAATCAACGCAAATCGCATCGACTTTGCTGTTTTTAAGCGACATAAACAAAATCGTCATATTTTCATTTGTCGTAACATCTAAGCCTTGATCTCTAACTGCGGCTTCTTGCACGGTGCCAAGCTGAGCGGCAACCTTTTTGCCTTTTAAATCGTCTTTTGAATTTATGCTAAAATCAGCTTTTCTTTTCACATATAAATTCTCTGTCGAATAGTAAGCGTCGGTAAAATCAACCGCATTTCTGCGTTCATCTGTTGCGCTCATAGCAGAAGCGATAAAGTCGATTTTGCCTGATTTTAACGCAGGAATTAGCCCGTCAAAACTCATATTTAAAATCTCATATTTTACTTCGGCTCTTTTTGCTAATTCAGCAACCAACTCCATATCAAAGCCCGTAATAGTCGTATTTTCATCGACAAATTCAAACGGCGGATACTCGGCATTTGTGCCAAGAACTAAAACATCTTTTGCGTTTGCAATGCCAAACATTAAAGCAGTCGCAAGTAGAAATTTAAAAAATTTCATTTTTTTCTCCTTATCAATGGTTTAAAACCTTATTTAAAAACTCTTTTAATCTCTCATTTTTTGGTTGGCTAAATACCGAATTTGGCGTATCATCGACGGTTATTTTACCACCGTCCATAAAGAAAATTCGATTTGCTACATTTTTTGCAAATCCCATTTCATGGGTAACAACCAGCATTGTAATGCCAACTTTAGCCACTTCCTTCATAATGCCAAGCACTTCGCCTATCATCTCAGGATCTAATGCAGAAGTCGGCTCGTCAAATAAAATCACTTCCGGATTCATCGCTAATGCCCTAGCTATGGCTATTCTTTGCTTTTGACCACCTGAAAGTTTGTGCGGAAACGCATCAATTTTATCAAGTAACCCAACTTTTTTTAATAAAACTTTTGCATTTTCTACGGCTTCTTCTTTGCTGCAAAGTCCCGTTTTTACGGGCGCTAGAATTAAATTATCCAAAACGCTTTTATTTGCAAAAAGGTTAAAATGCTGAAAAACCATGCTAACTTTTTGGCGAATTTTATTTATATCAACGCCCTTTTGTAAAATATCTTTTCCGTCAATCTTAATAGTCCCACCGCTTGGAGTTTCAAGCAAATTTAAACATCTTAAAAATGTGCTTTTTCCGCCACCACTAGGACCAATTATTGCGACAATATCGCCTTTATTAACCTTAACCGAAATGTCGTTTAAAACCTGCAAATCTCCGTAAAATTTGGTTAAATTTGAAACTTCAATCATGTCTATTTAGCCTTTTTTCTAGCAATTTTGCCAAAAGCGAAAAGAATTTTACACTAGCATAGTAAATAACTGCTGCAAAAAGTATCGGCTGAACCGAATACATCGTAGCTTGCAAACTTTTTGAAAACTGCGTAACATCGATAATAGCAACCATACCCACAACCGAAGTTTCTTTAAAAAGCACGATAAATTCGTTCGCCAAAGCAGGTAAGATATTTTTTATCGCTTGTGGAAAAACGATTTCCTTCATCGAAGTTTTATAATCCAACCCCATAGCTCTTGCTGCTTCCATTTGTCCGTTATCTACGCTGTTTATTCCGCTTCGCACGATTTCGGCGACATAGGCCGAGCTATTTAAGCCAAGTGCGAAAATGGCGGCTATGACATTATTTTGCCAAGTCGCAAAAATAACAAAAACAAAAATCATAAGCTGTATGACTATCGGCGTTCCGCGGATTATGTCGATATATTCGTCGATGATGAAATTTAGCGGTTTTATGCCCAAAAATTTAATAAATGCCAAAATAAAACCCAAAATAATGCCGATTAAAACACCGCCCAAAGTCAGCGTCAAAGTAGTTCCGTAAGCCTTGACATAAGCCATTTTACGAGCATCATTTAAATTTTCAGGGTAAGTAAAATAAAGCCCAACGCAGATGATAACAATGAAAACAAGAACTTTTAAAACCTTTTCGTTCAATTTTTCAACCTTAAATTTAATCAAACTAAAAGAATACTAAATTTTTAATATCATTTCGCTTAAAAATTTGAGAAAATTCACAAAGTCAAATTTTATATCTTTTAGTGTAAAATAGCGAGTTTATTTTTTAAATTTACAAAAGGAATTTTTATGAGTGTTTGGACATATATTGCCATTGCTATGTATTTTTTGTTTTTGATTTTTGTGGGGCGTTATTATTACAATAAAAACGCAAATATGAGCGAGTATCTACTTGATAATCGTCGCTTAAATCCGCTTGTAACGGCACTTAGCGCAGGAGCTAGTGATATGAGTGGCTGGATGCTACTTGGGCTTCCTGGTGCGCTTTATGCAACTGGAATTTGTAGCATTTGGATAGCCATTGGGCTTAGTATCGGTGCGTGGTGCAACTATAAATTTTTAGCAAAAAGGCTTCGAATTTACACAGAAGTTGCTAGCGATTCTATCACGATTCCTGATTTTTTAGAAAATCGTTTTAAAGACAAAACCAAAGCCCTACGCATAATATCCGGGCTTTTGATTATGATTTTTTTCACACTTTATGTTTCAAGCGGTATCATCGCAGGGGGCAAAACATTTGAGAGCTTTTTTGGATTGAGCTTTACCACAGGGGCGATTGCTACCATTTGTATCGTTGTTTTTTACACATTTTTTGGCGGTTTTAAAGCCGTTTGCATAACAGATGCTTTTCAAGGAACGCTAATGTTTTTGGTTCTTGTGCTAATACCGATTTCTGCGTATTTGGCACTTGATATTCCTACTGATAGCTCATTTGTGGCTGAAATGTCTAAATTTAGCGACCACCACTTCGACCTTTTTTATAACCAAAGCTTTTTAGGCATTTTAGGGCTTATGGCGTGGGGTTTGGGATACTTTGGTCAGCCACATATCATCGTGCGTTTTATGGCGATTCGCAGTTCAAAAGAGCTAGATCAGGCTAGACGAATCGGCATTTCGTGGATGGTTTTGGGACTTGTTGGCGCTGTGGCAAGTGGTATGATAGGGTATTTATATTTTAACCAAAAAGGAATTCCGTTAAATGACCCTGAAAAGGTATTTTTAGAGCTTGGTAAAATTTTCTTTCATCCGTTTGTCGTTGGCGTGATTATTTCTGCTGTTTTGGCTGCCATTATGAGCACCATTTCAAGCCAACTTTTAGTAAGTGCAAGTTCAGTTACAAAAGACTTTATTTTTGCATTTTACAAAAAAGAAGTTAGCCCTAGCACACAAGCCCTTTCTAGCCGTTTGGCTGTCGTTGTCGTGGCGATCGTGGCTAGTTTTTTAGCTTTTATGTCAAATGATACTATTTTAAATGTCGTCGGAAACGCTTGGGCTGGATTTGGCGCTAGTTTTGGAGCCGTGCTTTTATTTAGTTTGTATTCAAAAAATATGAGCGCACTTTCTGCACTAATCGGTATGTTAGTAGGCGGCATAACCGTCATCGTGTGGATTTTATCAGGGCTTTCAAGCGTAGTTTATGAACTGCTTCCGGGATTTGTTTTCTCAGCCGTTGCGATTTTGCTAGTAAATCGCTACAACGCAGTTTTAAACAAAATGGCAGACGAGCCAAATTCGCAAGTCATAAGTGCCGAATTTGATAAAATGGAAAAACGAAATAACGAATAAATTTGGAGAAAAATTATGGAAAATATCATCTGTCCGCATTGTGGCGAAAAATTTAGTCTAGATAATGATAACGCTAATCGAATTTTTTCGCAACTGCGAGACGGCGCGTTTAAAGATGAACTTCAAAGAAGATTAGAACTCGAAAAAGCGAATTTAAACGCCATTTTCCAAGAAAAGCTAAATTCGCAAAAAACAAAGCTAAATAGCGAATTTAGCGAACAAATATCAAATTTAAAAAACGATTTACAAATTTCGCAAAACCAAAATGCGAATTTGCAAACTCAAATGAATACAAATATCGAAAACGAAAAGCTAAAAATAACGCAACAAAACGCCGATGAAATCGCAAATTTAAGGCAAGAGATTGCAAATTTGAAAAATAGATTATCAAGCGAATTAAATTTAAAAAGCGTTGAAATTCAAAATGCAAAATTGCAAATTCAAAATGAACTAAATGCTGAATTTAGCGAAGAAAAAACTGCGTTAAATGCCAAAATCGAAAGCTTGAAAAACGAAGTAAATTTAAAGCAAAGCGAAGTTGATTTTTATAAAGATTTTAAAGCCAAACAAAGCGTAAAACTTCTTGGCGAGAGCCTAGAACAGCATTGTTTAGTCGAATTTAACAAAGTAAGAAGTATGCTTCCGATGAGCGTTTATTTTGAAAAAGATAATGAAATAATCGACGGCACTAAGGGCGATTTTATCTACCGAGAGCTTGATGAAAGCGGCGTGGAAGTGATTTCGATTATGTTTGAGATGAAAAATGAAGCCGATTTAAGCGCAAATAAAAAGAAAAATGAAGATTTTTTGGAAAAGCTTGATAAAGATAGAAAAAAGAAAAACTGCGAATTTGCAGTTTTGGTTAGTGTGCTAGAACCTGATAATGAGTATTATAACGCAGGAATCGTCGATATTTCGCATAGATATGAAAAAATGTTTGTTATTCGTCCGCAGTTTTTTATACCGCTTATTAGCATTTTGCGAAGTGCGAATTTATCGAGTTTTAAAGCCAAAAAAGAGCTAGAATTTGAAAAAAATCGAAACATTGATATTACAAATTTTGAAGAAAAACTTATCAAATTTAGAGATAGCTTTGCCAAGAACTGCGACAATGCAGCCAAAAACTTTGACGGGGCTATCGAAGAAATCGACAAAGCCATAAAAAATTTACAAGATACAAAAGAGAGATTAATCAAGTCGATGAAGTGGCTAGATACCGCAAATAGGAAATCTAGCGAAGATTTGACAATCAAAAAACTAACATATAAAAATCCTACGATGAAAAAGGCATTTGAAAAGCTAAATTCAAACGAGCAAAATTCGCAAAATTTGCTTGAAAATAGCTCACAAAGTGAAAATTTGGAATAGTAACTAATTTTAATATTGCGTGGTGAGCATTTTTGCCAACAGCAAGGATATTTTAATCGATATTTAAAATATCGCTCATTTTAACATTTAAAGCTTTTGAGATTTTATAAATATGTTCTAGATTAAAGTGTTTGCCGTAGCGATTGCTTTCGCAATTTGAATAAAATGCAACCGATTTTATACCGATTTCAAGTGCTAAATCAAGTTGTGAAATTTCTTTGCTTTCACGCAAATTTCGCACATTTTGCGATACTTTTTTATAAAATTCAGCTATTTCTTTTTCGTTTGCGTTGCTAAATTCTTTTTTCATTTTTATCCCATAGGTTAATTCGGCTTTAAATTTAGCAATGCTATAATGCTTTTTCTATATCCTATGGGATAAAAAGGAGTGCAAAATGGATTTTAAAGAACAAATAAAGTTGATTGGTGCTAATGTATCCAAACTAAAAGACAGCATACAGACAGAAGAAGCCACAAAAACCGCGTTTATAATGCCTTTTATTCAATCTTTGGGATATAATGTTTTTAATCCTTTGGAAGTTATACCTGAATTTACAGCCGATTTAGGGACAAAACAAGGCGAAAAAGTTGATTACGCAATCTTAAAAGATGAAAGACCTATTCTTTTAATTGAGTGCAAAAAAATAGGAACAGATTTAAATTTAGACAACGAAAATCAACTTTTTAGATATTTTCACGCTAGTAATGTTAAATTTGCAATTTTAACAAACGGAGAACATTACAAATTTTATTCAGATATAGAACAAGAAAACAAAATGGATAAAACACCATTTTTAGCATTTAATATAACAAAAATTAAAGAAAACCAAATTACAGAACTTAGAAAATTTTGTAAAGATAATTTTGATTTTGATAAAATTTTAGATAGTGCTACAACACTTAAATATTCAAATGCCGTGAGAGAAGCCATAAAAACAGAATTAAATGAACCAAGCGATGAATTTTTAGCTGTTTTCATAAAAAAAGCTTATAGTGGCAGAATTACAAAAAAAGTTTTGGAACAATTTAATGAAATAGTGAAATATAGTTTTAAACAATTCATTGACGACGGCGTTACAGAAAGACTGCAAAATGCGATAAAAGCAGAAGCTGAACAACAAACTCCGCCACCGCAAATAGAAGAAGAAAATTTAGAAAACAACGGAATTATCACAACAGAAGAAGAATTAGAAGCTTTTCGTATCGTAAGGGCTATTTTATGCGATAAAATTCCTATTGAAAAAGTTCATTATAAGGATACGCAATCTTATTTTGGTATTTTGTATGACAATAAAGTCACAAAATGGATTTGCAGATTGAGATTAAGCGAAAATCGAAAAATTTTAAGCTTTCCTACAAACGATAAAAGTGAAGAAAAGATTGAAATTAGCGATATTAGCGAACTTTATAAATATAAAAATAAAATTTTACAATCTGCTTTGATTTATTGCGAACAAAAATAAATTAAATTTATTTTTGTTTATGAATTGCCGTGCCGTATTTGCACGGCTTTAATCGCAAATTTTCAAAGCAAAATTTACAAAATTCCCCGAATTTTAACGCATTTTAAGATTATTTAAGTAAAATTATGTTTCTTTTTTAACTTTCGGGCTCATAGCTCAGTTGGTTAGAGCATCCGGCTCATAACCGGATGGTCCCAGGTTCGAGTCCTGGTGAGCCCACCACCACGAATTTTAAAATCAAAACTTTTATTTTTGCAGGTCGTATCCACAGATACGAATTTTATTTAAAATTTTGTTTTGAAATGTTATAATTTCGCCGTTATGAGCCTTTCGTCTAGTGGCCCAGGACGCTGTATCCTCAATGCAGAAACGCATCGTTCGAATCGTGCAAGGCTCGCCAGTATCGCAAAGTCCAACGCAAATTCTACTTACAAAGCCCCTTTGGGGTAAGAAAATAAATTTTGTCTGCCACACTAGAAATAAATTCTTTATCATGCGAAACGATGATTTGGCTAAGGTCAAGCCCTTTTAAAATCTTTGCCAAGTTTTCTTGCATTTTTTCATCAAGCCCGGTGGTCGGCTCATCGAGCAACAAAATTTGTGGCTCACAAACCAGCACTCCGGCAAGTGCGACAAGCTTTGCTTCGCCGCCTGAGAGATGAAAAACGATTTTATCTTTTAAGTGCGAAATTCCCAAATTTTCAAGCACCGCAAGCGTTTTTTCATAAATTTCATCTTTGCTTAGAATTTCTCGTTTCAAAAAATGATGCTCTCGTAAGTGTTTGTCAAGTTCGCTCTGGCTGCTAGAATTTTTTCGCTCTTTTTGCAGGGCTTCGTTTTGCGCAAACAGCCCAAATGCGACATCGTCAAAGACTTTTGGGGCGATGAATTGCTCAAAGCTATTTTGAAATAAAAAGCCGATTTCTCGCCTAAATTTGGCAAATTCGCTTAAATTTGAAATTTTATGATGAAAAATCTCGATCTCGCCGCCATTTTTCTCACGCAAACCACCAAGAATTTCAAGCATTGTGGTCTTGCCACAGCCGTTTGGTCCGATAATGGCGACTTTTTGTTTATGCGAAAGCTCTAAATTTAAATTCTCAAAAAGCACCCTTTCGCCCATTTTAGCGCAAAGATTGGTTATTTTTAGGTTGCAACTCAAATCAAAACTCCAAATTTAAAGATGACGCAAAAAGCCACGATTGCCAAAAATGCGATTTCAGCTTTGGCGATTTTTTCTTTTTGCGTGTGATAAAAAATCCCGTCAAAACCACGAACT
>JAFUFY010000039.1 GCA_017469645.1 Campylobacter sp. | reverse complement strand
TAGTTACACCAACCCAAACAAGCGGAATAATTGTAACCCAAGTATATCTTGCTTTTCCTTTTTTGAATAGTATAACAGTTGCAAGCATTAGCGCCATGCAAGCTAGCATTTGATTTGAAGCACCAAATAGTGGCCATAGAGTATAAATACCGCCCATTGGGTCAGTTACACCAGCATATAGCAAATATCCCCAACCGCTAACACATAGGAAAGTAGCAATTATACCATAAGTATAGCTTCTAGTGTTCGCAAACGGCTTATAGACATTACCGATAACATCTTGAATCATAAATCTACCGACCCTTGTTCCTGCATCAACAGCTGTTAAGATAAATAATGCTTCAAATAAAATCGCAAAGTGATACCAGAAAGGCATCATTTCTGTTCCACCGATGATTTTGTGGAATAGCATAGTAACACCAAGTGCAAATGTAGGAGCACCACCTGTTCGTGATAACATTGTATCTTCACCGATACTCTTAGCTAAATTTGTTAGCTCTTCCGGTGTGATTTTAAATCCTAAATCTGCAATAACAGCATTAACTTTTTCGGCAGCCACGACAACATCTTTTCCAAGACCACCCATGTTGATAGAAAAATACTCGCCTGGAGTTAGGATAATAGCAGAAACTAATGCCATCATACCAACTAAGCTTTCCATAAGCATAGAGCCGTATCCGATAAATAGCGTTTGTTTTTCTTTCATAACCATTTTTGGTGTTGTACCACTTGAAACAAGTGCATGGAAACCGCTAATCGCACCGCACGCAATAGTTACAAACAAGAACGGGAATATTGAACCTGCAAAAACAGGACCTGTTCCGTCAGTATATTTTGTAAGTGCTGGCATTTGAATACTAGGCATAGCAATAATAATAGCCAAAGCCATAGCAAAAATAACGCCAAGTTTCAAAAATGTGCTTAGGTAGTCGCGTGGAGCAAGTAATAACCAAACAGGTAAAATAGCTGCGATAAAGCCGTAAATCATAGTTGCAACTGCAAGTTGAGTTTTACTTAGTGTAAATACATCTTTCCAGAATGGATCAGCAACAACCAAATGACCTGCCCAAAGTGCAATCATAAGCATAATGAAACCTGCAATAGAAGCTTCTACAACCTTGCCAGGGCGGATAAATCTCATCCAAATTCCCATTAAAATCGCAATAGGAATAGTCATGGCAACTGTAAATAGACCCCAAGGTGAATCTGCAAGAGCATTAACAACAACCATCGCCAAAATCGCAACAATAATAACCATGATAAATAAGATACCGACCATAGCGATACCGCCTGTTACGGTTCCCATTTCCATTTTGATGATTTCGCCAAGGCTCTTTCCGTCATGTCGCATAGAAATAACAAGCACGATAAAGTCATGCACAGCACCTGCTAAAACAACACCAACTAGTAACCATAGCATACCCGGCAAGTAACCCATTTGAGCTGCCAAAACAGGACCTACAAGCGGACCCGCACCGGCAATAGCCGCGAAATGGTGTCCAAATAGAACATATTCATTTGTAGGACTATAATCCTTTCCGTCATTGTGAATATAAGCAGGTGTTGCTCTATTGTCGTCAAGTTCTAAAACTTTTGTAGCAATAAAACGACCGTAAAATTGATAGCCGATTGTGTAGATGCACGCAGCGGCTACAACTAGCCAAGTTGCGCTAATCGTTTCGCCTTGGTTTAGTGCTAAAACACCAAAAGCCCAAGCGCCGATTAATGCAACCAAAGCAAAAATAGCTTTTTTCATTGGCTCTCCTTTTCAAAAAATTTGTTTCGCAGGAATTGTGCTAAATTTTTTATAAAAAGTTACTTAAAAAACAAATAAAAGATAAATTTATGCAAATAAAAAGCAAATTTAGAGTAAATTTAATCTTATTTACTAAAATTTATCTTAAATATATACTAAAATTAAAAAATATTATTTAATAAACTTGACATTACTCGACTAAAAGTATATAATACGACAAATATAAAGTTAAGGAGAAAACTATGAAAGAAATATTCGAAATTTTAACTGACAAAATGCGCTCGGCTATCGATAGTGGCGTGTCTTTGGCTATTCACTCAAAAAATATAGAAGTAACAAATTTGCATATTTTTTGGGGTTTGGTTACGGACACTAGCTCGGTGGTTAATCAAATTTTAAACAAATTTGGTATCAATAAATCTGCCGTAGAACTCGAATTTAAGAGCAAAATATCAAATTTGCCGACTAGTTCAAATGTAAGTAAAGAAAATATAAAAATTTCGCAAGGTGTGATAAATTCGTTAGAAAATTCAAAAGGCTTAATGAAAAGTTTGGGCGATAGTTTTATCGCTGTGGATACTTGGATTTTGGCAAATTTAAGTAGCGAATTTGGCGAAATTTTGGCGAAATTTTGCGACATTAGCGAATTTAAAAAAGAGCTTGAAGCACTTCGAGCCGGAAAAAATATAAATTCGCAAACTGCCGATGAAACGCTAGAAAGCCTAAGCAAATTTGGCACAGATTTAACGCAAAAAGCCATGCAAGGAAAGCTTGACCCCGTCATCGGCAGGGACGAAGTTATAACACGCGTTATGCAAATTTTAATACGAAAAACAAAAAATAATCCTATTTTACTTGGCGAACCGGGTGTCGGAAAAACGGCGATTGTCGAAGGTTTGGCTCAACTCATCGCAAAAAAAGAAGTTCCTTTGAGCTTACAAAACAAGCGAGTTATCGCGCTTGATATGAGTGCGTTAATCGCAGGTGCGAAGTATCGTGGAGAATTTGAAGATCGCTTAAAAGCCGTCATCGACGAAGTTATCAAAAGCGAAAATGTGATTTTATTTATCGATGAAATTCACACGATCGTGGGAGCAGGAGCCAGTGAAGGTAGTATGGACGCTGCAAATATCTTAAAACCGGCTCTTGCGCGTGGCGAACTTCATGCCATAGGCGCAACTACGCTTAAAGAATACCGAAAATATTTCGAAAAAGACGCCGCCTTGCAACGCCGTTTTCAGCCCGTAAATGTCGATGAGCCAAGCGTAAATGAAGCTATCGGAATTTTGCGTGGCATAAAAGAACGCCTTGAAGTTCATCACAATGTAACCATTACAGATAGTGCGTTGGTTGCCGCTGCAAAACTTAGCCACAGATATATTAGCGGACGATTTTTACCGGATAAAGCGATTGATTTGATCGATGAAGCAGCAGCCGAGCTTAAAATGCAAATCGAGAGTGAGCCGTATGAGCTTGCCAAAACAAAACGCGATATAATCGCTCTTGGCGTTGAAAAAGAAGCCTTAAAACTTGAAAATGACGAGAAAAACGAAGCCAGACTTAGTGAAATCGAAAAAGAGATTGCAAATTTAAAAGAAAAACAAAGCTCACTTGAAGCCAAATTTGAAAACGAAAAGTCCGTATTTAACGGCATTAGCGAAGCAAAAAAACAAATCGATACTCTAAAAAATGAAGCAAATTTGGCTAAGCAAAAAGGCGATTTAAGCAAAGCTGCCGAAATCGAATACGGCAAAATCCCAGAAACCCAAGCAAAGGTAAAAGAGCTTGAAGACAAATGGGAAGCGATGAAAGAGCAAGGCGTTTTGCTAAAAAATCGTGTCGATGAAGACGCTGTGGCTGAGATTTTAAGCAAATGGACGGGCATTTCGGTTAAAAAAATGTTATCTAGCGAAAAAGAGAAATATCTGCATATCGAAGAGCATTTAAAAAAGTCCGTAATAGGGCAAGACGCGGCACTTCACGCCATTGCAAGGGCTGTTAAGCGCAACAAAGCTGGTCTTATAAACGAAAATCGTCCGATAGGAAGCTTTTTGTTTTTAGGACCAACAGGGGTCGGCAAAACCGAAAGTGCTAAGACTTTGGCGAAGTTTTTATTTGATGATGAAAAGGCGATGATTCGCTTTGATATGAGCGAATATATGGAAAAACACAGCGTTTCACGACTACTTGGTGCGCCTCCTGGGTATGTTGGATACGACGAGGGTGGTCAGCTAAGCGAAGCGGTGCGAAGAAAGCCGTATTCTGTGCTACTTTTTGATGAGATTGAAAAGGCTCATAAAGATGTTTTTAATTTCTTGCTTGGCATACTCGATGACGGCAGAGCGACCGATAACAAGGGCGTTACGGTGGATTTTAAAAATACTATTATCATTTTAACGAGCAATATCGCTTCTGATAAGATTATGAATTTAAACGCAAACGAACGAGAAAATGCCGTTAAAATGGAGCTTAAAAATTATTTCAAGCCTGAATTTTTAAATCGCCTTGATGACATTGTGATTTTTAATCCTTTGGGCGAAGATAATTTGATTGAGATTGTAAAAATTATGTTTGCAAATTTGCAAAAAACGCTTGAAAATAGGGGCATAACAGCGTATTTGAGCAAAGATGGGGCTAAATTTATCGCAAGTGTCGGATTTGATGCCGAATATGGTGCTAGACCGCTTCGCAGGGCGCTTTACGAGCTAGTCGAAGATAAAATCGCTGATATGATTTTGCAAGATGAAATAAAATCAGGTGATAAACTCCAAATCGACGCAAACGGCGAAAATATCGAAATAAAGGTTGTTTCGTAGAATTTTTTCCGATAAGTTAAAACCAAAACTCCGCAATGACATTTGAAGCAAATTCGCTTTCCATTGTCATTGCGAATGTCGTTAGACACGAAGCAATCGCCAATGGTTAAATTTACAAATTCTCTCCATTGTCATTGCGAGACTGCGAAGCAGTCGTGGCAATCGCTAATAATTAAATTCAGAATTTGGTTTTTGCAAATTTATTGCGATTAAAATTTGGTTGTTTTTTTGGATTTTTTAAATTCTGCAAATTTGCATTTTCGTTATTTCGGCATTGGCGATTGCCACGAATTTTTGCTTTCGCAAAAATTCTCGCAATGACACTTGAAACAAATTTTCTCTCCGGCGTAAGTCGTCATTTCTTGCGAAGCGTAGCGAAGCAGAGTAATCGCTAATGGTTAAATTTACAAATCTCTCCATTGTCATTGCGAGAAAAACGAAGTTTAAGGGAGCAATCGCCAATGGTTAAAACCAAAATTCGGCTTTTTGTGAATTTCAAAAATTTATCAAAAAGCCGAATTTGCTAAATTTATCTAAATTTAGAAATGTCGATTGCAGGGTCGGATTTTGGATTTTTTACCAAATTTTTTGCATTTAATGTGTCTTTTTGCGTAACTTCGCTGAAAATATCGCTAAATTCGCTAAAATTTGCAACTTCTACGCCGAGCCAACGAGCGAAATTTTGTGGAAAATAGTTTGCATAGCTTTCGTTTTTTATAAATTTTCGCCCCGTATCGTCGCTAGAAATTTTTATCAAAGGCAC
>JAFUFY010000038.1 GCA_017469645.1 Campylobacter sp. | reverse complement strand
CCACATTTGCCGCGCGGTATCCTGCATGTGCGACTTTGCCTTCAAATCCGGGATAGCAAGTATAAGCATTTTTTAGCACACCTGCTGTGCTAAGCGCCCAAGGTGCAGCACAAATCGCACCGATTTTAGCGTTATTTGCGTCAAAATCACGCAAAACTTTGCCTAGTTTTTCACTTTTTGCCAAATGCTCGGCTCCCGGTAAGCCGCCCGGTAAAACTATCATATCAAACTCGACAACTTTTAGCTCATCTAGCACCATATCGGCTTTTATCTCAACGCCGTGAGCGCCTGTAACAAGGCGTTTTTCTAGCCCTACGCCAAGAGCTTCGACTTCTGCTCGGCGTAAAATGTCAATCACGCTTAAAGCTTCGATTTCTTCAAATCCGTTAGCTAACATTACGGCAACTTTTTTCATAAAAAATCCTTTGCAAAAAATTTAGTTATTGTAACAAATTTGAGATAAAAATTTGAAATTTATGCAAAAAGCCCGAATACTCGGGCTTTTAAATGTAGTTAAAATTATTTATTTGCTTTTTCGATATATTCGCCACGCACCGTATCTACGCGGATAACTTCGCCTTCTAAGACATGGAAAGGGATTTGCACAACTGCGCCTGTTTCGAGTGTGGCAGGTTTTTTGTTGCTTCCTTGTGTGTCGCCACGGAAGTTTGGAGCGGTTTCTACGATTTTAAGCTCGACTACTTGCGGAACTTCGATACCGATAGCTTTGCCGTTGTGGAAAAGCACATCGACCATAGTGCCATCTAGCATCCATTTTTTCGCTTCGCCGACCTCTTCATCGCTGATAGCGACTTGCTCGTAGGTTTCGACATCCATAAATTGGCAATACTCGCCGTCATCATAAAGATATTGCATTTGTTTATCGACCAAATTTGGAGCTTCACATTTATCGCCTGCGTGGAAAGTTTTTTCTAGCACTTTACCGTCAATGTATGATTTGATTTTAACGCGAACAAACGCCGCACCTTTGCCCGGTTTTACATGTTGATACTCTACGATTTTAAACGGAACGCCGTCAAGCTCGATTTTAAGACCTTTTTTTAGATCGCCCATTGAATAAGCCATATTTTCTCCTTAAATAAATAAAAAAGACGATTTTAACAAAAAAATATTTAAATTTTAATTTATAATTTAAGATAGGTGCAAAAAATTTAATCTCAATATTATTTATCTTATAAAAATAAAAAAAGGCGAAACCAAAGAAGTTTCGCCCTAAAACTAATCTAAATTTTTTTATACAAAATTAAAATTTGTAAGTAGCTTGAATTCTCATTGCATCTTCATCAACCATATCAGATGGTTTATAGTCTGCGTGAGCATACCAAGCTGTGAAATTTAGTTTTGAGTTGTAATCGTATTCGATTCTACCAACATATTCTTGTGCTTTAAATCTATCACCTGAATCCATATCTGTAAATTTACCATTTAAATAATCAGCACCAATTCTAAGACCTGTATTTGGTATAGTATATCCTGCTGTTACAAAGAAGTAGTTATTTTTGCCTTTATAAGCCGAATAGTCTTCTAAAATTTCACCTGCTGCTATAAATGAACCTTGATCTTCAAATGAAGTCAAGCTAGCTGCATTATTTTTAGCTTTATAATATACATAACCAGCAGATGCGTCAAAACCAAATACATTCAATGAAGCTTCGCCTGCTGCAAATTTACTATCATCGACACCTAGTGCTTTTACATCTTCATCTATATCGGCAAACGCGTATTGACCTTTGATACCAAAGCTTACATCATCGCTAACACCAAAATCCAAAGCAGCTTCAACAGCAAACAAACCTGCAACATCTTGCAAATAAGCATACCACATTTGGAAAGAAATCGGATCATAAGAGCCGATAGCAGCTACGCCATATAGGTTATGATTTGTTATATCATCTGTCAAAGCTAGTGTGCCGATATCGCCGTCTTTTTCAAGAGCATCAGCCCATAAAGCAGCAAGTGTCATGCCTTCGATACCTGTATTTACGATTTTGATACCATCGCCATACATATCATCTGTGAAAAATGTTCCAAGAACATATCTACCTGCCATGATAGTAGTATCAGCACCTGGTGTCCAGCCAAGTAAAATTTGATTTAGCATAAATTTTTTATCGGTATTTCCGCCTACGCTTGTAGATAAATGAGAACCGCTATCTACATCAGGAGTATCTACGCCGTATCTAATACCTGCTAAGAAAAAGAAATTATCATCAATAGTTGTTTTTAGATTTACAACTGATCTAAATTGCCATGTAGAACTACTACTTTTACTATCATCTTTGTTTGATTGATATCTTATAAAAGCTAACCCGCTTATATCTACATCTTTAATAGCTTCTTCCAAAGCAACTGCACTTGCACTTGTAGCAAGTGCACCAGCAGCCATAGCTGCAACTAAACTTAGTTTGAAAAATTTCATTTAAACTCCTTAATAAAATTTATCAACTGCAATTTTATCATATATAACGGCTATTTTTACTAAATTTGAACTTAAATTTACTAAAATTTTGCCAAATTTTTACCAAATATTTACTAAAATTCAAGCAAATTTGGGAATTATCAAAAAACAGCAATTTTATTTTAGTTTTTAATTTAGCAAAATTTCAAAATCGTTAGTGTCAAAAAGTAGGATTTTTTCGTTTTTTAAACTCAAAAGCTCTTCGCTAAAACCACCTTTTGAAAAAAGTGCGATTAAATTTGGTTTTAAGGCGATTTTTTCGCACTTTGAGTGAAGCAAATTTAAAACGCTTTTGCAAATTTTTCGCTCTTTGTATTTGCACTCGCCGACAACACAAAAGTCTTCAAATTTGGCAAAAATGTCGATTTCTATCTCGTTATTCCAAAAACTGCTAATCTCGCTAACGCCGATATTTAAGTATTTTGCTAGAAGTTCTTTGCTTAAAATTTCAAAGCACAAACTAGCGTAATTATCAAAATCAGCTTTTATCATTTCAAGCACTTTTTTATTTTCGCCAAATTCCAAACGGCGTAAATTTGGCTCGATAAATCTGAAATAAAATCTTGCGAAATTGCTCTTAAAATGGACTTTATCATGCACTACATAACGGCGTAAATTCTTTGGCAATTTCTCGTTTTTATGATTTGGTTTTGGCTTTGTTTCTCTACTTTTTTCAAGTTTTAAAAACTGAATTTTAAGCAACTCATCGACCACTTTTTGCGCCTTAAAACGCGGTAGTATCTTTGAAATACCAAGCTTTTTGCGATCTGATTTTGCAAATTTCATCAAAGCTTTTTTGATTTCATTTTCATAAGGACTATCAAAAGCAAATTTATCTCTAAATTTTTCAAAATCTCTTAAAATTTCATTATCAATGGCTTCAAAAATGTCGTTATAATGCGCTGAAATTTCGATTTCATCAAAAACAAAATGAAATTTCAAAAGCTCGTCAATCGGCAAATTTGCGAATTTGTAAGCACTATCTTTGAGTGTGAAAATTTTTTTGCTCCTATTTTTTTGCCGAATTTTACCAAATTTTTTATATAATTTTGCCAAAAAATTTAAAGATAAAAAATGATAAATTTAGAGAATTTGAAAAATGATATTATTTTGCAAGACGGCATAAAGTATTTTGATTTTGCGGCTTCTGCTTTGGCGTTAAAAAGCGTGGAAAATGAAATTTTGCGAATTTTGCAAACTTATGCAAATACGCACTCAAAAACTAGCTCAAACTCCGTTATAACGCAAAATTATTACGAAAATGCTAGGGCTAAATTTAAAAATTTACTAGGGGTTGATGATAAATTTTCGCTTATTTCGTGTGGTTTTGGAGCGACTTGGGCTTTAAAAAAACTATGGGAAATTTTAGGCATTTATATCCCGCCGATGAGCTTAAAAAGGCTAAATTTAAAAAAAGAAAGCTTAAAAAATTTGCCCCTTGTGATAGTTTCGCCTTACGAACACCACTCAAATGAAATTCCGCTTCGATACTGCCTTTGCGAAGTCGTGCGAACACCTTTAAATTCGCAAGGACTAATTGATTTTGACTTTTTGGCAAATTTACTAAAAATAAACAAAGGACGCGAGATTATCGCTTCTTTTAGCATGGCTTCAAATTTAACAGGCGTCAAAACAGACTATAAAAAGCTTTATTTGATGATAAAATCGCACGGTGGAAGACTGATTTTAGACGCTTGTGCTTTTGCGCCACATGATGAGATTGATTTTAACTTTTGCGACGCGGTGGTTTTTTCGTCGCATAAATTCTTAGGCGGTGTCGGCGGCAGTGGAATTTTGGTGATAAAAAATTCGCTTTTTTCCTGCGATGAGCCGACATTTGGGGGCGGCGGAACTTTGGCATATAGTGATAACAAAACTCAAAGATTTTATATTGACCCTGAACGCGCCCAAGAAGCAGGAACACCCGGCGTTACGCAGTTTTTAAGGAGCTATCTAGCTTATAAATTTAGGCATGATTTAGGCATTGAAAATATAAAATCGCACGAAAATGAACTTAGCGAATATTTTTTAAATGAAATTTCAAAAATAAACAAAATCGAAATTTACGGCAATTTGAAAGTGCCAAGAGTGCCAATTTTTGCGATAAATTTAAAAGGACTTGATCCGTTTATTTTTGCCGAAATTTTAAGTAAAAAATACCTTATCCAAGTTCGTGCAGGGTGTGCGTGTGCAGGAAGCTATGGTAGAGATTTATTAAATTTGCCAAATGATATAAATTTAAGCCTTAAACCAGCATTTTTGCGGATTAGCCTAAATTTTTCGCATAATAAAGATGATATTGATTATTTGATAAATTCAATCAAAAATATCGTCAAAAACAAAGATAAAATCAAGCTCGTCGGTGGCGAATATAGGTGTTAAATTTATAAATTTCGATACAAAAATTTACATTTTTATTCTGCGTTTTGTAGCAAATTTAAAATAAATCACGATTAAAGCAATGATAACGCCCAGCACGAGCGGTGTTAGCCACGGATAAATTTTGATTTTTTCATAAATTTGCAAGACAAAATCACCAGCAAAGTAGCTTACTAAACCAATCGTTATCGCCCAAATTGCCGAGCTAAAAGCGTTTAAAAAACTAAATTTGGCAAATGAATATTTCGTAAGCCCAATTGCAATGGGAATTAGCGTTTTTAGTCCATATATAAATTTTTGCACCAAAATAATCCTATCGCCGTATTTTTTAAACAAAATTTGCGACAGGGCTAAATTTCGCCGTTGTTTTTTGATAAACGGGCTAAATTCTTTTTTATTGTAACGAGAGAGCCAAAATAAGATCGTATCGCCGATGAAATTTGAAATCGTAGCAACCACAATACAAAGCGTAATGTCCATTTTACCGATAAAGCTAAGCATACCGGCGGCGATTAGCGCTATCATGCCGCCGCCAAGAGTATATAAAAATAGTATCAAATAACCATAGGTGGAGAGTTTGCTAAACATTTCCTCCATTAATTTGCCTTATTTATAACCGAAATCAAATTTTCAAATCCATACGAGTGCGGTTCATAAACCACGCTGTTATTTGAGCTTAGCACCACTCCGCCAAGACTAGCACCCAAAAACACGCCGCTTTTATTTGTATAAACATACATATCTTTGCTAAATGCGTTTAGTGTGCCTAAATTTGCACTTGCATTTCCAGCCAGAGCCGTTACATCGCCGCCTAGTTTGATTTCTGATTTTCGCATATTATCTACGATTTTATCGCTCATTACAAAAATTATTAGATAATTATCTTCATATCCGATTTGCAAACCCAAACTTGCATTAGTGATTTCTGCGCCGTTAATCGTGTAGTTTTCACCGTTTTTATAGACTGCAACGCCGCTTCCATACATTCCGCCGATGACAAAACCAACCTTTTTCACGCTTGGGAAAATCAAAATCGCCTTTGCGTTTGCAACCAAAGCCGCTTTATTAGGATTATCTCGCATAACTACGGCAAAGGCATTTGCACTTTTTAAAATCGTTTCGTCTTTTGCATTTGCAAAATTTGCAAAACCAAATATCATTAAACATAAAAATAGAATTTTTTTCATGCAAAACCCCTATTTGGCGTAATTTACCGCCCTAGTCTCTCTTATGACATTTACTTTTATTTCACCCGGATACTGAACCTTATCTTGAATTTCTTCGGCGATCTCTTTTGCGACCAAAACCGCTTCATCATCGTTTATTAGCTTAGCATTAGCAATTACCCTTATTTCGCGTCCTGCATTTATCGCGTAGGCTTGTTTTATGCCTTGTTTTGAAGTGGCGATATTTTCTATGTCGCTAACTCGCTTTAAGAAGCTTTCTAAAACTTCTCTTCTAGCTCCCGGTCTAGCTGCACTTAGAGCGTCTGCTGCACAAACTGCGGCTGCTTCGACCGTTAGTGCTTCTTCATGTCCGTGATGAGCGTAAATAGCGTTAATTACGACAGGGTGTTCTTTGTATCGTTTGCAAATTTCACCGCCCAAATCCACATGGCTTCCTTCAAATTCATGCGTTAAAGCCTTGCCGATGTCATGCAAAAGCCCTGCTCTTTTAGCTAGTTTTTCATCCCCGCCAGTTTCAGCCGCGATGATTGCTGCAAGGTGAGCGACTTCAAGGCTGTGTATCAAAGCATTTTGTCCGTAACTAGCCCTAAATTTAAGCTTTCCGATTAGTTTTATAATCTCAGGGTGCATTTTATTTAAGCCTAAATCCATAACTACATTTTCGCCTTCTTCTTGGATACTAGCTTCAAATTCATCGCAGACTTTTTTGTAAATATCTTCGATTCGTGCAGGTTGAATTCGTCCGTCTTCAACCAAAAGCTCGATTACTCTTGTTGCGATTGCTCTTCGGTAAAGGTTATGAGAGCTTAAAATAATCGCATTTGGCGTATCGTCGATGATAACATCGACACCAAGCACCATTTCAAGGGTTTTTATGTTGCGACCTTCTTTGCCGATAATTCTGCCTTTTAGCGCGTCATTTTTGATATTTACGACATTTATAAGGCGTTCTGCTGCAAATTCACCCGCAAATCTAGTCGTAGCCTGCGCTAGGATATAATTTGCTCTTCGTTTTCCCTCTTTTTTAGCTTCTTCTTCATATTTTCGCACGATATGAGCGATGTCTGCTCTGCTTTTTTCTTCTACTTTTCGCAAAACTTCGCTTCTAGCTTCATCTTGCGTAAAACCAGCAACTCGCTCCAAAATTTTCAAACTCTCAGCCAATTTTTCTTCATAATTTTTCTTTAACGAAACGCCTTCTTCATACATAAATTTGGCTTCTTCTTTGCTTTTTTCAAGCTCACTTTTTGCCCCGTTTAAAATTTCTTGCTCACTTAGTAGTGTTTGCTCTTTTTTTGTTAGTTCATCAAATTTTTGATTGTATTCTTTTTGAAGTTTTGCCGATTTGTCGTCATATTTTTTCTTGGCTTCAAATTCGGCTTCTTGAACCGTGATTTTTGAGTTTCTCAAAATACTTTCTGCTTCAAATTCTATCGCTTTTGCTTTTGCTTTTGCCTGTTCTAAAAAAATGTCAAAATTTGCGTTGTTAATTTTTTTGGCGATAAAATAACCTATTGTCGCACCGACTGCGACCTCTGCTAATGCTACTACAATATCTATCATATTTTCCCTTTTTAAAATAATTTTTGCTCGGAGTAAAATAAAAATCACCGATTATATCGTGTTTTTGAGATATTATTGAATTTGTAAAATTATCTTTAATACTAACAAAAACGATAATCGGTTTATAATTTAGAGCTGAAAAAAACATATCGTAAAATCCTTTCCCATGCCCGATTCTAGCCATATTTCCATCTACTCCGATAACCGGAACAACGGCTAGGTCAATTTTTCCTTTGAATTCGTTTTGATTTAGCGTCTCTTTTACGCCAAATTTAGACTTTACAAAAGGTCGCCTAAATTTTACCATTTTAAAGCTAACATCTAACATAAACGGAACAAAAAATTCTACTTTATGTGATAATTTTTGTCTTAGAATTTGTAAATTTGGCTCATAAGATAACGGCATAAAAATCAAAACTTTTTTCGAATTTGTTATTTTTATGAGTTTAATAATATTCGAAATAATGCCGTAATGTTTGCATTTAGCACTAAATTTAGCTTCATCTTTCAAAGCCTTTTTAGCGAATTTTCGATAAATTTGCTTATCCATTTTCACACTTTTATTTTTTTAACGCTTATTTTATCTAGTTTTTGTATAATTTTGAAATATTTTTTAGGGAATTTTGTATGAAATTTGTGAATTTTATTATATTTATTACTATGTTACTTTTCGTAACAGGTTGCGACAAAAAAAACGATAACGAAGAAAAAGTAGATATAAAAACGGAAAAAGAAGCCGTTCTTACGCAGGATTATACTGCGCCGTTTTCTTTGCATTTTACGGACGGAACTATCTTGAAAATGCAAAAAAATAAAAATGGCTTTAAAATCGATAACAACGGCACTGCGACACTTTTTGCATTTTTCTCGCCGTGGTGTCCGCCGTGCCAAGTCCAATCTCCGATTTTAAACAATATCCAAGAAAATTTTAAAGAAAAACTCCAAGTTATCGGTGTTTTGGTCGGTGAAAATTTGACAAACGACGACGCAAAGGTATTTGCGATTGATAATAATGTAACATATAAAATTTCGCAAGGAAGCGAAAATAACTTTTTCGCAAACGCACTTGGTGGCGTTAGCGAAGTCCCGTTTATCGTTATTTATGATGAAAAAGGAAGGTTTTTTTCGCAATATTTTGGAATAATTCCGGAAGAAATTTTAACAACCGAAATTCAAAGGATTTTTTAATGTTTAATTTTTTCAAAAAAGGTTTTGATAAAACAATCGAAGCGATGAAATCGGCAAATTCTAGTAATAAAATCACAAAAGAAAATTTGGAAGAAATGTTACTTGAAGCCGATGTAAGTTATGAAATCGTAGAAGAAATTTTGTATTATCTACCACCACAAAATGAAGTTAAAAAAGATGATTTAAAGCGAGTTTTAAAAACTTATTTTATGTATGAAAACAAGCCTTTACCAAAGGTTTCGCCATTTGTCGAGCTAATTTTAGGCGTAAATGGTGCAGGAAAAACCACAACCGTTGCAAAACTAGCAAATTTATATAAAAAAGCAGGACTTAGCGTGATTTTTGGGGCGTGTGATACTTTTAGGGCAGGTGCTATCGAACAGCTTCGTCGCTGGTCGCAAAAAGTAGAAATCCCAATCATCGCCACCGAGCAAGGTCATGACCCAGCAGCCGTCGCATTTGACACCGTAAGTTCGGCAATTGCAAAAAAAATCGATAGAGTTTTAATCGACACGGCAGGAAGACTGCAAAATCAAAAAAATCTTGCCAACGAGCTTGAAAAAATCGTGCGAATTTGCGACCGCGCTATGCCAAATTCGCCACATAGAAAAATCATCGTGCTTGATGGCACACAAGGAAATAATAGCGTAATCCAAGCAAAAGCTTTTAATGAAATCGTTAGGCTAGACGGCATAATCATAACAAAGCTTGACGGAACGCCAAAGGGCGGAGCGCTATTTGGCATCGCAAGAGATTTGGAACTTCCGATTTTATATATCGGCGTGGGCGAAAATATGGACGATTTGGTCGAATTTAGGGCAGATGAGTTTGTAGATACGCTAGTAGAAGGAATTTATGCCTAAAATTTTTAGCCCAAATGTTTTTAAATTTGCTTTTTTTGCATGTTTGATTGCGATTGAATTTTTAGCTACCACTTCAAGGGAAGTAGCGATAAATGGGCTATTTTGGGATAAAATAAACCACGCATTTGCTTTTTTTGTTTTGTTTATTTTGGCAAATTTTGCTTTTGGAATTCGCAAAATTTGGATAGTTTTTTGGTTGATTATTTTTGGTTTGCAAATAGAAATCGTGCAAAGCTTCTTGCCAAATAGAGAATTTTCTTTTTTGGATATAGTTGCCGATTTTATCGGTATTTGCATAGGTTTTTTTGCTACTAAAATTTATGAATTTTGGAGAAAAAATGGCAAAAGTAAAATCCACACTTTTTGAGTGCCAACACTGCGGAAATCAGCAAACTAAATGGCTTGGTAAATGCCCTGATTGCGGTGCTTTTAATAGTTTTGTAGAGCTAAAAGCCGAACAAATCAAAACGCTAAAAGAAATTTCAAAAATCACTTGCGATAATCCAAATTTAGACGCAAAGGCGATCAATGAGATAAAAATCGAAGAAATTTCACGCATTGATTGTGGAGACGATGAGCTAAATTTGGTTTTGGGTGGTGGCATAGTAGAAGGCTCACTTGTCTTAATCGGCGGAAGTCCCGGTATCGGAAAATCAACGCTTTTGCTTAAAATCGCTTCAAATTTGGCTAGTTCTCAAAGAAGCGTTTTGTATGTAAGCGGCGAAGAAAGCGCAAGTCAGATAAAAATGCGAGCAGACCGCCTAAATGCCGTAAATGAAAACCTTTTTTTGCTAACCGAGATTAACCTTGAAAATATCTTAGCGCAAACACAAAAAAGGGATTATAAAGTCATCGTAATAGATAGCATACAAACCCTTTTTAGCGATAAAATCGCTTCTGCCCCGGGTTCGGTTACGCAGGTGCGCGAGATAACTTTTGAGCTAATGCGACTTGCAAAAGAAAAAGGAATTTGCATTTTTATCATCGGTCATATTACAAAAGAAGGCTCGATAGCAGGTCCAAGAATTTTAGAGCACATGGTCGATGTGGTGCTATATTTTGAAGGCGATAGTAGCAAGGAACTGCGAATTTTGCGTGGTTTTAAAAATCGTTTTGGTGCCACAAGCGAAGTGGGAATTTTTGAGATGACAAATGCAGGGTTAGTAAGTGCAAAAAATCTAGCTAGTAAATTTTTCACTCGCGGAAAAGCCGTCAGCGGCTCGGCAATCACCATAACAATAGAAGGCTCTCGTGCGTTAGTTATAGAAATTCAAGCCCTTGTTTGCCCTAGTTCGTATCCAAAACGCTCAGCCACAGGATATGATAAAAATCGCCTAGATATGCTATTAGCGCTTTTGGATAGAAAGCTTGAAATAGGACTTGGGGGATACGATGTTTTTGTAAATGTCATCGGCGGGGTTAAAATCACCGAAACGGCGTGCGATTTGGCTGTTGTGGCGGCGATTGTAAGTAGCTTTAAAAATCGTCCGATAAGCAAAGAAAGCGTTTTTATCGGCGAAGTTAGCCTAAACGGCGAGATTAGGGAGATTTTTAACCTTGAAGCAAGGCTAAAAGAAGCTAGTATGCAAAAATTTAAAAACGCAATCGCTCCGATAAAACCGCAAAATTCGCAAGGGTTAAAAATATTTCATGCAACAGAGATAACGCAGGTTTTGGAGTGGATGTGATTAATTGAAATCAGCCTAGCTTTAATTCCCCAAATCTGACGGATTTACGCACAAATTTAGACAATTTCATCGCTTACTACCGACAAAGGTAGCGTCGCTCGAAACTGCCTAAATTTGTGCGTAACTACGCCTGTTCTGTCTTGAATATATTTTTTTTTTTTTTTGCAAATTAACCATTTTCTGTCATTTATTTTAACTTCAAATTCGCAAAATTTACTTTTTAAAAATTTCGCTATTATAAGGAAACACACTTGTCGTGTGTAACCTAAAATAGCGAAATTTTTAATTTAATCCGCCCGTTATAAGGAATTTATTAGCCTAAAATTTTTATACCAAACTGATCAAGCAAAATTATTATCACAAAAAGTGGCGCAACAAATCTTAAAAGCACATTGTGCCAAATTTTATATCCAAATTCGCCCATATACGGCACCAAAAGCTCTTTTACAGGCTCTTTTTTTATCACAAAACCGACAAAAATCGCAACAACGATTCCGCCTATCGGCAATAAAATATTTGAAGTAACAAAATCAAGCAAATCAAAAAAGCTCTTACCAAAAAAGTTGAAAATATCAGCCGTCGCGCCGTAGTATCCTAAAATACAAAAAATTCCCAAAATATAAGTGAAAATAAAAATCGCAAAACACGCTTTTTTGCGTGAGAAATTTTTTGAATTTACAAGATAAAAAACGCTTGGTTCTATCATCGATACAGCCGATGTAATCGCCGCAAAAAGAAGCGACAAGAAAAAACAAAACGCTAAAATATTTCCGATAATGCCAAGCTTACCAAAAAGCACGGTAAGTGAAACGAAAATCAATCCCGGACCTTGTTGGCTAGGGTCTGCGCCAAATTCGAAAATATATGTAAAAACGGTTAGTCCCATAAAAACGCCGATTAAAACATTTATAAAAACGATACTTAGGCTCGAAGTTAAAATGTTTGTTTTTGGCGGAAGACTTGCTGCGTAAGTGATGATGGTAGTAACGCCCAAAGAAAGAGTAAAAAACGCTAATCCAAGAGCCTTTAAAACGCTATCGCTACTAAGTGCGCTAAAATCAGGCACTAAAAGAAATTTCAAACTTTGCACAAAACCTGCATTTGACGCCACTGCCGAGTAAAACGCCATAAATAAAATCAAAACGAAAAGCGCTGGCATCATCCATAAATTTAGCTTTTCTATGCCGTTTTTAACGCCCTTTGAAATGATATAAAAGCAAAAAATAGAAGCGATTGTGTAGCAAATTATGCTTATAAATATTTCTTGCGAAAGCAAATTTCCAAACGCCGCACCGCTTTGCTCTATCGAACTTGGCAAAGCAAACGCACTTGTAATCGTGTATTTTAAAATCCAACCCATAACAACGCTGTAAAATGAATAAATCAGCAACGCGCTAATCATAAAAAATCCGGCATTTCTCCACAATTTTTTATTGCTAGGTGCTAGTTTTTCATACGCACTAACCGCATCGCACTCGCCAAGGCGACCGATGACGATTTCGCCCAAAAAAATGACAAAACTGCAAAGCATCGTCAAAAGCAGATAAAGCAAAATAAAGGCACTTCCGCCATTTTCGCCTACAAGAGTTGGAAATTTCCACGCATTTCCAAGACCTACCGCGCTTCCTGCGACGGCTAAGATAAAGCCGATTTTAGTAAATTTTTCGTTCATATTTTTCCCCGAATAAAAAAATCGTGCAATATTATCAAATTTAATCTTAAAACTTTATATTTACTTTTAATTTAAAAATTTGCTTCAATGATGATAAATTTGGCTATAATTTTTCAAAAAATTTGGAAAGAAAAATTTATGAAAAATATATTTTTATCGCTTTTTTGCGCCTTTATCACAACTCTTTTGGCAGAAAATTTGCCAAATTTACAAACTCAAATTTTAACAAAAGAGCAAATTTTGCAAAAATACCAAAACGCAAAACCACAAAAATGGGGCGAGAGTTTAAACGGCGTGATTGAAAATTTTCAAACTAGCGAAAAAATTGTCGCGCTTACGCTTGATTTATGTGGCTCAAAAAGCGATGATTTAGACGAACGCATTGTCGAATTTTTGGAACAAAAACGGCTAAAAGCGACTTTTTTTGTAAATTCTCGCTGGATAGAAAAATTTCCGCTTAAATTTGAAAGACTTTATAAAAATCCACTTTTTGAAATCGAAAATCACGGCTTTTTACACCGCCCTGCTTCGCTAAATGGTGCCGAAATTTACGGCATAAAAGGCACGGCAAATTCTAGCGAATTATACGACGAAGTGGCGAAAAATGCAGATTTGATAGAAAAAATCACAGGCACTCGCCCTAAATTTTTTCGCTCCGGCACGGCGTATTATGACGAATTTGCCGTTTCGCAAATTTATGATATGGGCTTTGCGCCTGTGGGATTTAGCGTTTTGGGGGACGCAGGAGCGACTTTAAGCAAGGAAAATGTCCTAAAAGCTTTTCGCACGGCAAAAAACGGCGATATTATAATCGCTCACGCAAATCACCCGGAAAAACCTAGTGGCGAAGGCGTAGTTATGGGCTTAGAAGAGCTTTTAGAAAATGGGTTTAAATTTATTCGACTTGACGAAGTTTTGGAATAGTTTTTCTTGTCGATTTAAGCAAATTTAATTTTGGTTTTTCTTTTTGTAGATTGAATTCAGCCTAGCTTTTTTACAGGACTGGCAACGATAGACGGAAAAGTCTTATCTTATGCCAGTCCTGCAAAAAATCGTCGGCATTTGTTATTTAAATTTACATTGAATTATTTTATAAATTTAAACGCTTCTATTGTCATTGCGAGAAATGCGAAGAATTTCGTGGCAATCCAGCAACGCCGTAAGGCGTTTTTGAATTTGCTTTTAATAACGGCTTCGCCGTTTTTACTGGATTGCCACGACGGCTACGCCATATCGCAATGACACAATTCTTTTAAATATCTTTTAACCCATTTAAATCTATGTATATATTTTCATCTTTTGGCAAATTATTCAAAGTTGAATTTTCATCTTTTGGCAATATTATGCAATATAGGTCTATTTCCTGAATATTTGTAGCCAAAAACCTCAAATTTTTTATTTCGTAACTATTATCGCCTTTTTTCTCAAAACAAGAATAACCTTTTAAATTTTTACAAGAAAATTTAGTGAAATTTTTATCTAAATTTTGTATAAGTTCATCTGGTAGATTTTTTATTTCTATTTCTCTAATTACATCTTTGTTTGCAAAACTAGAATTTCTTAGTAAATTTGGTGCCGAAAAATATAAAATTATAAACAATGGAACAATGGATATAAAAACTAAAATTTTTATATAAAGTTCCTTTTTAAAAAACTCTTTGCGAATTAATAATCCAAATAATATAGGCATCACATAAAAAAATATCATTAATAGCAATATTTTGATAGCATTAGTATTTGATATATTTTGTTTGTATATTAGTGTTGGCATTCCAATCAACAAAATATCCTGTATAATTACTATAAGTAATCCTATGAGAAATATATTTTTATTACTACATATTGGAAAAGATAATATAATAAATAAAAAACACAAAATTAAATATACATAAATCAAAACTTGAAATATCTTGAAAGCCGTATCTGAATACAATCCAGCAAAATCTAAAAATATTACGAACAGCATTGTAATTATTAAAACGAGCTTATTTGCAATTAAAATAACAGTTACAATTAAGTGCTTTAATTTCTTTATTTTCCAATCTGCAATAAAAAACATTTGAGATAAATTACCAATATATATTGATAAAACAAGAAAAATTATAGTAAATAGCATCAATAGTATATTTAAATCCGTTAAATCAAAATTAGCACTACTATTAAATTTGTTAAAATATAATAAATTTAATATTACCTTTAATAGTATAGTTATGATAAATGCATACGGTAAAAATCCAAATTTATGATACTTCGATATTAAATCTTTTATTTTCCCTATTAATTTATCTGACATTTCCTGACTTCAATCATTTTGGCTATCCATGCACTATCTCCAAATCAAAATATCGTCCAGTGAGTGTCTTGTATGTGGAAATTTGATATTTTCGCCTTTACCAAGAGCGACGACTAAAATCGGCGTAAAATTTTCATTTAAATTTGCTTCACTTCGCACAAATTCGCTAAGTCTTTCGCCGTCAAACCCAGCTATAATGCAACTTTTAATGCCGAAGCTCTCAGCTACATTTACCAAATTTGCACACGCCAAATAGCACTGCTTTGAAGCATAATTTGTCATCGCTTTTTCGTCCATATCTTTAAATTTATCCCTAAAATACGCCATTGCAGCGTCATATTTTTCGCTCGTGGTAGCACGACGGCGAACGCACTTATCCAAATATGCTTCACCCACTTTCAAATCATTTCTAGCGATAATAATCACAGCATGAGAACAATTTTTAACCTGCGGTTGGTTATTACAAATTTCGCC
This sequence comes from Campylobacter sp., assembly GCA_017469645.1. GTDB lineage: Bacteria > Campylobacterota > Campylobacteria > Campylobacterales > Campylobacteraceae > Campylobacter_B. The sequence goes on along the minus strand of JAFUFY010000038.1, from coordinate 9,410 downwards.
TAATTTTTGCAACTCATCGCCGTTCGAAACAACCATAAAAAGCCATGGCTCCAAACCACACGAACTAGGACTTAATCGCGTCAAATCCACGATTTCTCGTACAACTTCATCGCCCACTTTTTCGCCACTAAATTTGCGACAACTATAACGATTTTTCATAATTTCTTGCATTTATTATTCCTTTTCGCCTGTAAATTTATCTATAACTTTTTTACCGATTTCAGTATTTGCCAAGCCTTCTAGCATTGAGCCAACGCCCATACCGCCTTTTGTTGAGATTATTTCGCCGATTTTGCTAATGCCATTTTCGACATTTCCGCCATTTGCGATGATTTTAAGCTCAGCCGATGAGATAGCTTTTGCCTGTTCGATACCGATAGCTTGATTTGCTTCAATTTGACGAATTGAAATTAGATAAGTTTGATAACCTTGATTTTCGCCGATTTCTTTTGCAAGTTCAATTTGTGCGTTAATCGGAGCTAGTTCTTTAAGCCTTAGCGCTTCTGCTTCTGCCGAACCGATTTTAGCGATACCTTGCGCTTCTTTATCTTTCATTTCAAGTAGTGCTGCTGCTGCTAAAAACTGCTTTTCTTTATCGCCCTGTGCGACTAGAATTTGACTTTCTTTATCGGCTTCTGCGTCACGAATTTTGGCATTTTTTCTCGCCAAAGCGTCTATTTCTACCTTTTTTTGCTCCTGTTCGGCTTTTACGATTTCAGTATCTTTTGTGATTTCGGCTTGGCGAACTTGTTGAATCCTGATAACTTCCATGTGTTTTTCTTGCGTAACTTTTTGTTGCTCTTTTACAAGTTGATTTGCTTGTTCTTTGCTAATAGCAACCTCTCGCTCATTTTCGACTGTTTTAAGCCCAACTAACTTTTTAGCTTCTTGGTCTCTGATTTCAGTTAATTGTCTAGCTTCGATTTCGGCGATTTGTGCGTCTTTTTGGTTATTTGCGACTTCTACTCTACTCTCTTTTTCTATCAAAGAGATTTTTTTAGCCATAATATTTTTTATAACCTTGCTCTCGCCAGTATCTCTAATGTCCATAAGTTCGATATTTTTCACAGGTTCAATACCCCAACTTTTAAGCTGTTCGCCGACAGCCTTTGTAAAATCATCGCCAAGTTCAGAGCGAATTTGAAGTATATCTTCTAATCTTCTGCTTGAAAGTATCGATCTGACCGAACCCTGAATAATATTGCTAAGCTGAGCCCTTAAATCTTGGAAATTTTCAACCCTTTGTGCAGCCAAATTTGAATCACTAACTCTAAAAAACGCCGTTAAATCAAGCACAAAAGGAAGCCTACCTAAATCGTAAGCTTCGTAACTATCGATATTTATAGAAAAAACAGAAACGGGAAGCTCTATGGTCGTAACACCGATGATAGGCATCCAAGACGGAAATTTATAATAAGTATTGCCATTTCCCGTATCCTTGCCGTAAGACATCGTTTTTTTGGCACTTTGAACGATATGAACTTCGTTTGTCGGCACCACGATACGAAAAAGCATAGCCACAATGACAACCAAAAGCAAAAAAGCCGCAACGCCACCTAAAATAAAGAGAAAATTTAACATTGATAATCCTTAAAAATTTTAGAAATTTTAAGATAGAATTTTATAATTTTTTCATTAAAAAGTCGATAAAAAATCTTTAATAGCCACTATCTTAAAGCTAATTTAATGCAAAAATGTTTAAATTTAATCAAATCTGACTAATTTAGTTCTATTTCGATTTTTTTCTTGTTTTGCGAGTTTGAATTTTTTGAATTTTGTGATTTTTGTTGCCCTGAATTTGGCGAATTTTGCGAATTTTCGCCACCTATTTGCACTGAATTTTGCGAATTTTGATTTTTCTTAGAATTTGGCAAATTTTTTTCATTTTTATAAATCGGCTCAAAAATTTTAACATCACGATTTGCTTCGCTTTTGAGCTGCTCGTGGTATTTCTGCTCGTTTTTTAGGGTTTGCTTTGCTTCGTCAAATTTTTCATCAGCTTTTTTTATAATTTTTTTGCCGTAATATTCCAAATTTTCTTTCAAATTTGATTTTTCTTGCCCGATAATTTCGCCACCTTGGCTTAAATTTACTCGCTCCTTGCTAAAATATAAAATCGCAAAAATCGCCGCCAGTATCGCTAAAATGGCTATTATAAATTTTTTCATTTTATAACTTTGAATTATACAAAATTTGTTTATACTCGATTTTTACGGCATTCATGGCATTGTATTTTTGCAGATAAACGCCAACGCCGCCGTCCATTTGGGGGCAACTTGTCGCAAAAATTTTTCTGATCTTTTTGTTTTTCAAAAACTTTTGATTTTTTTGGATATACAAATCGCAATCTGCGATAAAAACTTTCAAATCTCGCTGTTTTGGTGGATTTTTCCAGTTTTTGCACTGGATTAGCAACGCTTCATTTCCCTTGTGTGCGATTATGTCTATGCCTTCGTCTTTGACGCCTTTGTTGTAGCCGTTCATATAGATTTTATAGCCGTCATCTTTGTAGAGATTTGCCACGAAAAACTCGTATTCGTCGCCTTTTTGCTTGTTTCGTCTGTAAATTTCTTCTAAATTTAAACCCTTTTCTTCGTCGCTAAATTCGACAAATTCTTCTATTTCATCTTCAAATTCGCTTGAATTTTCGCTTTCGTCCGATACGACCTGCTTATCCAAATTTGAAAAATCAAGCTCGATTTTTTCCTTTGAATTTAACGAATTTAATAGCGCAAAAATCAGAAAAAAAAGTATCAGTGTGGTCAGAAAAATCCAAATCATCAATTTATCTCTATGCTTAGGCTTTGATTTTCGAATTTGCTATCGCTGGGTTTGGCTAAATTTAGCTTTTCTTTTAGCGTGATATTTTCAAGTTTTAGGTTGCGATTTTCGTTTTCTAAATCCCAAATTTTTTTGCCTAATTCGTTGTTAATCTCGCTTTTTGCTTTGTTTGCATTGACTTTGATTTCTTGATTTTCATTTTGCGAATTTTGCAAATTTGCTTCTAAATTTGCTATTTTGTCTTGCAAATTCTTTACCTGAATTTGTAAATTTTGTGTCTCTTGCGAGTGTAGCGTTTTTTCTTTTTGTAACAGATTAAAATTTATCAAATAAAACAAAACCACCGCAACCAGCGTGATACAAGCCGATAAAATCAGATTTTTCATATATTTTCCTGTTTCGTTATGGTGCGACCAGCGAGATTTGAACTCGCACACGCGAAGCGCACTACCCCCTCAAGATAGCGTGTCTACCAATTCCACCATGGTCGCAAAAATAAAAAAATAAAGAGAGAAATAGTTGCGAATTTATCGCAACTATACAAAGAAATTAGCCTAATAGTGGGTTAGCCCATAGCAATACGCATAGGAAAACAAGTGTATAAATAACTTGTGCTTCAATCATCGCAAGACAAATAAACATAGTTGTTGTTAATTTGTTAGCAATGCTTGGGTTTCTTGCGATACCTGTAATAGCGCCGTTTGAAGCATGTCCCATACCAATAGCGCCACCAAGAGCTCCAAGACCTAGTAGCAAACCACCACCAAGAGCTGAAAAAGAAGCGATTTGAGTAGCTCCGTCATCTGCGAAAGCTACACCTACAAGAGCCAAAAACAATACAAGAACTTTTTTCATAAAGTCTTCCTTTTAAAGATTTTTCAAAACTAAAACAAGTTTTCGAATTGATTATTTTACCTGAAATTTGCTTTTATTTAGTTGAATATAGGCAAATTTATCAAATTCGGCAAATTTAAAATCTGCCGAATTTGATTGTTTTAAACTTTTTTCATACTCATATAGCTATTTAATGCACCCACATACGCTTTTGCGGTAGCAAGCATTGTATCAAGATCAAGTCCATGTCCGATAATAGCGGAATTTCCTTCAAATTCAACCTTTACAATAACCTTAGCAAGAGCGTCTTTGCCTTGTGAAACGGCTTTGACTTGATAATCTTTTAACACCCCATTAATCCCACTAATGCGATCAACAGCTTTTAAAATCGCATCCACTGCGCCGTTTCCAAGAGCCGTATCGCTTAAAATCTCATCATTATGTTTTAAGCTTAGAGCTGCGCTAAAATGCCCTTTGTTGCAGGTATTTGAACTAAGCGTAACTAACTCAAAGGTTTTTTGAATTTTTGTCATATTTTCGGCAACTAACTCACGCAAATCTTCATCAAAAACCTCTTTTTTATGGTCTGCTAAAACTTTAAATTTCTCAAACGCAACTTGCAATTTTTCATCATCAAGCTCGTATCCAAGGGATTTTAACTTATCTTTGAAAGCATGGCGTCCGCTGTGTTTGCCAAGCACCAGTGAATTTTTATCAAGCCCAATATCTTCTGCTTTCATTATTTCGTAAGTTTCTTGATGTTTTAAAACGCCGTCTTGATGAATTCCGCTTTCGTGCGCAAAAGCGTTTTTTCCGACGATTGCTTTGTTTGGTTGCGGCTCGATTCCTGTGATACTTGCCACCAAACGGCTTGACGGATAAATTTCTTTGTGATTTATGCCTGTATAAAGTGGTGCAAAAATGTCGTTTCTAGTGCGTATCGCCATAGCAATCTCTTCAAGAGAAGCATTTCCTGCTCGCTCTCCAAGTCCGTTTATGGTGCATTCTACTTGCCTTGCTCCTGCTTGTATGCAAGATAGAGTATTTGCCACCGCAAGTCCTAAATCGTTATGATTATGCACTGAAATTATCGCACGATCCCCTAAAAATTCAACCATTTGTCTTATCATATTTTGTAACTCGTTTGGAAGCCTGTAACCAACGGTATCTGGTAAATTTATAGTTGTAGCCCCTGCACTAACGGCTGCATCACAAATTTCTTTTAAAAACGAAATATCGCTTCGTCCAGCATCTTCGCAGCTAAACTCAACATCTTCGCAAAAAGTTTTAGCATATTTTACTGCTTCAACTGCTCTTTTTACGACATCATCTGGTTTCATTTTTAGCTTAAATTCCATATGAATAGGGCTTGTTGCGATAAATGTGTGAATTCTTTGAAAATTTGCAGATTTTATCGCGTTACCTGCGGCTTTTATGTCGTTTTCAACTGCCCTTGCAAGAGAGCAAACTCTAACCTTGCTTGTTGCGTTTGCGATTTTTTCAATCGCTTCAAAATCACCGGGGCTTGCCGCAGCAAAACCTGCTTCGATGACATCGACACCAAGTCGCTCCAACTGCAATGCAAGAGTAACCTTTTCGGTTATGTTCATAGAAGCGCCGGGGCTTTGTTCGCCGTCTCTTAAAGTAGTGTCAAATATAATAATTCTATTTTTATCCATTAAATTTTCCTTTGCTCGGCTTGTCTTTTTGGCTATTTTCCGAGAGTTCGTCAAAATCTCGCTTCGGCAGACTTTATTGTCTAGCCTTGCTCGATTTTTACTTCACAACTCGAAAAATATCTCAAAAATACTTCGCCTTTCATTTTTTTATTTTTTAAATTTTAAATTCGTCGCAAAGTCGTTCAAATTTAAATTTGCAAATCCGACTTTTAATTTGCAAATTTGTTTTATCTCAAACTGCCCAGTAGCAGGTTTTTTATCTCTATTTTTGGTAAAAATTTAATCGCCTTTATAACGCCGTCAAAACTCATTGTTCGTCCTTAACTTTTTTTCGAATTTTTCTATCGTAAAAATAATAAATCGCCCTTACAATGCCATATAAAATATAACCACTTGTCAAAACAGCCGTAAGTTCAAGCGGTCTAATGTAAAACAACGAACAAATTATCACAAGAGCGATTAAGACTTTGTAAAAATTCATCTTTTTAAGATTGATTTTTTTAAAGCTTGGAAATCTAACATTGCTAACCATAAGCACCGAAATCACGCCGACAGCCAACAAATAAAGCACTTTTAAATTCATAAAAAACGAATACTCTAAATAAACACCAACCATAACCGCAAGCCAAATCGCAGCCGTAGGAATCGGTAAGCCTATAAAAACGCTAGGGTCATAAGTGCCTGTGGTAACATTAAATCTAGCTAATCTAATCGCTCCAAAAATGATATAAATCGCCGTTAAAAGCGAACCCACGCGTCCAAATTCGTTTCCGATAACGATATAAAACAAAAACGCAGGTGCCACGCCAAATGCAATAATATCAGCCAAACTATCAAATTCTACGCCAAATTTACTAGCCGTATTTGTTAGCCTTGCCACACGCCCATCAAGCCCGTCAAAAACCAAAGACAAAAATATAAAAATAATTGCCTTTGTAAAGTTACCATTAAGCGTAGAAATAATGCTTATAACGCCAAAAAATATACTAGCTGCGGTGAATAAATTTGGCAAAATATAGATTAATTTATCTCTTTCTTCGCTCATTTTTTTACTCTTTAAATTTGTTCTTGTGAATTCTTGCCGTTTTCGTCGTCATTTGCACCTTTTCGTGTAAGACGGCTTGGCAAATCATTTTCTTTTTCAAATTCAGCGATGATCTCTCGCACCTTTTCGCCCTCAATCGTCTCTTTTTCATAAAGCGCTTTTACCATATTTTCTATCGCACCGCTATAAGTTTGAAGTCGCTCTTTTACGGCATTATAGCGTTCGTTTAAAAGCTCTTTTGTAAAAGTATCGATTTTAATCGCCATATCTTCGCTATAATCTTTTAAACTCTGACCGCCCGTTAAGAATAAATTTTGGCGTTTTTCTAACACCATAAGTCCTGCTACATCGGTCATTCCCACTTGCGTAATCATATATTTTATAATATCCGTTGCTCGCTCTAAATCGTTACTTGCTCCCGTTGAAATTTCTTTTATAAAAACTTCTTCTGCTGCCCTGCCTGCTAGTAAAACATCGACTTCTGCCATAAGCTCGTGTTTTTGTTTTAAAAAGCGATTTTCTTCGGGCGAATTTAGCGTATAACCAGCAGCACTTATGCCACGCGGCACAATGGTAACTTTCGTAACCGCCAAAGCCCCTTTTGTTGTCTCAGCTAATAACGCATGACCGCTTTCGTGATACGCTACAATGCGTTTTTCTAGCGGATTAACTCGTCTTGATTTTTTCTCTAAACCAATCGCCACGCGTTCAATAGCTTCAAGCAAATCTTTTTGCTCGACTGCTTTTTTTGCTTCTCTACCAGCCAAAAGCGCAGCTTCATTTATGATATTAGCTAGATCAGCACCCGCAAAACCCACGGTCAAACGAGCAATCTCTTCAATATCAATGTCATTTGCGAATTTAACATCTCGCATATGCACTTTTAAAATCGCAACCCGTCCGTCAAAATCAGGTCTATCGACAACAACCTGTCTATCAAAACGACCAGGACGCAAAAGCGCAGCATCTAAAACTTCTGGGCGATTTGTCGCTGCTAGGACGATAACAGGGCTTTTATCGCTATCAAAGCCGTCCATTTCAGCTAAAAGTTGATTTAGCGTTTGCTCTCGCTCATCATTTCCGCCGCCGATTCCACCTGCTGCTCTACTTTTTCCTATGGCGTCGATTTCATCGATAAAAACTATCGCAGGGGCTTCTTTTTTCGCCATTTCAAAAAGGTCTCTTACCCTACTAGCGCCAACGCCGACAAACATTTCTATAAAACTAGATCCCGCGACTGAGAAAAACGGCACATTTGCTTCACCGGCAACTGCTTTTGCTAAAAGCGTTTTTCCGGTTCCCGGAGGCCCCACTAGCAAAACGCCTTTTGGAATTTTTGCCCCCAAAGCGATATAGCGATCAGGGTTTTTTAGGAAATCAACGATCTCTTTAACCTCTTCTTTTGCCTCTTCTGCTCCTGCTACATCGCTAAATTTAACGCTTGGTTTTTCCGAATTTATAAGCTTTTTCGTGCCACCGCCCAAAAAGCTAGTCGCACCTTTTTGCATACGGCTAACCAAAAACATCCAAATTCCAAAAAATAGTGCTAACGGCAAAACATAGCTAAAAATGATTTCGCTTAACAAATTTGTTTCATTGTATGCGCCGTAAGGAATTCCTTTGGCTTCTAAAATTCGTATGAGTTCAGGGTCTTCAACTCTCTTTACGGTATAAACAACGCCGTTTCCTTGCGCTTTTATGGTGCTTTGAGCAATATTTACGCTTGAAATTTGTCCGTTTTCAAGCTCTTTTTTAAATTCAGAGTATTTTATACTTTTTAGTTCGCCAACACCGCCATTACTCATCATACCTTCGCCAAAACCGCCGTCATTAGGCGACATTGCCCTAAAAATCACAATCACAATCAAAGCAAAAATGATAAACGCGCCAATCGGATTTTTATTAAAAAAATTGTTTCCGCCGCCGCCGTTACCGCCGTTTTGATTGTTTCTATTGTTTTGATTATAATCCATTTTTTTCCTTATTTTTTAAATACCAAACTTACCCATTCATTTTTTTGCTTAACTTCAAGCAAATTTAGTTCGCTAAATGAGTTTTTGATTCTGTCAAGGTATTTTTCCAAAATCCCTGAAAGTATCAAAATTCCGCCTTTTTTAACGCTTTTTTTCAAATCATTTTGTAACATCAAAATGACATCAGCGATGATATTTGCCACGACCAAATCATACGAATTAGTTAAATTTGAAATCGAGCCAACCCAAATTTCATTGATTTTTGCACCATTTTTTTTCGCATTTTGCTCTGTGGCATAAACGGCTTGTTCGTCGGTATCGCAAGAGCTAACTTTTATGCCAAGTTTAGCCAAGGCTACGCTTAAAATTCCGCTTCCGCACCCAACATCAAGAGCCGTTTTTTGCGAATTTACATCGGTATATTTTGAGATCAAATTTAAACACATATTTGTGCTTTCATGATGCCCAGAACCAAAAGCAAGTGCAGGGTCAATGATAATGTCAATCAAATTTTGCCCGTTTTCATCTTTTAAATCAGCCTTTTCGCACCAGCTAGGTCGCACGAAAAATCGCCCCACAGCGATAGGCTCAACGCCTTTTTTATACTCATTTATCCAGTCTAAATTTGGCTTTTTTTCAACCGAAATTTCCAAATTTATCTTGGTTTTTAGCGAATTTTCAAGCGCTTTTTTATACTCCAAAAAGGCAAATTCAAAATCTGATAAATCATCTTCATCACGGATAATAAAAGAATTTTCTCTCTCTTCGATGCAAGAAATACCGAGTTCAAACGCAAATTCTTTAAAAAGTTCTATTGCGTTTGTTTTGATAATCATTTCATAAAAAAAATCTTTCATAATCCTTTTTGAACCTTTAAATTTGGATATAAAAAGTTTTATTTTACAAAAAATTAGTTCAAAATTTGCTTATGAAAGATAAATAAGATATAAATTTAAGCTTTGGTACTCTTAATATTTAGATAATTATATCGTGTATTAAACAGTGGCGATTGCTTCACTTCGCTTCGCTCGTTCGCAATGACAATGTAACAAATTTTCGAAAATAATTCAACTTAAATTTAAATATTCAAGACAGAGT
>JAFUFY010000037.1 GCA_017469645.1 Campylobacter sp. | reverse complement strand
TAATTCTTTTATCTTTTATTTTTAGATTTTTGTTTTGCCAAACATAATATAGACAAATATAAAAAGTTTGAAAATTATCTCATAAACAAAAAAGGCGTCGCCAAATAGCGACGCCTGCAAATTTATCCGACAAGGCAAGACTATTCTATTTTACCAGTTTCAATTCGTTTTTGGTAAATAGTTCTCATTTTTCTGATTTGTTGTTGAACATCAAATACACCATGCCAGTGAGCATAGTCAGGAGCACCCATCATCGCACCCATTCTCATACGGCGACCTTCATGGTGCCATGAGTAGTAGTATGCTCTTTGGAATTCATCACTCCATTCATCATCTTTGAGAAGTTTTTTCTCTTTTAGCTCATTTAGCATTTTCATAGCTTCATCGTGATAGAAGTTATAAAGCATTACATGCTTATCGCCCATCTCGAAGAAGTTAGTTGTAAATGTGCTTGTATGGCAAGATTTACATACTATTGCCATCTCTTTTCTACCAGCGTCTGCTCCATCTGGGTGACCAGCAAGAGCATTACCTGTTGTTAATTTCATGCCCTCTGCCCACTCTTTTGCAGCAGTGTCAAATCCACCGCTTCTTTGATTGCTGTGCGGAGCCCATAGGTTCCATTTCAAGCGAAGGCTAACATTGTGAGTAGTTTTTAGCTCACCGATACCTGACATGTGGCAAACTGCACAAGTTGGAGTTCTATAATCAGGAACATCCCATGTATCAGGTGCGCTGTCAAATTTGTATTTGTCGCCTTCTGTGTTGTAGATATGTCCGTGCATTGAGTTGTTGAAAATTTCAATGTTTGGATGATCAGGTCCTAAGTGACATGAAGCACAAGCTTCTGGTTTTCTAGCTTCTACTATGTCAAATTTATGTCTGCTATGGCAAGCAACACAGCTTCCGATTCCGCCGTCAGGATATGCAGTACCGATACCAAAATTTGGCCAAGTCTCTTTTAGAGGCTTTCCTGCGCTATCCATTTTGATAACAGAACCATGACATTGGATACAGCCTGTGATCGCAGGAGCATCTTTTAAATCAGGGTGATCCGCACCTTCATAGTGATACATAAGTTCAAGCATAGGCTTTTTAGCGAACATTTGAACGCCGCCTCTTGCGTGACCGCTTTGGTTGAACTCAGCAACCTCTTTCTCGTGACATTTCGCACAAGTTTTTGAACTAACCAACATACTTACATGGTTAGTGCTATCTTTTGGGTGAGCAGCTTTGATTGCCATTGGATTGTCCGCAGGGACATTGTGACAATCAACACAGCTTACACCAGCATGAGCGTGACGAGAAGATTTCCAGTCATTTACAATGCCCGGACTCTCTTTTGTATGGCACTCGATACACTCAACCGCCTGAGCAGAAAGTTTTCGATCAACTTTCATGCCCTTCATAAGATTTACATCGCCTACATTTTCCGCAAAACACATCACGGACAAACAGGCAACTGCCAAGAAAATCTTTTTGAACATGTTCTCTCCTTTCTTTTACTTGGTGTTTTCTACTTTACTAAATTTCTCTTTTAAATGAAAGCCTAAATTTTTATGACCAACATTTTCGTGACATTCAACGCAAGTTTTATTTGAAATGCCGCTAAAATAATCACGGTGTGGTAAAAATGATTTCATATTTGAAGCTGTTGCATTTTTGACATTTTCATGACAGCTCATACAACCGCTATCATAAACAAATTCTTTTTTATTTCTACGATTTGCTTCCCAATCGTTATTTTCAGGATCCGAAAACGCAACTTGCCAAGCCTCGCTAATGCCGTTCATGGCTTTTTTGTATGTATAATTCCAAACACTATCGTGTGGCAAGTGGCAACTCGCGCACTCTGCTTTTACGCCCATTGCGTTGTTTCCGCCATGAGTATCTTGCAAGTAAGAATCCCGCATAGGCTCCATGACATGGCAACTACTACAAAATTTATCATCTCCTGTTTTATGAATCATCTCGGCACTCGCTAGTGCGATACCAAGACCGATCAAACCGCCAAGTATAAAAACCAAAAAGATTAAAAGTTTTGATGTTTTCAAATTTAAGTCCTTTTTAATTTAGGTATTTTGTTACAATTTATTTTGCGAGTTATACCAAATTTTGGGGTAAAAACAAATGAGAAAAATCAAATTTTTTTTATTTTTTCAAATCATTCTCAAAATTTTTAATAATGATTTGCAACCTTTTTTAATGTCGATATAGGTTTTAGCGAAGTTTCCACTATACCACGGATCATCAATTTCTAAATTTAAATTCGAATTATTTTGAGTTAAAATTTGTCGTAAATTGTCATTAAAACTGCATTTATTTTCATTTGCATTTTGTTGTGTTTTGATAAATTGTGTTACATTTTCATTATTATCTAAATTTGAAAATTCTAGTAACAAAAAAAATTTATTATTTACATCAAATCCCATAATGCGGGAAAGGTAACGAATATTATTTTTATCCATACATATTAAAAAATCAAAATTTTGATAATCATCTTTTGTAACTTGTGTCGCAGTATGTGGATAAATTTTAATGCCATGTTTTTTTAATTCATTTATAGTGCCGTAATGCACACCATTGCCGATTTCTTCGGTGCTTGTTGCCTTTGAATCTATAAAAAATTCATCAGTTAAATTTGCTTTTTCAACCAAATCTTTCATAACAAATTCCGCCATAGGCGATCTACAAATATTTCCGTGACAAATAAATAGTATCTTTTTCATCAAATTTTTCCTAAAAATTTTGCAAATTTAGTAAATTTGCCCTACTTTACCATTCCTGCTTCTTTTAAAAACACGCTTGGTTCGTATGAAATTTTGCGAATTTTATCAAATTTTGCGTAGCTTAAAACTAACTCGTCCCTTGCTCTGGTAACGGCGACATAAAAAAGCCGTCTTTCTTCGTCCAAACTCCCGCCCATAGCCATTAGCTTCAAATTTGGAAAGCGATTTTGTGCTAAATCAACCAAAAAAACTTGATCGAATTCCAAACCTTTACTAGCATGAACGCTTAGCAAATTCACACCTTCGCCCTCGCTCATTTCCTTCGAACCCATTGTCAAAAAGTTATAAAATTTCTCGGCATTTGCGTATTTAACGGCGATTTCATTTAAAATCGCAACCTTATTATAAATTCGTTCGCTCTCTTCTTTTTTTCTATCTTCATCGACCTTGCCGTTTTTTAAAGTAGCCCTTTTTGTCGCTATTTGCGTGGCGATACTAGCAAAAATTTGCGAATTTTTAATTTCGGTTAAAATGTTAAGCGATTTTTGGCTAGTGCCGACTTTTTTGAAAAGTTTATAAATTTCATATAAAAATAGCGCCCCATCGCTACTTAGCTTGTTATATTTTAAAATCGGGTGGCTTTTAAAAAATTCATCAAAACCAAGTTCGCTAAAACGGCTTACAGAGCCGATAGTATCGATGTCTTCAAAAAGTCCAAGACCTACATTTTTTCTCTTTTTCTCAAAAATTTTCACACTTTCATCGGGGTGCATAAATCCTTGTAAAATGCTTCCATGCCCCAAAAGCATAAAAGCGTCAAAAAGTTCCTTGCTTACGGCATTTCCAACGCCACGAGCAAATTCGCAAGTGTTAATAAATGCCATTATGTCTTTTGGATTTACCAAAATTCCAAAAATATCCATAAAAGCTTTTATTTCACGGCTTTCAAAAAAGCTAATTCCGCCTTTTCGTTTGCACGAAATTCCAAGCTCTTTAAGCGAAACTTCTGCTGCATCAGCCGATGAATTATTTCGAAAAATTATCGCTATATTTTCGTGTGGAAATGGCGAATTTGATATAGCTTTTGCTACACTTGCGTATTGTGCCATAATTTCATCATATATAAATAGTTTTGGCGAAGCAAATTTGCCATCTCGTCCGACGATTAGCTTTTTTTCATACAAACGCGGATTGTTTGCGATGACTTTATTTGCAAGGGCTAAAATCGCAGAAGATGAGCGATAATTTATGTTTAACGCATAAATTTTTGCATTTTTATAACGAGTGCCAAAAGAGCCGATAATGTCGATATTTGCGCCGTTAAACGCATAAATACTTTGATCAAAATCCCCCACGCAAAATAGACTTTTTGGATTAAAAGCGTCTATAAGTGATCCTTGAAGCGAATTTGTGTCTTGATATTCATCGACCAAAACTTCGTCAAATTCGAGTTTCGCACCATTTCTTAGCTCGTCTCGCATTTTTATTAAAATATCATTAAAATCAGCGTAATTAAATTTAGCCTTTTCTTCTTCAAATTCACGCAAAATATCTTCGTAAATTTCGCTAAACTCGGCTTGATCTTCGTAATTTCTAGCAAACCAGTCGCTAAAATTTGCACTCATTTCTTTATTTTGAAAAAGTGAGTAAATATCGTATAAATACGCCCCGCCGTAAGGTTTAATGTCACTTATATAATGAAAATTTCGCCTTTCAACTAGGCTTTTTAGTAGCGTTTTAAGTTCGCTTGGTTGTTTTAAAACTACGCCCTTGCCAAGCTTGCTAAGTAGCGTGTAGGATACTGCGTGAAAAGTTCCTGCGATGATTTTTGAAGTGATAGATTTATCAAAATGACGCGAAAGCCTAGCTATCATCTCGCTTGCTGCTTTGTTTGTAAAGGTTAAAAGCAGGATTTTTTCAGGTTTCGTTCCTAAATTTAGTAAATGCGCAATCCTAGCAACGATAGTCGATGTTTTGCCTGTGCCTGCACTTGCGATTACTAGATTATAGCCTTTTGGGGCTGTTGCTGCTGTGTATTGCTCAGTATTTAGTTTCGAAAGTGCGTCCATAAAAATCCTTATAAAAAAGCCAAATTATAGCTTAAATTCATTAAATTTCTTTTATAATGACAAAATGAAAAAAATGGTTTTAAAATTTGCAAAAATTTGTTTAATTTTTTTGGCGTTATGTTTTGGTGGATTTTTGATTTTAGATAGATTGTTTCCGTTAAATTTGGAGATGTTAAATAAGCCAAAAAGTCAAATTTTGCTTGATAGAAACGATAAAATCATAAATATGAAAATCGCAAAAGACGACATTTGGCGATTTTATGCAAACTTGGGCGAAATCCCACAAAATCTCAAACAAAGCGTTTTGTTTTTTGAAGATAGATATTTTTATAGCCATTTTGGAGTAAATTTTTTCTCGCTTTTAAGGGCTTTTGCGTATAATTTTACGCAAAATTCTACACAAAGATTAGGCGGTTCGACAATCACAATGCAAGTAGCGCGAATGATGAACCCAAAAGAGCGAACCTATGCAAATAAAATAATCGAAATTTTCAATGCTTTTCAGCTTGAATTTCACTACACAAAAGATGAAATTTTGACAATGTATTTCAATCTCGCCCCTTACGGCGGAAATATCGAAGGGGTTAAAACGGCGGCATATTTTTATTTCGGTAAAAATTTAAACGAACTTAGTATCGCTCAAAGTGCGCTTTTAAGCGTAATTCCAAAAAATCCAAACAAAAATCGCTTGGATAGAATTTCAAATGTTAATAAGCTCAAAAATCGCCTTATAACCGAGCTTTACAAGGGTAAAATAATCGATGAAAACCAAAAAATAAGAGCTATAAATGAGCCATTTGAAAATACAAGACTAGCTTATGCAAACAATGCGGTGCATTATTCGAATTTGGCCTTTACAAACGGCGTAAAAAAAGCAAATTTAGATTTACAAATTCAAACTGCGTTAGAAAATTTTTTAAAAAATGAGATTGAAAATTTAAAATCAAAAAGCGTTGCAAACGGTGCAGCCGTGCTAATCGATAACGAAAAAATGCAAGTTATAGCTTACGCCGGAAGCCACGATTTAAATGCAAAATTCGGACAAAACGACGGCGTAAAATCATCAAAAAATGTAGGCTCAACCCTAAAACCATTTATCTATGCAAAAGCCCTAGAAATGGGTATTATAACGCCACTAACAAAGCTAGTTGATACCGAGCTTTATTTTAGCAACTACACTCCTAAAAATTATGATGAAAAATTTTACGGCATTATTACTGCAACCGATGCTTTGGGCTTTTCGTTAAATATTCCTGCCGTAAAATTAAATTCAATTTTAGGCAAAAATTCACTTTTTTATACTCTGCAAAAGGCAAATTTAACCGATTTTGATGAAGCATATTATGGCGCAGGTATCGCTCTTGGGGGAATTTCGCTTTCACTTTTGGATTTAACTCACCTTTATAGCGTGTTTGCAAAGGACGGAAAGCTAAAACCGCTTGAAGTAGCAGGTCGTATCATAGGGAAAAACGAGCAAATTTTAACACCACAAAGTGCGTATTTGGTTACAAAAATGTTAGAAAATGCCCCGCGAAGCTACCTAAATTCAGTTTGGAAAAATACCGAAAATAAGCCAAATTTGATGTTTAAAACAGGCACAAGTGCAGGCGCAAAGGACCTTTATACAGTGGCGCTCACGCCAAAATTCACGCTTGGCGTTTGGCTTGGGAATTTTGACGGAAGCAAAACAAGCGATTTAAGCGGCGGCGTAAGTGCAGCACGGGTTGCTTTTAATATGTTTGATTATTTGGATAAAAATTATGAAATTTCAAATTTTAACCAGCCACAAGGTATCCAAAAACGCGAAATTTGCACCGATTTTTATTTTGAAAATAGTTGCAAAGACGAAAAAGAAGATTTTGTCATAGAAAGCGTCGATAGAAATTTAAGTTGTGAAATTTACAAAAACGAAGAGCTTTTTTATCTTTTACGAAATAATTTTTTAGATACAAAAGAGCTTGAAAATGGGCGTTGCGGTGCTAAATTTAAAAGTTTAAAGCCTATTTTAAACGATATTGATAAAAAAAAGTTTCTAACTTTAACGGATGGAAAAATAAATTTAAAAATTCACTGCACGGCGATTTTTGGCGATGAAATTTTTGTGGCTTTTGATGAAAATGACTACATAAAAATGCAAAATTCAAAGCCGTTTTTTAAGGAATTTAGCATAGGCAAACATAGTGTTAAATGCCTTGATAATTATTCAAATTTAAGTGTTGCAAATTTTGAAATTATTAATTAAAAAATAAAAAATTTGAAAGCCCGAATTTACCGAGCTTTCAAAATAAATTTAAGCTTTTAACGCTTCTTTTGCGTATTTAGTTCCCAAATCAAACGCCTTTTCATTGACAGCTTTTGTCTTTTCAGGAACGGTTGAAAGCATTTCATCTTTTACGATTTCAGGCTCCATACATCTTGTAAATTCAACGGCGATTGCAAGAGCCACAACGCTTTGAGTAATCACATTTCCGACTTCGTATTTTGCGATTGTGATGATTGGAATTTCGTAAATTTTAAATTTCTTACGATCTTCATCTGTCGGTTTTACCAAATTTGGCTCGATTACGACAATTCCACCCTCTTTAACATCTGATTTATAAAGATTATAACCGCTTTGAGCAGTCGCAATCATAAACTCTATTTCACCCTCATTTGCATAAGGATACAAAATTTCATTGTCATCTAAAATAATATCAACTTTTGTCGGACCGCCACGCACTTGCGAAGTATATGTCGAAGCTTTTACACCGTAACCGCCTTTTGCGATTTTAGCTGCTGCTAAAATTTCTCCTGCTAGGATAACGCCTTGACCGCCCACGCCTACAAATCTTAACTGGTTCATTTTATCTCCTCAAAATTTATAGCTGTTTTGTTTTGTGCTGCTTCGATGACTTTTTGATACGCCTTTGTGTATTCGATATGCGAATCATCTTTATGCAACACGCCAAGCGGGAATAGCCCTTTGCGTTCTTCTTCGCTCATAGCATCAAATTTAACCTTTGAAATAGTGCGTTTATCGATCCAATCAAGCATTTTTGTAGCTTCGCCCATTTTGTTTTTGCGACCTAAATTTATGTGGCAGTTTGAGAAAATGTCAAAAAAGCTATATCCGTCGTGTGAAAAACCTTCAACAAAAAGTTTTTCAAGCGCATTTGGATTTAAAACGCTTTGGCGACCGACAAATGTAGCTCCTGCGCCTATTGCAAGTTTTGCAGCGTCAAAATTTGGATCGACATTTCCGTATTGAGCCGTAACGGTCCAAAAGCCTTTTGGTGTAGTAGGGCTTGTTTGCGAATTTGTAAGACCATAGATAAAGTTATTTACCAAAATATGATTTAGACCGATATTTCGTCTGCAACCATGAATCGTATGGTTTCCGCCAATCGCTAGTCCGTCGCCGTCCCCAGTTACCACGATCACATGTTTTTCAGGATTTGCTAGTTTAATTCCTGTTGCATAGGCTATCGCTCTACCATGAGTAGTATGAACGGTGTTACAATCAATATAGCTTGACATTCTACCGCTACAACCGATACCGCTAACAACGCAGACATCGTCCATATTCCAGCCCATTTTGTCAATCGCTCTGATTATGCTTTTTAGGATAACGCCGTCGCCACAACCCCAACACCAAAGTGTCGGCATTTTATCAACTCTTAAATATTTATCGTAATTAAACGCCATTTTAAAACTCCTTAACTTTTTCGATAATCTCAGACGGGCTTAGCGGTCTGCCGTTTGCTTTAAGTAGAGTTTTGAAATCATCTCTTAAAGTTACTCTTTGAATTTCTTCTAAGTATTGACCTAAATTTAGCTCGGCAACCAAAATTTTCTTAAATTTTTTGCCGATTTCTTTTAGTTTTTTCTCAGGGCTTGGCCACAAAGTAATAGGTCTAAATAGCCCTACTTTTACGCCTTCGCTTCTAAGTTTATCGATAGCAGCTTTTGCTGAGCGACTTACGCTTCCATAAGCTATAATGCAAATTTCGGCATCATCTAGTTTGTATTCTTCAAATTTAACTATTTCATCTGCGTGGGCTCTAATTTTGTTGAATAATCTTTTTATATTATAATCAACTATTTCGCCGTTTTCTGTCGGAAAGCCCGTATCGCCGTGATGAAGACCGGTTACATGGTAGTGATAACCTTTGAAAAATTTATTCAAAACTGCCGGTTTATCGCTATCGGCTTTATAAGGTTTATAATCTTTTGGATCGCCATTAAATTCAGCTCTTTGTTCTATTTTCAAATCAGCGATTTCAGGGATATTGGCTTTACCTTGCATATGTCCTAGCGTTTCATCAAGTAGCAAGAAAACAGGCGTCATAAATTTATTAGCCAAATTAAAAGCTCTAACGGTTTCGCTATAAGCTTCTTCTAATGATCCAGGACATAAAGCGATACTTTGGTAATCGCCGTGGCTTGGAGTTTTTGCTTGTAAAACATCGCCTTGTGCAACGCGAGTTGGAAGACCGGTTGATGGACCGCCACGCATAACATTTACGATAACAAGCGGAATTTCAGCGATAAACGCTAGACCAATTTGCTCTGATTTTAATGAAATTCCCGGACCAGAACTAGCAGTCATAGCCTTTGCACCGCTCATAGCAGCTCCTAATGCAACTGAAATTCCTGAAATTTCATCTTCCATTTGGATAAATCTACCACCAGCGCGTGGCAATAATCTACTCATCTCGTGAGCAACTTCGCTTGACGGAGTAATCGGATAACCGCCGAAAAAATTACATCCGCACTCAACAGCAGCTTTTGCCGCTAAAATATTTCCTGTTGATATAACTTCTCTCATCGGTTATTCCTTTGGTTTCATAAAGTTATTTGCTTTGATTTTTTCAGCCAAAGCTTTGCTCTCAGGCGTTAATTTGCCGAATTTAAAGCCTTTTTCTGCAACATAAATCGCAAAATCAGGGCAGTGGTTCTCGCACTCCCTGCAACCGATACAGGTGCTAGGGTCGATAACTTCGATCATCATGCCTTGGATAGCATTTTGATCTTCTCTCATAGCCAAAGTTCCGCTTGGGCAGTAGCTAACGCAAATGTTACAAGCTTTGCAACGCGCTTCATCAACCCATACGGCGACATTTTGTTCAATCATTTTGTCTCCTTATTTTGAGTTTTTATTTCAATATTTTTAATTTTCTCTTTAAAATATGCAAAATTTTGCGTAAAATTTTGCGAATAATTAAATTTCAAAATCTCTTTTACGCCAAATTTTCCAAGTTTTACGAATCTTCCGCAAGGAACTTCGCTTTCATCAATAACACTACAAATAAGCGTTTTATCTTCTTCTGTAATAATTTGTTTTATGATTTTAACAATACCGCTAGCAGGAGCTAGAAATGCGGAAGTGCCTAGCAAATTTACGATTTTTGGACCACAATTTTTAGTATTTTGCGAGATTTCATCGAATTCTTTACCGCTAAATTCGACTTTTTTATTATCAATAAAAATTTCGTCTTTTAAAATTTCCATTTTATCGTTATGAAAGCCCACGACACTAGCTTTCATCTGTGAAATTTTTTCATTTTTTAAATTTGAAATTTCACATTTAAGTCTAGCGCTATCAAGTTCCCCAGCCATGCCGATAATGCGATTTTTAGGAAACCCGCTTGATTTATAAGCGACATAGACCATAAAATCAAGCGGATTTGTAACTAAGATAATAACCGAATTTGGTGCGATGTTGGCGATTTTACTAGAAATCTCGGCAACAATTTTTGCATTTATTTTTAGCAAATCTTCCCTGCTTTGCCCTGCTTTTCGTGTTTGACCTGCCGTTATGACGACTATATCATAGCCACTTAAAATATTATAATCGCTTCCGCCGATAACCTTTATATCTTTTTCAAAAACGGCACTAGCGTGCGATAAGTCAAGCGCCTTGCCGATTGCTAAATTTTCTACTATATCGACAAGTGCGATTTGTGAAATTTTATCGCTAAATTCGGAGCAAATCAATCCGTATGCGACATTTGCACCGATATTACCTGCTCCGATAATGCCTATTTTCATCTTTTCCCCAAATTTCAAATCTTAGCCGATAATCTTATTTAGCGTAGCACTTGGTCGCATAACCGCGTTTGCTTTATTTTCATCAAACATATAATAACCGCCCATATCGGCACTTTTGCCTTGAACGCCAAGTAACTCGTTCATAATCTTTTCTTCATTTGCCTTTAATTCGTTAGCTAAATTTTCAAAATCGCCTTTAAATTTTGTTTTTGATAGCTCATCAGCCCAATACATCGCCAAATAAAAATGACTTGTTCTATTATCTGGTTCGCCTGCGTTTTTGCGTGGAGCTTTATCATTTTTAAGCCAAGTTGAAACAGCGCTATCAAGGGTATCTGCAAATATTTTTATATCGCCTGAGTTTTTGATTTCAGCTAAATGCTCTAAGCTTACGGCAAGAGCTAAAAATTCGCCCAAACTATCCCAACGCAAGTGATTTTCTTTTGGAATTTGGATTGCGATTTTTGGCGCAGAACCACCAGCACCCGTTTCAAACAAACCGCCGCCGTTTAACAAAGGCACGATTGAGAGCATTTTTGCGCTAGTTCCAAGCTCTAAAATCGGATATAAATCTGTCAAATAATCTCTCAAAACATTTCCCGTTACGCTAATACAGTCTTTTCCGCTTCTAATGATTGCGTTTGATTTAATAATCGCGTCATAAGGGTCGCAAATTTCAATATCAAGTCCGCTTAAATCATAGTTTTTAAGTTCGCTCTCAACGATTTTTTTGATATTCATATCGTGAGCGCGGTTTTTATCTAGCCAAAAAATAGCTTTCGCACCGGTTGCTTTTGCACGATTTACGGCTAATTTTATCCAGTTTTTAATAGGCTCATCTTTTGCCTGTGTCATTCTAAAAATATCGCCTTTTTCAAGTGCAAATTTAAAAATTTCATTGCCTTTTTCATCTTTAACGCAAATTTCACCATCTTCGCTCATAATAAAAGTTTTATCATGGCTTCCGTATTCTTCGGCTTTTTGAGCCATGAGACCGACATTTGAAACCGTGCCTATCGCAGCAGGATTTAATTCACCGTTTTGTTTTAAATCATTTACCATTGCCTGATAAATCAAAGCATAAGAGCGATCAGGAATCACGGCTAGTGTGAATTTTGTTTCGCCATTTTTATTCCAAAGTTTTCCGCTGTTTCTTATCATCGCAGGCATTGAAGCATCAATGATAACATCGCTTGGAACATGCAAATTTGTAATGCCATTATCGCTATCGACCATTGAAATTTCCGGTCTTAAATTTAAAATTTCGTTGTATCTATCTAAAATTTTCTTTTTACACTCGCCACAAGGCAAATTTTCGATTCTTGCGAAAAAGTCTTTCATGCCGTTGTTTTCATTTACGCCGACACTTGCAAGTTCTGTTTTAAACTCTTCAAAAATCTCTTTGAAAAATATTTTAACAAAATGTCCAAACATCACAGGATCGCTAACTTTCATCATCGTTGCTTTTAAATGAACAGAGTATAAAAGCTCTTTTTCTTTGGCATAATTAATGCTTTTAGCGATAAATTCATCAAGCTTTTTCGCACTCATAAATGTCGCATCGATGACTTCATTTTTCTTTACAGGTAGCGTTTTTAAGAGCTTTTTCTCTCCATTTTTATTTATAAATTCAACATTTAAGGTCGTAGCATCGGCAAAAATATGCGATTTTTCATTTGCGTAAAAATCACCTTCGCTCATCGCTAAAACTTCTGTTTTGGTATCTTTATCCCACTTTCCGTTTCTGTGCGGATTTGCTTTTGCGTATTCTTTTACTGCTTTTGCGCTTCTTCTGTCTGAATTTCCCTCGCGAAGCACTGGATTTACCGCACTTCCCAAAACTTTTTGATAACGAGCAAAAATATCTTTTTCTTTTTCATCTTTTGGCTCACTAGGATAGTTTGGAACCATAAAACCTTTGCTTCTTAGCTCATCGATACAAGCAACAAGCTGTGGCACGGAAGCCGAAATATTTGGCAATTTTATGATATTTGCGCTTTTTTCTTTTGTCATATCGCCTAAAATTTTCAAAAAATCAGGGATTTGTTGTTCAGGTTTTAAATAATCAACAAAATTTGCTAAAACCCTACCCGCAAGTGAAATATCCATCATCTCAATATCAACATTTGCACTTTTTAAAAATCGTTTAATAATAGGAAATAGCGAGAAAGTCGCCATCGCAGGGGCTTCGTCCGTGTAGGTGTAAATAATGTCGCTCATAATTTCTCCTTTGCAACTAAAAATTTTTAAATTCTATCAATTTTTACATAAAACAACTATTTAATTAAAAATGATAATTTGAATTTAAGTAATATTTAAGTCTAAAATTATCCAAATTAAACAAATTCCAAAATCGCTTTTAAACTATCTTTATCATCATAAATTGCCACAATATGCGAATTTATGGCTTTTGCGTATTTGCAGATGATTTTTTCGCCAAATTTTATACTATTTTTATATGAAATTCTAATTTTTGAAAAATTCATATTTTTATAAATTTCATTAGGCAAAGCTTCATACGCAAAGTGCAAATAAAGCGTATTATGGACATGATTGTTTATATCTATGTCGCTTTTTCGGACATTTATAGCGGTTTTGGTATCAAAATTTTGTGGAATTTCTATTTTTTTAGCTTCGAATTTAGTATCAACGCTTTCAGGCTTATACATATCGATTAAAGATTTATCGATTTTGCAAATTTTTTGGCTTACCAAATCAAACAAAATCCACTTAGAGCTACCCTTTATATAAACTTCATTTTGTGCGCAAAGTTCATACTCTCTAATGCTATAAAGTGGCGATTGTTGCGGTAAAATCCAAGTTTTAACTTCAAATTTAGCTTCGCCGTTTTTTGGATATTTTAAAATTTCAATATTCCACTCATTTAAAACCCAGCTTTTTCCGTTTTCTAGCATTTTTGAAATACTATTTCCAACCAAATCAGAGTGAATTCCGCCTGAATTTTCAAAAAATTCCAAAACTTTTTCAATTTTAATATTGCCGTTATTTTCAAAATCGTTAAATAGCGGAAAATAATCGCTTTTTACTATCATTTTGCCCTACTTTCTTGCTTTTGCTACATTTCTTTGATGTTCGGCGATGGTTTTTGCAAAGTCATGTGCGCCTTTTTTGCGATCAAGCATAAAATATAGATAATCTGTCGTAGCAGGATTAAGTGCGGCTTTTATAGCGTCTTTTGAGACCGTGCAAACGGCACTTTTTGGTAATCCGTCGTGCAAGTATGTATTAAATTCGCTAGTGTCTGTGCGAATTCGCTCAGGCGTAACCCTAATATGCGAATACTCGCCGTAATTTAGCGTTCCGTCCATTTGAAGTTTCATATTCTTAGCTAATCGATTTTCGATGACAGAGGCGACAATCGGCATTTCATCAGCATTTGCAGCTTCTTTTTGAATAACAGAAGCTTTGATTATCACGCTTTGCCAAGCAGTTATATTAAAATCTCCCAAAATTTCTTTGCTTAAATTTTCATGGAATTTAAGCGAAGAATTTACCAAATGTTTTATAATTCCTGCTTCGTTTTCATCTTTTGAAATTTTATATGTTTCAGGCACTAAAAAACCCTCATAAAACGGAGCGGCTGCGCTATATTCGCTTTGAAGTTTTTCAAAATCAAAATTATGATCTTTTGCTAAATTTTTCAAAAACACAATGGTTGTCTCGCCCGGAATCAGCGTAAAGCTTTGCATTAGTGGCTTAGCCTTTGTTAGCTCATATAAAAAATCAATTTTAGCTAAATTTGTGCCTGAAAGCTCGAAACTTCCCGCCTTAGCATGTCCAAAACTAGCTAAAATTCTAGCATCAAATTTAGTAAAATATGGATATTTTTTTGAAAGTTCGGAAAGAATTTTGACTGCCGAGCCTTCTGGAATTTCGACTATTTTTTCGTTTGGAATTTTTATCGTTAAATCAGATAAAAAAACACCCACAACCACCAAAATAGCTTCAATCAAAAAACATAAAAATCTAAAAAATTTCATAAATAAATCCAAAGTTTAAATTTAAAAAACCGAAAAAATTCGGAAAATTTAGGCAAAATTATACACGAAAACGGCAAAAGTTTGAATAAATTTTACAAATTTTAGTTATCATACACAAAAGGTTTTTATTTATGAGCAGTTTTTTTCGTTTTTTTTATAAATTTTTTATCGCATTAGCCCTTTTGTTTGTCGTGCTTGTTTTGCTTCTTAAACACGGCGTAGAGTTTGAAAATTTGCACTTTTCAGGTGCAAATTTGGATAAATTTTTTATAAAACTAGATGAAAATATTATCCTAAAAATCGAAAATTTAACAATTCCAAAATCGCAAAAACAAGATAAAAAAGAAGAAAAAAATCTTGCCCAAATCCAACAAAGCCTAGTAAATCAAAGTAAAAAAATCATAATGCTAGGCAAATTTTTTCAAGAAATCGATATAAAAAATATAAATCTTGGCGATCAAAATATTACGCTTTTTTATAAAAATGACACTTTTTATATAGACAATCAAGAATTGCGTGTAAATACCAAAATTACGGAGCTTGATGACGGCGAAGTAAAGTTTTTTTTAAACGATTTTGAACTTAAAAATTTTAACCTTTATTTAGGCGGCGAGCTAACCACTGACACAAAACATAACAAATACAAATTCGACGGTGTTTTTAGCTCTCACGAACTTGACGGAAAATTCGAATTTGATATAGTAGGCGATATGTTAAATTACGAAATTTACGATGTTCATGCATTAAGTTTAAAAAATTTTATGGACGAATTTGCCAAAATTACCGATTTGCACCCGGAAGTTAAAAGCTGGATTTACGGTAAAATCGTAGCACAAGAATACACAATAGAAAATTTGCGCGGAAAGCTCAATTTACGCTCGGGAGATTTTTTCCCAAATGATTTAACAGGAAGCGCATTTGCTAAAAATTTAAAAATCAAATTTGAAGAAAATATTGAACCGGCAGATGTCGATGAAGCGCATATTTCGCTAAATAATGGCGATTTGAGCTTTTATCTTAAAAACCCTTATTTTAAGGGCAAAAATATGTTCGGTAGCAGCGTTAGCATAAGACGAATTTTTAGCGACAATCCAAGTTTGTTGCTTGATTTACAAACAGACGGAGTTTTAGATACCGATTTGGTTGCGATTTTAGGTGCTTATGGTATAAATTTACCGCTTTATCAAACAAACGGAAAAACCGACGGCAGGGTTATTTTAGATGTTGATTTGATAAATTTGGGCGTCAAAGTTGGCGGTTTTGTAAGGCTCGAAGATGCCGACATCATCATCTCCGACGCTCCATTTAAGAGCAAAAAAGCGAATTTAACGCTTGGCAAAGAAAAGATGATTTTAAAAGATTCAAATCTTAAAAGCGATATTTTTGATTTGAGCGGAGACGGAGAATTTGATTTAATCAACTTAAAAGCCGATTTTAACGCTATTATAAATAGTTTAAATATAAATTTTAGCGGTAAAAATATATTAAATTTAAAAATCGCAAAAGATAGATTAAAGCTCGATTTTAAGGATATTCCGATTTTAAGTTCGCAGTTTTTAAATACAGATATTAAATTTGACAAAACCACAACCATAAGCGTTAAAAAATTTGAAAATTTGGTGCAGTTTTCGCCGTTTTTAAAAAATTTAGGTATAAAAGGCGGGGATTTGAAAATTTCAACAAAAGATTTTTCAAATTTCGATATTTTGGGAGAAAATTTAAAATTTGATTTTGGAATTTTACACAAAAACGGCAAAGCCTACAATAGCGACAATCTTAAACTAAAAATCACGCCAAATTCCGTAAGCGGGGAAAGTGAAAGTAAAATTCTCTCTTTTAAAATGGATAAAAATGAAAATTTGATAAATATTCATAATGCCGATTTTATCGTAAATTTTGGCGATAGCGGCATTA
>JAFUFY010000036.1 GCA_017469645.1 Campylobacter sp. | reverse complement strand
ATGAAACTAGGAGAAAAAGACGACATGATCGCTCTTTAAAAGGAATTTAATAGCCCCGTTCCAATGAGCATTTCAAGGCTTTTTGAAACAGAAGCGATTCATAAAAGCGTAGTTGAAAAAGATGAAATCAAAAATGAAATCATAAATTGGATAAAAAAATGATAGTAATCCCAGCCAGACTAGCTTCAACAAGGTTTGAAAACAAAATTTTATGCGACATTGGCGGTGTGCCTATGTTTATCGCAACAGCCAAAAACGCTTCAAAAACGGATAGAGTTTTAATCGCCGTCGATGATGAAAAGGTGCTAAAAATCGCAAAAGAGCATGGTTTTGACGCTGTTTTAACAAATCCAAATCATCAAAGCGGAACTGACCGAATAAACGAAGCGGTTAAAAATTTTGGCTTAGATGAAAATGAAATCATTATAAATGTTCAAGCCGACGAGCCGTTTTTTGAGAGCGAAAATTTGGCAAAATTCAGAGAATTTGCCGAATTTCAAATCTCGCAAAATGGCAAATTTATGGCAAGTTGCTACAAAAAAATTAGCGAACTAGCTGCCCTTGATCCAAATTTAGTTAAAGTTATTTTAGATGATTTTAGCGATGCTATTTATTTTTCAAGATCGCTAATTCCGTATCCTAGAAGCGATTTTAAGGACTATTTAGGGCATATTGGAATTTATGCTTATAGCGTTAAAAATTTGGCTAAATTTTGCAAATTTAAGCCTAGCATTTTAGAAAATGCAGAAAAATTAGAACAGCTAAGAGCTTTATCAAACGGCGAAAAAATCGCAATGCTAGAAATTTCAACCAAAAGTATCGGCATTGATACGCAAAGCGATTACGAAAAAGCGATAAAAGAATTTTTATAATGACAAACGAAAAATTTGTAGAACAAAACACGACCGTTTTAAAATTTATCCAAATTTACTGCGATGAAAAGCACGAAAATTCGCCTAAAACTAGTGGAATTTTAAATTTAAATTATCACGGCATAAATTTGGGCGAATATAAATTTAGCCTTTGCGGGGAGTGCCAGGATTTGCTATTTTACGCAAATACTAGGCTAAGTGAGTGCAAACACGAAATCAAGCCAAAATGTCGCCTTTGCAAAACGCCTTGTTATGAAAAAGAAAAATGGAAGCAAATGGCAAAAATTATGCGAAGTAGCGGTATGAAGCTAGGGCTAATAAAAATAAAAAATAAAATTTTAGGAAACAAAAATGGATAAGCTTGAATACAAAAAAAGCGTCGAAACTCTGAATTTATGGGCAAAAGCCTATTATACCGATGATAATCCTATCGCCACCGATGAAGAATATGATGAGCTTTATCATAAAGTGCTGGCTTACGAAAAAGAAAATCCAAGCGAAATTTTAGAGTATTCACCAACTTTGCGAGTCGGTGGCGAGATAAGCGAAGGTTTTGAAAAACTAGCCCACGAAAGCGCTATGTGGTCTATGGAAGACATTTTCGATGACAACGAGCTTATAGCGTGGCTTGGGCGTGGCGAAAAAAGCGAATTTGGAATTTATTGTGAGCCAAAATTTGACGGGGCAAGTCTGAATTTAACATACGAAAACGGCATCTTAAAAACAGCTGCCACAAGAGGAGACGGCAAAATCGGCGAAAATGTAACACAAAATGCAAAAGTTATAAAATCAATCCCGCTTCAAATTCAATATAACAAAAAAATCGAAATTCGCGGTGAAGTCGTTATCGCAAAAAGCGATTTTGATAGATTAAACGAAGAAAGAGCCGGTAAAGGCGAACCTTTGTTTTCAAATCCAAGAAACGCAGCCGCAGGAAGCCTTAGACAGCTTGATAGCACGGTTGTAGCAAAACGCCCGTTGCAGTTTATCCCGTGGGGCGTGGGTGCAAATTCGCTTGAATTTAAAAATCATAGTGAGATTATGGAATTTGTGCGAAATTTAGGCTTTTTGCAAGATGATTTTAAACGAATTTGTGCGAATTTAGACGAAATTCGCAAAGCCTATGATGACTTGCACGAGCTTAGAAATCAAAAAGATATTTTAATGGACGGCATGGTCGTGCGTGTAAATTCGCTAGGTAAATGCGAAAATTTGGGCTATACCGTTAAATTTCCGCGTTTTATGGTGGCGTATAAATTTCCAGCCGTTGAAAAAATCACAAGGCTAGTTGATATAAATTTGCAAGTTGGCAGGACAGGCGTTATCACACCTGTGGCTGTCGTCGAAGCTGTAAATATAGACGGAGCAATCGTGCGAAACGCTACGCTTCATAATTTCGATGAAATCGCTAGACTTGGGTTAATGAAAAACGATTTTGTCGGCATCATACGAAGCGGCGATGTAATCCCAAAAATCACGGGCGTTTTTAAAGAACGAAGAGATGGCGCTCAAAGTGAAATTTTAAGACCACAAACCTGCCCCGTATGTGGGCAAAAAGTGCTAAATGACGACATTTTTATCCGTTGCCAAAACCTTGATTGTAAGGCAAGAGCGATAAATTCGCTGATTTATTTTGCTTCGAAAAAATGTATGAATATCGACGGACTTGGCGAATCGATAATAAATTTGCTTTACGAAAAAGGCAAAATCGCTTCTGTTGCCGATATTTATGCTTTAAAAGCTGATGATTTGGCTGATTTAGAGGGCTTTAAAGAGAAAAAAATCGCAAATTTGCTAACTTCAATCCAAAACAGCAAAAATTCGCCACTCGATAAATTTATCACTTCACTTGGAATCGAGCATATCGGCGAAGTCGCAGCACGAAAAATCGCCCTTGCATTTGGCGAAAAATGGCTTGAAGCAAGTTTTGACGAAGTTTTAAGCTTGGACGGATTTGGCGAAGCTATGGCAAAAAGCTTTTGCGAATTTTGCGAAGTAAATAGAGAAAAAATCCTAAATTTAATCAATATAATCACGCCAAAATCCCTAAATTTGGAGATTATCCAAAACGCCTTCACGGGCAAAACCGTCGTCATCACAGGAACGCTATCTCGCTCACGAGATGAAGTCAAAAACGATTTGCTTAAAATGGGTGCAAAGGTGGCTAGTTCGGTTTCAGCTAAAACCGATTTTGTGATTTACGGCGACGAAGCAGGAAGCAAGCTTACAAAAGCTCTTGAACTAGGTGTTAAAACGCTAAGCGAAGATGAATTTAAGGCGTTACTTTGAGATTTGATAAATTTGTAGCCGAGAAGCTTAATATCAGCCGAAATCAATCCAGTGAGCTAATAAAAAATGAAAAAATTTTGCTTGATAATGAAATTTGCAATGACACGGCTAAAAATGTCGAAAACGGCGAAATTTCGGTGGCTAGTGAAATTTATGTAAGTCGTGGGGCATTAAAATTAAAAGGCTTTTTGCGTGAGTTAAAAGATGAATTTAGCTTTGATATAGGCGGCTTAAACGCCCTTGATATTGGCTCTTCAACAGGCGGATTTGTGCAAATTTTGCTTGAAAACGGCGTGAAAAGTGTAACGGCTCTTGATGTGGGTTCAATGCAACTTAGCGAAATTTTGCGAAACGACGCAAGGGTAAAAGTTTGCGAAAATACCGATATAAGGGAATTTAAAGGCGAAAAATTTGATTTAATAACCTGCGATGTGAGTTTTATTTCGCTAAATTCCATTTTAGAAAATATTTTTCATTTAGCAAAAAAATATATAATTTTGCTTTTAAAACCACAATTTGAAGTGGGCATTAACGCAAAAAGAGACAAAAAAGGCGTAGTAAAAGATGAAAAAGCTATCAAAAAATCGGTAGCAAATTTCGAGCTAAACTGCGCTAAAATGGGGCTAATAAAACTAGCTTTTAAAGAGTGTCAAATCAAGGGTAAGAACGGAAACCAAGAGTTTTTTTACCTTTACGAAAAACCAAATTCGGAGATTTAAATGTATAAAAAAGTTTTATTTTTAGTGATTTTAGGTGCGTTTTTGGGTGGTTGTGTCGCCACAAAACTGCCGTCAAATTTGCAAAATCCGCAAAATTTTCAAATCGAAAAATTCACAGGACTTTGGTATGAAATCGGCAAAATGAAAAGCCCGTTTGAAGCTACGCTAAATAACACTACATACGAGTATTTTGTCGATAAAAACGGCACGATAAATTTGATGAAAAACGGCAAATTTACAAATGATAAAGATTTTAACGAAATTTATGAGCTAAAACGCGTTGATTTAAATAACACAGCTTCGATGAAAATCAAAGACAAATTTCATAATATCGTAAAAGTCGATGATGAGTATAAGTATGCGCTCATTTTTGGTGGCGATACGAGCGAGCTTTATATGCTCTCACGCACAAAAACTATGCCTGAGATGATAAAGGCAGTTTATACCAGCTATGCCGCTAAAATGGGCTATAATACAGATAAAATCGTTTGGACGACACACGAATGATAAAAGAAGATAATTTTTGCGAACTTTTGTTGCCGTATGAGAGCTACAAGGGCAAATTTGACGAGATTCAAACGGCAAATCCTGCAAATATCACAACCGTTGCGCTTGGCAACTTTGATGGAATTCATCTAGGACATAAAAAACTTTTTGCAAATATCGGCGAAAATGGCGCAGCTGTGGTGATTTTGAAAGATTATTATAAGCTAACTCCGTTCCGAGCAAGGGAAAAATTTACAGATTTGCCGATTTTTTATTTTGATTTGCACGACATAAAAAACCTTGAAGGCGACGAATTTGTCGCACTTTTACGCAATAAATTTCCAAATTTAACTAAAATCGTAGTCGGAGATGATTTTAAATTCGGTAAGGACCGTAAATTTGATACCGAGTTTTTAAAAAATCGTTTCAAAGGCACGACAACCATCATCGACGAAGTCTGTATTGACGGCACGGGAGTGCATACGACCGTCATTAAGATATTTTTGCGAAACGGAAATATCATTTCTGCAAACCGATTTTTAGGACGAAAATACGAAATCTCAGGCAAAGTCGTAAGCGGTCAGGGTATCGGCAAAAAAGATTTAGTCGCAACGATAAATTTGCAAACAGGACAATATTTTCTGCCGTGTGATGGTGTGTATGCGACTTTTACGCGTGTCAATGAAAAAATTTACAAAAGCGTCTCTTTTATAGGACACCGAGTTTCGGCTGATGGCGAATTTGCAGTCGAGAGCCACATTTTTGGCAATTTTAACGAAGAAAATTTTAAATTCGCAACTATTTATTTTGTTAAATTTTTGCGTGAAAATAAAAAATTCCACGACTTAACAGAACTAAAACAACAAATCCTAATCGACATCAAAAACGCAAACAAGGCACTTGAAAACGAAACGATTTGAAAAAAGCAAATTTAAAGGCGAAAAATGAAAGATGAAATTTTTAAAGAACCCATAAAAAAGCAGTTTGAATTTGACAAAAGCGTGGCGAGTGTTTTTGATGATATGATAAGCCGTTCGGTGCCGTTTTATAGGGAAAGTTCGAATTTGATTTGTGAGCTTTTATCTCGCATTTTATCGCAGAACGCAAAGTGCGTCGATTTGGGCTGTTCGACGGCTGAACTTTTATTAAATTTGCACCAAAAAAGAGACGATTTAAACCTTTTTGGCGTGGATAATTCGCCTTCAATGCTAGAAATCGCCGCAGCAAAAGCCACAGCCTATGGCGCAAAAATAAATTTTTCTTGTGAAGATATATTAGAGTGCGATTTTAAGGACGCTGATTGCGTAATTTTAAACTACACTTTGCAGTTTATTCGTCCGATAAAACGGGCTGAATTTATGCGAAAAATTTGCGAAAATTTAAGCGACAACGGCGTTTTTATTTTTAGCGAAAAGCTCGTATATAGCGATAAAACGCTTAGTAAAGAGATGATTGAGATCTATGAAGATTACAAAGAAAATCAGGGTTACTCAAAATACGAAATCACCCAAAAACGCAAGGCACTAGAAAATGTGCTAATACCTTACACCGAAGATGAAAACAAAACTTTGGCTTTAAATTCAGGTTTTAAAAGCATAGAAACTATCTTTAAATGGGCGAATTTCGCCGTATTTTTGGCAAGGAAGTAAATTTTCTAAAAAAATACTTTAAAAACTTTCTCTGAATTTGTAAAAGTTTTTGATTTTAGTAAAAATAATCTTAAATAAAAATTTCTACCAAGTAGTTTTCCGCTACGCTAAAAGTGCTGGTTCAAACCTAGTGCGTTTTATTATATAATCGCAATTTAAAATCATAAATCAATTTTTTTCGATTAGTAGTGCTATCTTTTCTACAATTCTATCAAAGGTTTTAGTATCGATTTTATCGCAAAATTTAGCATTTCTAGCTACGAAATCCAAGCTTTTGACTTGATCGCTTAGTGCTACGCCGTGAATTTTGTCGCAGTTTATCGCTACTTCAAACGGATAGCCTTTTATTTTTGTAGTTATCGGCACAAATAAACACAAACCTGATTTTTCATTGTAAATTTTAGGGCTGATAGCAAGTGCTGGACGAAGACCTTTTTGCTCATGTCCGCTTTGTGGGTCGAATTCCAACCATACTATATCGCCTTTTTCCGGGATATATTTTACCATTCATTGCCCTTTGTATCGTCAAAACTATCATCGATGTTTAAATTTTCTTCTGTGATAGCCGAACATAGAGTTTCTAATCTGTTTTTTTGTTTTGACAAAACGATTTTACCAGCAACCACATCGATATTCATAGACGAATTTTCTACCAAATTTAACTTTTTTAAAATATAATTTGGTATCCTAATCGCCAAAGAATTTCCCCATTTACTCAGTGTTGCTTCCATTTTCTATCCTTTGTAATGTTTATATAAAGTATATTAAATTTAAAATTAAAATCAACTAAATCTACCTATATAATCTCAAATTCATTTACGACAAATTCATCTGCTTTGTATCCAAAAGTATCGCTCAAACATTTTAAAAGTAGAATTTCTTAAACTAAATTCTCACGCCCCGTGTGGGGCGCGACAATAGCTACGGCTATAAATACTCTTGCCGATGACGGATTTCAACTCACACGCCCCGTGCGGGGCGCGACGCAACCACAAAAGAATGTAATTAACACTATCGGTATTTCAACTCACACGCCCCGTGTGGGGCGTGACTCCGCCTTGAAGTGGCGTTAAAAGCTTCCGACCTATTTCAACTCACACGCCCCGTGTGGGGCGCGACCGTCTAGGCTTAGGGCGGCTTCTTTTCTGCTTGGATTTCAACTCACACGCCCCGTGTGGGGCGCGACTTAAAGCTT
>JAFUFY010000035.1 GCA_017469645.1 Campylobacter sp. | reverse complement strand
GATTAAATTTAATAATTCATTTACTTTTGCTTCAATCTCTTTTTTTGTAACTCTTGGAGTTGAGAATTCAGGGATTAATTTTTCATATCCGTCGATTTTGATTTCAGGGCGAAATGACATTTCGATTGTGGTATCGATTGCGCCGTCTTTTTCGTCAAATTTAGCAAAAATCGGCTCGCCAAGCATATCTTTTTGATTTTTACCTAATGATTTTAAAGATTCATTTATAGCATCTCTAAAAATCTCGCCTTTGGCATCTTGTTCTAAATCTTTGCCGTATCGTTTCATAACGACAGCCACAGGAACTTTCCCTTGTCTAAATCCGTCGATTTTCATTTTTTTGGCTGCATTTACAGCTAGTTTTTCTGTGCGTTTTGCAATGTCGTCCGCACTGACTTTAACATCGGCAGTTGCGTTAGCCGAATTGATAAGTTTTGCATTAACTTCCATAAAATTCCTTTAAAAAATTTAAAAAATGGTTGTTAATATACCAAAACTTTTCTTATTAAAAGTATAAATTTTTTAAATTTATGAGTATAAAAGCAAATTTGCAATAAAATCACATTTTCATATAAAAGGTAAAAACATGGACGAAAATTCAAAAATAAAATTTGAAAATTTGGTTAAGCAAATGCTTGAAATACTCGGCGAAGATTCTAACCGCGAAGGGCTAATAAAAACCCCTGCTAGGGTTGCTAAGGCGTATGAATTTTTAACAAGCGGTTACTCGCAAAATCCAAAAGATGTGTTAAATGACGCTTTGTTTTCTAGCTCAAATAACGAAATGGTTTTGATTAAAGATATTGAATTTTATAGCCTTTGCGAACACCATTTATTGCCGATTATCGGGCGCGTTCATGTAGCATATATACCAAACGGAAAAGTCGTTGGGCTATCTAAAATTCCACGCATGGTAAATATTTTTGCTAGGCGTTTGCAAATTCAAGAGCAAATGACCGAGCAGATCGCAACTGCCATACAAGAAGTCATCAAGCCTTTGGGCGTTGGCGTTGTGGTTCAAGCAAGACACATGTGTGTTGAAATGCGTGGTGTGCAAAAAATAAACTCGCTAACGACAACTTCTGCGCTTCGCGGAATTTTTATAAAAAATGCAAACACAAGAAAGGAATTTTTTGATCTCATAAATTCGCCGAAAAATTTTAGCTACTAAATTCAAAATTTTAAAGTTAAATTTAGCAAATTTGTTATATATTTTGGCGAATTTGCAAAAACAGATAAAAAAAATCCTAATTAAGAAATGAGGGCAAATGAATAGAGTTTATTTAGACAATAATGCAACTACTATGGTAGATCCGGAAGTCTATGAAGCGATGAAGCCGTTTTTTTGCGAAAAATTTGGAAATCCAAATTCTTTGCATGATTTTGGTAGCGAAACGCACCCGGCACTAAGACGGGCAATGGACGAACTTTATAATGGAATCGGCGCAAAAGATAGCGACGACATAGTCATCACAAGCTGTGCAACCGAAAGCAACAACTGGGTTTTAAAAGGAATTTATTTTGACAAAATCATAACAGGCGAAAAAGATAATATTATAATTAGCTCAGTCGAACACCCTGCAATCAGCGCAACCTGTGAATTTTTATCTACTCTTGGCGTTAAAATCACAAAACTTAGCGTTGATAACAATGGGCTGATAAATTTGGACGAATTACGCGAAAAAATCAACGACAAAACCGCCCTTGTTAGCCTAATGTGGGCAAATAACGAAACAGGAACGATTTTTCCTATTCGCGGGGCCTGTGAAATCGCTCACGAATTTGGTGCGTTATTTCACACAGACGCCGTTCAAGCAGTCGGTAAAATAAGTATCAATGTCGCTGAAATGGGAGTTGATTTTCTAAGTTTTTCAGGTCATAAATTTCACGCACCAAAGGGCGTTGGCGGGTTATTTATAAAAGATAGCAAACCGCTAACTAGTTTGCTTCACGGCGGCGAACACATGGGTGGCAGGAGAAGCGGAACGCTAAATGTAGCAGGAATTGTTGGCATGGGAAAAGCATTGGAACTAGCAAATAAATTTATGAGTTTTGAGAATTCGCATGTAAGGCGTTTAAGAGATAAGCTCGAAGATGCACTTTTGCAAATTCCTGATGTAAGCGTAGTCGGCGATAGAAGTATCCGTGTGCCAAATACCATTTTAGCTTCTATCAAAGGCATTGAAGGCGAAGCTATGCTTTGGGATTTAAATAAAGCTGGGATTGCAGCTTCAACCGGTTCAGCATGTGCTAGTGAAACACTAGAGAGCAATCCAATCATGGAAGCAATCGGAGCAGATAAAGAACTAGCTCACACGGCACTTCGTTTGTCGCTTTCACGCTTTAACACAGAAGCCGAAATCGACTACACAATCGAAGTTATAAAAAAAGCGGTTAAGCGTTTAAGGGCGATTTCAAGCACATTTGCTTATGCGCCAAGTTGGCACAAAAGCGGACTGTAAATTTGCTGTGAATTTGTAAATTTACAAATTTGACGAATTTAGAATATAAAAAGAATTTAATAAAAAAGGTAAGGCGAAGTATTTTGAGATGATTTTTTGGGTTGTGAAGCTTTTGGCGAATGAGACGCACTAATTCGTGCGTCGCAGTGAGACGAAAGCAAATCTCCCAAAAAAGCACTCAAAAGACAAGCCGAAATGAGGAAAAAAATGGCAAAAAATGATTTAATCAACGGCTCTATCTGGGACGAATACTCTCAAATCGTGCAAGATAGAATGAATAACCCTAGATTTATGGGCGAGATAACAGAAGAAGAAGCTAAGGAAAAAGGCTGTAAGCTGATTATCGCTGATTTTGGTGCAGAAAGCTGCGGGGACGCTGTAAGGCTTTATTGGTTAGTCGATGAGACAACCGACATTATAAAAGATGCAAAATTTAAAAGTTTTGGCTGTGGAACGGCGATCGCTAGTAGCGATACTATGGCTGAGCTTTGTATCGGCAAAACGGTCGATGAAGCCGTAAAAATCACAAATTTAGATGTCGAAAGGGCAATGCGAGATAACCCTGATACTCCGGCAGTCCCGCCGCAAAAAATGCACTGCTCGGTTATGGCGTATGATGTTATAAAGGCTGCTGCTGCTAGTTATAAAGGCATAGATCCTGAGCATTTCGAAGATGAGATTATCGTTTGTGAGTGCGCAAGGGTTTCGCTTGGCACGATAAAAGAAGTTATTAAACTAAATGATTTAAAAACGGTTGAAGATATAACTAGATTTACCAAAGCAGGGGCATTTTGCAAAAGCTGTATAAAACCGGGCGGACACGAAAAAAGAGAGTATTATTTAGTCGATATTTTAGAACAAACAAGAGCTGAAATGGAGCAAGAGCGATTAAAAGCTTTGGCGGACGCTAAA
The DNA here is from genome assembly GCA_017469645.1 of Campylobacter sp. Classification (GTDB taxonomy): domain Bacteria; phylum Campylobacterota; class Campylobacteria; order Campylobacterales; family Campylobacteraceae; genus Campylobacter_B. The sequence continues at coordinate 5,319 of JAFUFY010000035.1, read as the reverse complement.
ACAGGCGAGAAAAAAATCGATCTAAGTTTTGAAGAGCTAAATACAATCGGCAAATTTAAAGCCGTCGAAGAGCTAATAAATACTGAAATTCGCCCTATGTTAATGATGGACGGCGGAGATTTAGAAATCATCGATATAAAAACGGCAGATGACGGCAAAACCGACATTTATATTCGCTATTTAGGTGCTTGTAGCGGTTGTGCTAGTGGTGCTGGCGGAACGCTGTTTGCGATAGAAAGTGTTTTAAAAGAAAATTTAAGCGCAAATATCCGTGTAATGCCGATATAACGCTTTATCACACTAAAAATTTATGTTGAATTTGCCAAAATCAAGGCAAATTCAACATAAAATTACTATTTTTCAGCTACGATTTTATCTACTAAAATTTGCAAATTTCCTAAGCTTCGTAGGTGGTTATAGATAAGCTCTAAATAGCCCCGCCTTGCGAAATCTGCCAAAGTTTTATCATCAAGTTCGTATAATTTTTGCGGATTTACAACTAAAAATCCGTGCAAAAGTGTTTCTTTTACGCCATCTTTTTCGATACCGATTTCTTTACTTTCTAAAATGCCTGTTTTTTTTATTTCTGAAATAGCGATTTTGGTTCGCATATCCATATCATTATAATTTTCCATAACAGTTATTAAATTTTTCATAAAATCACTGTATTCGCCGTTTTTGTTAAAGAGTTTATCGCCTTTGCCTTTTAGTTGTTTTGCTTCGCTGTCGATACAGAGCAAATTTTGATCCCCGACTTGGGCTAAGAAAAACGGATAATTTAGCACACTTGCCGGAATCGCGCCTTTGAAATCTTTATCGATTAAAATATTTTCGGTTTTGCCTAAAAGTGCCACCATTTTTGGCTGCTCTTCATCTGTAAAAACTAAAACGAAATTATTAGCGCAAATTCCTGCTTCCGGTGCGATAACCGGCACAAAAGCAGCACTTGGCAACTCATCTTTGTGATAACACAAATCCGCATGTTTTTCTTTGTCTAAGATTTCTGGTTTCATTTTTTTCCTTTATTTTAAATTTTGTAATTTTTACTATTTTAAATTCCTAAAACTTATCGGAAGCTCCAAATTTAGCGACTTTACAAGCTTTATGCACTCTTGAAGATCGTCGATTGACTTTGAGCTAACACGCACTTCTTCGCCACGAATTTGCGCATTTACTTTCATTTTGGCATCTTTTATCGCCTTTGTGATTTTTTTGGCATCTTCGGTTTCAAGAGTATCATTTAGTTTTAAAATCGCCCTAGTATTAGCTCCGCTTGCCGGTTCTCTTTTTAGCTCTTTTATCGCCACGGGCGGGATTTCTCGTTTGATAAGCTTTGAAATAACTATGTCTTTAAGCGCGTCGATTTTATTATCGCTCGAACTTAAAAGTGTGATAGTTTTATCCTTTTCATTTAGCGAAATCTCAACCGTTAGCCCCTTAAAATCGTATCTTGCAGCAACTTCCTTTTTCGCAGTTTCAAGTGCGTTTTTAACTTCCATTAAATCTACACTTGCGCTTATATCAAAGCTATGCTCACTTGCCATTTATAAAATCCTTTATATTTTTTGCTACTAGTTCAACCAGCGTAGCCCTAGCTTCGTTACTAGCCCACGCAATGTGCGGTGTGATAATCAAATTTTCTTTGTTTTTAACGCTAAGTAGCGGGTGATTTTCTATCATCGGCTCAATTTCAAGAACATCAAGGGCTACTTTTAAATTTTTCTCGTCAATCGCCTTTGCAAGGGCATTTTCATCGACGATTCCGCCGCGTCCAAAATTCATCAAAATCGCTCCGTTTTTCATTTTGTTTAATTCTTCTTCGCCGATTAAATTTGCCGTTTTATCATTTAGCGGAGCGTGGATTGAGATTATATCGCAGGTTTTAAGCAAAGAATCCAAACTAACTCTAACATATTCGTTGTTAGTGTTAGCGCCGCTTGTCGAGTAGTAGCGAACTTTCGCACCAAAACTCTCAGCGATTAAAGCTACTTTTTTGCCTATCGTGCCAAGCCCGATGATACCGAATTCTTTACCTGCAATTTCGCTTATAGGTCTATCCAAATTTGTAAAAATTTCGCTTTTGACCCACTCGCCATTAGTTCCGTAAGTGCCGTAATAACTAACAGCGTTAGTAAGTGCTAATAGCGAAGCAAAGGTTTGTTGCACGACGCTGTTAGTAGAATAACCCGCAACATTTTTTACAGGAATTCCGCGTTCTTTTGCGGCGTTAGCGTCGATATTATTAATTCCAGTTGCGCTAACACAAATGAGCTTTAAATTTGTGTTAGCCATAACTTCATCTGTTATCAACACTTTGTTAGTTATGACGACATCGGCACCTTGCAATCTTTCGATAGTTTGCTCAGGTTTTGTTATGTTATAACTAACAAACTCGCCAAATTCTTTAAATAACTCTAAATTTGCGTCTTTGCCAAGAGTATCGGCATCTAAACATACTATTTTCATATTTTTTCCTTTAATTAGAGTAAATTTTCGCTATCTTCTTCTAAATTTTCAAATTCATCATTTTGAAAATTCGCTTTTAATAAATTTAAATCGATATTTTTATTTATCAAAATCGTATCGTTTTTGACCTTGATAAATTCGCTTTTTCCGATATTTTCGATAAGCAAATTTTGAATTTTTAACTTCTTTTTTCGTTTAATATCTAGCGAATTTAAAAAACTGCCTATGCTAAGCCACTCGCTATCGTCGAAAAATTCGTCGCTACTTTCTTTGACTGCCAAATCAATCGGCTCACTTTTAAAAGTCTCTTTTTTTTGCAAAAGTGGTTTTTCAAAAAACGAAAGAAAATATTTGAGTTTTTCGTCTCGCTCTTCATACATTGCCTTGATTTCATCTTTTGTATCGACTAAAATTTTCTCTTTTTCCCTAAAAAGCTTCTCTTTATCTTGCTCTAACTCTTTGATTTTATCTTTTAGCTCATCGATTTCTTTTATGAGATACTCGATAAAATCGCTTTTGTGCGGATCTTTTTTTGTCTCTTTTTTAGGTGAAGCAAAATTTGCAGAGAAATTTTTTGTGTTAGTAGTAGTTTGTGTTTGTTTGTTAGTTGAAATTTCGTCCAAAATAACAAATCTCACGCCGTTTTCTTCAACGGATTTGATAGTATTTCTTCTAATCCTGTTATAAATAGCTTCCTTCGAAATGCCCAAAATATCGGCAGCTTCGTTGATAGATAACTTTTTCATAACTAACCTTTGAATAATTTGTTAGTATTATTGCAAATTTAGGCTAAAATAGGGATTAAATTTACTAACAAGCCGTTAGTAAATTTAAAAATATATAAAAATAATATGTTTTATAAATATTTGTAACAAAGTTATTGATAATATAAGAAAAAAGTTGTATAATTTTGTTTGATTTTGATAACATTTTTAGGAGAATTTATGAGTGGGAGTGAAAAAATTTTAAACTACACCAAAAAAAGATACATAGGTTTTTTTATTATAACCGCCCTGGTTTTGTTAATGCCGTTTTTACGCATAAACGGCAATCATCTATTTTTGTTAAGCTTTGACAAAAAAGAGCTTCATCTTTTCTTTACGGCATTTTCAACGCAAGAGCTTTATTTAATGCCGTTTTGTTTGATTTTGTTCTTTTTGTTTATATTTTTTATAACCACCTTGGCGGGTCGAATTTGGTGTGGTTGGGGCTGCCCACAGACTATATTTAGGACGATTTATAGAGATTTAATCCAAACAAAACTTTTAGGAATTCGCAAAAATATCGCAAACAAACAACAAGGAAGCGAAAAAGGCTTTAAAAGCGTTCTTGCTGTTGTGATTTTTTTCTTTATCGCTTTGGTTGCGGCTTCGAATTTGCTCTGGTTTTTTGTCCCGCCGGAAGATTTTTTTGCTTATATAAAAAATCCTAGCGAACACAAACTTCTAGTCGGCATTGTGCTTGGATTTACGATATTTTTGACATTTCTTGTAACATTTTTAAAAGAAAAATTCTGCGTATATGTCTGTCCTTACGCAAGAGTTCAAAGCACAATGTTTGATAACGACACGGTTCAGGTCATTTACGATGAGAAAAGGGGCGGCAAAATTTATGGCGAAAGCAAAAATTTAATCGCAAATAAGCCGCAAAACGGCGATTGCACCGGCTGTCAAAGCTGTGTTAGAATTTGCCCTACGCACATCGACATTAGAAAAGGTATGCAGCTTGATTGTATCAACTGCCTAGAATGCGCCGACGCGTGTAGCAATATTATGTCAAAACTTGGCAAAAAATCGCTTATTAACTGGACTAGCGAAAACAGCGTCGAAACAGGAAGTAAGGTCAAATTTTTTAGATTTAGAACGATTGGCTATATCGTTGTTTTGTGTATAGTTTTCATCGCTCTTATGTTAATGAGCACCAAAAAAGAAAATATGCTTTTAAACATAAACCGAACAACCGAACTTTATAGCATTTCCTTTGATAATGATGATTTGCGCGTTATAAACGATTACACATTTATGTTCCAAAACACCGATAAAAAAGAGCATAGCTATTTCTTTGAAGTCGATAATCCGGGAATTGAGATTTTAAAACCAAAAGAAGCTATCAAAGTTGGCGCAGGAGCAAAACGCCGAACCGTCGTCAGACTTGTTACAAAACAAGATTTAGCAAACGGACAAAACGAGCGAAAAGATTTGATTATCCCGATTGTCATCAAGACTTATGCGACTGACGATAAAGAAAATATCGCTATCACAAGAAAAACAATCTTTTCATACCCAAAACAAGAAGTCATCGAAGCTAAAAAAGCTGGAAAATAAATCCGAATTCTGCCGTTAAATTTGGCGGCAGAATTTAGTTTTTCCCAAATTTATACAAAAACAAAATTTGCTATAATTTGCCATTGCAAGACGAGCAAAACAAACAAAGCAATCTAGCAACGCCGACAAGCATTTTTTAAATTTGCAAATTTAAAACACAATTTTATATTGTCTTTGGCGATATGACCTGAATTTAAATTTGCAAGGAAATTTTTATTAAAGGAAATAAAATGAAACGACAAGATAAATTTATGATACCACTTATGCTATTTTTAGCTTTTTGCTCTGCATATGTTGTGTTTAAGTATGATTTAAAACCGAGCGTAAAAAATTTAAAATCAACCATAGTATATGAAAGAGAACAACAAAAATGTGATAGTCAAACTATTTTAAGCGATGATGAGCTTTTGCAAAGTTATCTCAATAAAGCTTTTCTTGACAAAGTAAATTATGACGATAGGGGTGGCAGACCACCAAAATTTTATATGATAAAAGAAAATCCGACAACAGATGAAATTTTATATACTTT
>JAFUFY010000034.1 GCA_017469645.1 Campylobacter sp. | reverse complement strand
TTTTCGTTTTTTTTTTTTTTTTTTGTAAATTCACATAGTAAATCACTAAATTTAGTAGTTTTGTTAATTACAAATGAAATTTTATATTATCAATATTGCTAAAAATTAACATTTTATAAATTTTTACTTAACTTTTTATTTTGCTTTTTTAATTTTTTTTGTTATAATCCGCTCGTTGGTTTAAGAGCCAAAATATTTATTGAAAGGAACTAACATGAGAGTCGAAAATGCAAGACGCAAGACTTTACTTTGTAGTCTTGTCGCGTCGCTTTTTTTAACACAAGCCGATGCTCGCGAAACAGTTACTATTACTAGTAACGGCAAGAATATGTTTGATCTCGTTTTCTTGGATAGATATGAGAGCAACGGCAATAGTGGTGCTTCGACCGGAACTTTAAGTGCCGATCAAAAGCGTGTAATCCGAACAGCAGCTCAGCTTTGGGCTGATATTTTATCACCTGGGTCTAAAAACGAATATGCACCTACCATAAATGTAGTTGCAGATGGTTCAGGAGAAGCCTCAAAAACTGCAAGTTTTTACACAACTTGGTTTAAGCAAGATCCGACTTCAAGTGCATTGGGTGATGCATTTATCCATAACACTTACGGCGGTATTAGTGTAAGCGAACTTACAAACGGTTTGTATAATAGCTGGGAAAGATTTTTAAGTGAAAACCCTAGATATAGAGGCCAATATCCTAGAACTTTTAACGGCGGAACTATGCACATGGGAACGCAGGTAGAATCGGATATTACTCTCATAGATGAACCAAGTATGATCTCTAAACGAGATGTTATACCTGTTGCTATACACGAAATAGGACACGGACTTGGTGTTTCTTTAAATATTCTGGCAGATAATGTATATGACAAGTATGGTAATAATTATAGAACTAATAAATCTGCTGTTAATCGAAATGTTGGTAAATTTATGGATAGTGGCGTTACATACAGAGGTAGAAAAACGCTAGAAGTTTTGGGTAATGAGTATGTGAATAGAATGGGCGGATTACCGCTTAATGGAGATGAAGGCGAATACCAAATCGAAGGAAGTCACTTCGAACTTGATAACTCATTACAATCTCACCAAATGTGGAGAAACTGGGTATTCTTCATGGAAGCCGAGATGGCTGTTTTGGTAGATCTTGGTTATGACATAGATTTAAAAAGATTTTACGGACATTCTGTTTATGGGGATAATCAATACCTAATAAATAGAAATCCATTTTATGCAAGAGCTAATAATGCTTGGCTAAATGGAACTCCAAATACTGAAACTTACGGTATAGGTTTGCATATTTACGGCAAAAATAATAATATAACGCAAGCTGCAAATCTGCTAGCAGACGGTAAAGCAAGTGCCGGTGTTAGAATAGACGGCTCGGGTAATACATTTACTCTAAATCGTGGCGTAAGAGTAACAGGTAATGGTATAAATGGTATGGGTATCTATACTGCTTTTGGTAAAGAACACGATATAACCATTAACGGCGATGTAGAAGCTACTGGTAAAAATGGTATTGCTATTAGAGCCGATTTTGGAGAGAATACGCTTGGTGATTATGAAGGCAGGGGAAGCCATTTTAGATGGGAGAAATATTCAAACGGTAAATTTGGTTCTACACTTTACAATTCAAAAAGTGATCCTACAAAAGGTGGTTTGTTAAATCAAGGATATGATAACAGGGCCCCTGAGATGGATTTAGACGGAGCGTTGATTACAAATTTAAATATCAACGGTAAAGTAAAAGGAAGCGATGCGGCTGTTTATATTGCTAAAAATGCTCATGTTGAAAATATAAACATCGGCAATGGAGCGGATATTACTGGCGATATTAAGTCTGATTGGGAGGCAAATTTAGAGTGGTTGTATGATATGAGCAGTGATGTTTATAACTCACTATATAATAACTGGACTACTACTAGAAACAAAGCAAGAGATATTGCAAATGCCGGACTTGATTATAGAACTACCCTATCTGCTGCAAGAGGCGTAACAGCTAAAATAGACGGTAATGTAACAGGAAATAAAAGTATCGATATTGTGAATAACGGAAATCTAACCATAACAGGTGAGATAGATACTCTAAGCTTTACAAATAACGGAACGCTAAATTCAGATAAAGGTGTTGTGGTAAATAATAGAACAAATTATGCATTTACAAATACTGGAACGCTAAATGCGGATTTGGTTACCACAAATTCTACCGTTAATTACACAAATAGCGGAAATATGAGTGGTAAAATCGTGGCTAGTGGGCAAAATACTATCACTACTACAAATTTGGGTAACATAGGTGGTATGGATATAACTGCTAATAATACCGCAAACTATAATGTTGCAAATGCTGTTGTTAAACTAAACGGAGTAAGTACTGCAAATTTAGCAAATCAAGAAATTTTGTTACATGGCAACGGATATGCACTTACTAACAACAACGGAAATTTAAATATTTTGTTGAGTGATACTAAAATCAACAATAACACTATAACAGGTAGATTACAAAATTCTTTAAGAATCAGTAATAACGAAGCTGTTTATGGAGATTTAAAAGGCAATAATGGTGTAATATCTGTAACGGGAGCAGTAACTGCTAATACAATTAGTGATTACAATACACTAAAATTAAATTTTGCTAGGGCAAATAAAGATAATGCAGTTCTTAGTATTTCACAAGGCAATGTTGCACTTGGTGGAAAAAATTTAATCATCGGTAGCACCGACAGAGATATTTTAACACAAGCCTACAATAAATATAAATTGCTCCAAGCCTTAGGCGGAAGCATAACAGGATACGATACTGCTAATGTTCAAGTAAAAGGAACTTGGCTAACTACTGATTTAAGTGGAGCTGCTGCTAAAAATAAATTAGAGCTAACTAATGCAAATAGATTATTGCAAACAGTAGGCATTGGTGGAAATAATCCTGTTGTTCCAGATCCTGTTGTTCCAGATCCTGTTGTTCCAGATCCTGTTGTTCCAGATCCGACACCTGTTGATCCTAATCCAAACCCAAATCCGGGTTGCTATTACCATAACGGTGTCATTACTTGTGGAAACGATCCTCAACCGCAACCTGAGCCACAACCAGATCCTCAACCGCAACCTGAGCCTGAGCCACAACCGGAGCCAACAAAGCCAAATGTTAGTCCAATGTATGATTATTTGATGACTTTAATATATGGTCCTGATTGGTGGAAAACTATCGGATATAATTCTAGGTCTCGCGAAGCTGTTGCTGAAAATACAGCAAATACAGGTAATACAGAAGATACTACTGGTAATGCTACAAATACAGACGGTTCTGAAACAGTAGTTAATTTACCTACTCCTGGTGATAGGGTGCTTCCGCCACACATGGAAGAACAAGATGCTATGGCTCAAACAGGAACTAGCAGAGTTGCAATGCCAAAAGAAACAGAGATTATCCCTGCTGCTGCATTAGGAGCTGTTGCTATGATGAATACAAATACTGATTTTATCGCTAGTAAAGCAGTAAATTCAGGATTTTCTTACGGTGATGGTATAGGCGGTATAGCAGCTGTTCATGGAAGCAATTTAAAACATGAAGTAGGTTCTAGTATAGAAGTTACAAATTACGGAGCAGTTCTTGGTGTTTCAAAAGATTTTGGAAATCTAACACTTACTCCATTTGTAGATGTAGGTTCTGCTAAATCAAAAACAAAAGATATGGGTGACACAGATTCTCAAAGTAAATATAAACACATTGCAGTTGGTGTTTTGGGTCGCTTAGGTACAGATAGTGGTTTTTACACAGATGCTTCTATCCGTGTTGGTAGAAATAAAACTGATTTTGAAGGACGCGTAGGAGATCAAGCGGTTGAATTTGATAATAGTGCGACTTACTATGCAGGTCATTTGGGTCTTGGTTATATGGTTCCACTTTCAGATACTACGAAAATGGATTTATATGCTAAATATTATTTATCACATATCGGTTCTCAAAATATTGATTTGATGAATTTAACTACCGGTCAAGCAGAAACATGGCAAGTTGATAGTATTACTAGTCATGTTTCAAAAGTTGGTGCTGCGTTTAAATTCGATCTTAGCGATACTTTAAGATGGACAGTAGGTGCTGCATGGCAAAGAGTATATGGAAGTAGAGCAAAAGCCATACTTGATTACTCAGACATTGGATTTGTTGGAGAAGCAGCAACTCCTAGTTTAAAAGGCGACAGTGCTGTTGTTGATTTAGGTTTGAATTTCAGAGCTACAAAAAATCTTGATATCGGCTTAGAAGCAACAGGAATGTTCGGCGATACACAAGGCGGAGGTGTTAAGGGAAGCTTTATATTTAAATTCTAATTCATAAAAAAACGAAAAAACTCCTTGCCCCTGCAAATTTATATTTGCAGGGGACTTTTATTTTTGCGAGATGTTGATAAAAAATCAAATCTTTACTATTTTTTTATAAAATTATACAAGTAAATTTAAAGGAAAAAACATGAAAAAATTTTTTTGTATATATGCTTTTTTGGGCTTAAATTTAGCTTTGTGTGTTGATGAAAATATAACTAAAAGTGCAATAACGAGCAGTAATGCTGTATTTGAATTACAAAAAGAACTAAATATTTTAAAAAACAAACAGCAAGAAATTTGCAAAGAAATTCACAAAATAATAATAAATTCAAAAAAAAATTTAGGAGTTAATGATATGAAAAAATTTGAAGATGAATTTAAGGCGCAAATGGATAAAAATTTACAAAATTTGGAAAATAAAGAAGAATTTGATCAAGATTTATGTATAAAAATATTACCAGAACCAAAAATGTATCAAAAATCAAGCGGAACATTTCATGGTCCCGTGCGACAAGAAGTTATGAAAAGAAAATTAAGAGTTATTGATAGTAATGAAACCATAAAATCAAATGATGAGCAAAATAAATAGCTTAAATTCAGTAAATTCTTAAATTTTCAGCCGAATTTGGATAAAATCATAAAATTTTAAATATATAGGATAAAAATGATAGAGATTATATTTTTAGATGTTGATGGATGTTTAACAGACGGTGGTTTGTATCATTCAAATAGTGGCGAAGAAATGAAAAAATTTAATGTCAAAGACGGCTTTGGAATCCAAGAATGGCAAAGATGTGGCAAAAAAGTCGCCATAATCACAGGCAAAAGCTCACAAATCGTCGCAAATAGGGCAAAAGAGCTAAAAATCGATATTGTTTTTCAAGGCGTAAAAGACAAACTAGCCAAAGCTACTGAAATTTTAGATGAACTTGGGCTTAGATTTTCACAAGCAGCTGCGATCGGCGATGATTTAAACGATGCAAAACTTTTAAAAGCAGTTGGCGTTAGTTTTAAGCCAAAAAACGCTCTTGCTTCGCTTAAAGCCGACATTACGCTAAATTTAAACGGCGGAGAAGGCGCTGTGCGAGAAATGATCGAATATCTAGTCGATAAAAACGATATGAGAGAAGTTTGGAATAGCAAGTGGTTATAAAAATTTTTTATGTAGCAATCGCCATTTTTAGCGTGGCAATGGTGTTTTTAAGTTTGCAAGATCCCTATTTAACGGAAGCTTTCAAGCAAGATAATACGATCGCAAATATGGAGATGAACGGCATAAGGGACTATGAAGTCGCAGAAAAAGTAAATTTGCAAATTAGTGCCAAAAGCGGAACGAGATATAAAGATTATGATGAATTTAACGAATTTAATGGCATTCATACTGATGGTAAAACAAATCATGCCTTGCGTTCGGATATAGCTATTTTAAAAGATGACATTTTGACATTTAAAGGTAATGCAAACTACCAAAATAGCGATAATATTAATTATAATTCAGAAGAAATAATATATAATATAAAGTCAAAAATAGTAAGAAGCGATACTCCGTTTATCATGCGACAAGGCGATGATAATGTTAGCGGAAGTGGCATAATATACGATATAAATAAAAAGCAGACAAATGCGAAAGGAATTCACGCATGGTATCATATAAAAGACAAAAATTCTACAAATTAGCCGTTATTCTGGCGATTTGCTTAAATTTGAACGCAAGCGAGAAAGTCGAAGTAACGGCAGATGAATTTTTTGCCGATGAAGTGAAACAAATCAGCATTTTAACAGGCAATGTTACGATAAAAAAAGGCGATTACGATACGCTAAAATCGGATAAATTAACGATAACTTTTGATAAAAATAGACAGCCTACAAAATACACAGCCACAGGAAATGCAAATTTTAAAATTTTGCTAAACGGCAAACACTACGACGGCAAAGGCGGAGTGCTAACCTATACGCCTACAAACGAGACTTACACGCTTGAAAATAGTGCTTATTTGCACGAAAGCGAGAGCAAAAAAGAGGTTTTTGGCGATAAAATCGTGGTAAATCGTGAAAAAGGCACTTACGAAGTAAAAAGTGGTTCAGGTGCGGAGAAAAAGCCGATTCGTTTGATTTTTCAAGTCAAGGATAATAAGTGATAAAGGTTTGCGGGGCTAAATTTATCACTTCTGCTAGCGGGCTTAGCGATAGCCCTGATTTTGGCAAAAGCGAAGTTGCCTTTTTAGGGCGGAGCAATGTCGGAAAAAGTAGCTTTATAAACGCCCTTGTGGGTCAAAAAAGCTTAGCAAAATCAAGCTCAACGCCCGGAAAAACGCAACTTGTAAATTTTTTCGAAGCCGAATTTATTGAGAATTTGGACGAAAATAGTGAAAAATTTTCGCTTATTTTTGTCGATTTGCCCGGTTTTGGCTATGCAAAAGTTTCAAAAAAAATGCACGGAATTTGGCAAAAAAACTTGGACGAATTTATTAAAGAACGCAGAAATATAAAGCTTTTTGTGCATTTAATAGATTCTCGTCAGTTTGATTTACAAATCGATTTGAATTTGCAAGATTATCTAAAAAGTTTTTTGCGAAACGATCAAAAAATCATAAAATTTTACACAAAAAGTGATAAATTAAATCAAAGCGAAAAAGCCAAAGTTTTAAAATTTGATAACGAAGCAAAATTTATCTCAGTTTCAAAAAATTTTGGCATAGAAAACGCTAGACAAAGCATTATAAAAGGGGTTTTTGGTTTATGATAGAGTTAAAAAAAGCTAGACTTTGTGATATTGAAAGTATGCAAAATTTAGTAAAAGATGAGGTCGAAAGCGGGGTGCTTTTACCAAGAAGCGACGAAGAGATTGCGACAAATATTCGTTCTTATACTCTTGCTTTTCGTGACGGAGAACTAGCAGGTTTTGCGTCTTTGAAAATTTTTAATGCGAATTTAGCCGAAGTGCGAAGTTTGGTTGTATCGCCGAATTTTCGTAAGCAAGGAATTGGCGCAAAAATAGTAGAAGAACTTATCAAAGAAGCCGAATTTTACGGCTTAAAGCAGGTTTTTGCTCTAACTTATCAAAAAGGTTTTTTTGAGAAATTGGGCTTTAAAGAAATTTCAAAAGAAGAGCTTCCGGCTCAGAAAATTTGGGCAGATTGTATAAAATGCAAAAAATTTCCGGTATGCAACGAAATCGCAGTAATCTATATGCTATAACAAATGCTTTTTTGATAGCGTGTTTGTTTATTTATCTGATTTTAACTTCGATGAATCAAAAATTACCGCCGCTAATAGGGCTATTTTTTCTTCATCAAATCGTGCTAAGATTTGAAAATGAAAACAAATTTAAAAGCTACGGCGCAATGTGGTATATAGGCATACTTTATCTTTTTATAGCCGAGCAAATTCACGGATTTCATCTATTTTCAATTGCCGTTACATTTATCATTTTTTATCTTTTTATATTTGAAATTTCGATCAAATTTATTAAATTTAGAAATTTGCTCATCGCACTTTATGTTGTTATCGGTTATGCGGGGACCTTTTTGGTTAGCAATGCTATTTCGTATGCCAAAAAAAGCGGATATTTGGTTTTTGGAAGCGAATATCTTTGGTATATTTTTATTGAAATTTTAATCGGACTTCTTATTTTTAGGGGAAGATTGGTATGAGATTAAAATTGGTTTTTTCGTTTATTCTCATATTTTGGGCTATGCTTTTGGTGCGAATTTACTATCTTTCTATCAAATCAAATGAATATTACGAAGAAATCGCCGAACAAAATGTGGTAAAAAGCGAACTCATCGCTCCTGTCAGGGGGCAAATTTTAGATACCAAAGGCACACCATTAGCCATAAATAGGCTTGGATTTTCGATTTGGCTTGCTCCACATTTGAAAATGGGTAGCGAATTAGAAGAAGAAATTTCAGTTTTAACGGAAATTTTTTCAGAACTAAATGCTACGCAAATAAAAAAAGATTATCAAAAACAAAATTCGCCTTACAATCAAAATTTTATAAAAGTTGTCGAATTTTTGGATTATAACGAAACGGTAAAACATTTCGCCACGCTAAATTTAAGAGATAAATTAAAAATCGAGCCAAGCTCGCAAAGGCTTTATCCGCAAAATTCCCTTGCTTCGCATGTCATCGGCTATGTGGGTCGTGCAAATTCGAAAGATATAGAAAAAAACTATATGTCGCGTTTGACTGGCTATGTCGGCAGAAGCGGCGTTGAAGGGTATTATAACGGAATTTTGCAAGGCAGTATCGGTGAGCGAAAAACAAAAGTTACAGCCCTAAATAAAGTCGTCGAAGAAATTTCATTTGTGCCGCCTAGCAGTAGTGATATAGAGCTTACTATTGATATTCAGTTGCAAAAACACCTGCGTGAAATTTTTAAAAAAGACGCAGGAGTCGCCATAGTCATGGATATAAAAGACGGAGCGATACTAGCGGCAGGAAGCTTTCCCGAATATGATCTAAATCAGTTTGTAACGGGCATTAGTGCTGAAAATTGGAACGAGCTTATAAACGATTTAAACCACCCATTTACAAATAAGCTTGTAAATGGGCTTTATCCGCCAGGTTCTGTTATAAAAATGGCGATTGGAATGTCGTTTATAAATTCAGGTAAAATCGCCGAAAATTGGGCGCCACATTGTAGCGGTGTAATGGAGCTTGGCGGGCGTAAATTTCGTTGTTGGAAAGGCTGGGGGCACGGCAAAGTGGATTTAAACGACGCCATCAGAGAGAGTTGCGATGTCTATTTTTATGAAGGAAGTTTGATTGTAGGCATTGATTATATGGCGAGTTATCTTGATAGAATGGGCTTTGGTCGCAAAACAAATGTCGATTTGCCAAACGAATTTGTAGGCACCGTGCCAAATAAAGCGTGGAAAATGCAAAAATTTAAGCGCCCGTGGTATCAAGGCGAAACCGTAAATGCCTCAATCGGGCAGGGCGATATTTTGATTACACCTATGCAAATGGCAAAACACACAGCCGAACTAGCTTCGGGGCATGGCTTGACGCCGCATTTTTTAAAAAGTATCGAAGGCGAAAAAATAGAATTTGCCCCAAAAGAGCTTTTTACGCCTACAGAAATGTCGCAACTACCGATGATAAGAAAGGCTATGTTTGAAGTCGCAAATCACGAAAAAGGCACTGCAACAAAGGTTTTGCAAGGTATCGTTGTGCCGATTGCGGCTAAAACAGGCACGGCTCAGGTCGTAGGAATTTCGCAAACTGAAAAAACTCGTATGAAGGAAGCCAATATGGAGTATTATCAACGCTCACACGCGTGGATGACGAGTTTTGGACCTTATGAGAATCCGCAATATGCAGTAACCGTGCTAGTCGAGCATGGCGGCGGCGGTGGTAGTGCAGCCGGTCCAAAAGTAAAGCAAATT
>JAFUFY010000033.1 GCA_017469645.1 Campylobacter sp. | reverse complement strand
ACGCTAGAAGTGGCAAATTTTGAAAAAGCAAAAAGCTTTTTCAAAATTTGATTTTTATGGACGGCTTCGTCGTTTGGCTGAATTATCTTGTTTTGTATAATAAAGTTATCATTTTAAATTTAGCAATCTTTGGATAAAATAAATTTTTTGGAATTTGCTATGTTTAACGCTAGAAGACAGAAAATTTCTTTTATAAAAAGATTTTATTTACTCGGATTATTTGTTGTATTTGTAGTTTTTGCGGTTTTGGCTTCGGGAATTTATAGCAAAAAAAGTAGAATCGAACAAGATTTAAAATCTCAAAGTGAAATCGCCGTAAATCTTATGAAACACCATAATGATGATTTGCTAAGCGAACTTGATGATATACAAAATAGTATTGCCTTGACTTCAAAGCCGCTTGAAGTAATGAATTCAAAAATGGATAAAAAAGGCGAATTTAATGCTATTTTTTATCTGAAAAATGATTTGATTTTAGCTAGTGATTACAATAAAATTGCTTTCCCAAGCGAATTTGATATTGACAAATTTAAAGATAGCGTTAAAAAAAGCGGTTTTTATATTTCAGATTTTATATTTTACGCTGGAATTTATCGTTATTTTATTATTAAACAGGCTCAAAATGGTGCGTATTTGGTTGGTTTTGTCGATACAAAAAGCCTTGTTTCAAATTTGGCTTTTCCAAATTCGCAAATTAGAATTCTAAATTCAAACGGGCATTTTATTTCCGGTGCAAATGGCGACATCTACGATATTTACGGCGATTCGTTTAGTTTTAAAAAAACAGATAGACTTGTGCTTATAAAAGAAAAATTAGGCGGTTTTGATTTTTTATATATCAAAAATATTGCAAATACTCAAAATTTCGTCCTTGTTAAAAGAACTTTGTTTTCTGAGCTAAACGGCGAAGTTATTATGTTTTTGGTTATTTTGGTTTTATTTGGGCTTGTGGGATTATTTTTGTTAGCAAATATTTTCTTTTTAAATTCAAAAGTTATCGCTCCTATAAATGAAGTCAAAAAGATTTTAATGTCATCAAATAAAAACGCGGAAGTCTCGACTAAAATCATACAAAAGGGAATTTTTAAAGATTTTAGCGATGATATTTTGAAATTTTCTGATAAATTCAGCGCCAAGGATAGCGAGCTTGGCGATTTGAGTAAAAATTTTTATGATATTTTTAAACAAAGTTCTCTTTGCGTTTTGATTGTAGATGGTATAAGCGGTATGATTGTTGATTATAGCGAGACTGCAAAGCAAATTTACGGCGACGATATAGCTGAAAAAAATGTATTTGAAATCAGCGCAAATTCACTACTTGAAAGGCAAATTGAAGAATTTAAGGCAAATTATGCAAATGAAAATTATATGATAGGTATGCAAAATACGATTAATGGTCAAAAAAGTATGTATATGCAAAAAAACTATATTTACTCAAACGGAGCGGTTTTTATCATATACATTATGTTTGATATGTCAAAATACATAAATTTACAAGAACAAACAAATAAGCAGTATGAATTTATGCAAAATTCGCCTCAAATTATGATGGTTTATGATTTTAATGCTTCAAAAGTGTTAAATTTAACAAGTAATGCAAAAGCTATTTGGGGTTATGATTATTTTAAATTTATAAACGGCGAGATTGATTTTTTTAGTATTATTCATCTAAAAGATGTTCTTCGTGTGCGAAATGAAATAAAAAATAATATCTCACTTTTTGATACGACAAGAAGAGATAGTTTCGAGCAGACCTATCGCATAAGGCACTTGGATAACGAATACTACACTTATAGCGTTTTTGCAAAAATTTTGCACACAAAAGGGAAAGAGCTGATTGTTTTTTATTTTAATAATATCGATACACTAACAAAATCCGAAGAAAAATCAAGATACGATAGTGAATTTTATAAAAATATCATCGATACACGGACTTTTGTAACTTGGGAAATGGATTTAAAATCCGAAACAATCGAATTTGACGGCAATTTCTTGAAAATTTTAAATTATGAAGATAAATATCGCCAATATAGTATTTCTCTTGGTGATTTTAAAAATATGATTTTAGATGATGATGTGCAAATTTTTAATAATGCACTAAATGATTACATAAACGGACAATGTGAAAAATTTATTGCAGAATATCGCATAAAAGGTAGATTGAATCAAATAATCTGGCTTAGTGTGCAAGGCAGGGCAACTGAGCGAAAAGATGGTTTGATAACAAAAATTTCAGGTATTTTTGAAAATATAACCGAGCGAAAAGAGGCAGAACTTCAACTAAAACTAAATGCAAGTGTTTTTTCAAATTCTCACGAAGGCATTATGCTATGTGGCAAAGACGGTCTTGTAATGCGAACGAATAAAGCATTTAGCGATATTACAGGTTATAATGAAGAAGAAGTTTTAGGTCGCTATCCGTCATTTTTATTTGCAAAAAATAAAGAAGAATCTGTGCAAGCTTTAAGAAATTCGCTTACAAAAGATGATGTTTATAGAGATGAAATCGAGGGTCTAAGCAAAAAAGGCGAGATTATCCCTGCTATTGTTACTATAAATGCCATTAGGGACGATAAAGGCGAAATAACAAACTATATGATAATGTTTATGGAAATTTATGGCATCAAAGAAAGAGAAGAAAAATTGCAACTAATAGCACACTATGACGCTTTAACAAATTTGCCAAATCGAATTTATTTTATGCAGATTGCGCCCGAATTTATGCAAAAAGCAAAAGATAGCGGGAAATTTATGGCTGTTTTATTTGTCGATTATGACGGATTTAAGGCGATCAACGATACTTACGGACACGATGTTGGCGATATTTATCTGCGTGAAATTTCGGCCGTGATGAAAAGGGCACTTAGGGAAGATGATTTTTTAGCTAGGCTTGGCGGGGACGAATTTTGTGCTATTATCCCAAATATCGAAGATAAAAAAATACTAATGCCTATTTTAAATAGACTTCTTGAAGCTTCAAAAACTAAATTCAATATAAAAAATGAAAAAATCGGAGCTAGTGCGAGTATCGGCGTAGCATTTTATAACGGCAGCGAGAGTATGGAATTTAAAGATCTCTTAAACAGAGCCGATAAAGCAATGTATAATGCAAAAACGCTTCATAAGGGCGGATTTAGCATATATGAAGATATGGGCGCAAATTCACAAGTAGATAGGCTTGTTGCATCGATAAGAAATAACGAATTTTTTATGCTTTATCAACCGATGATAGATGCCAAAAATAACGAAATTTTCGGTTATGAACTTTTACTTCGTTGGAATCATCCAAATATGGGTATTTTATTGCCGGGAGATTTTTTATTAGATTTAAACGAAAGCGATTTGGAGAGAGTTTTGAGTATTTTTTCGCTTAGCAAACTTGCAGAATTCCAAAGCGAATTTGATAGCGTTTGTAGTATAAATATAAGTTCTACTCAGCTTCAAAATAGCGAATTTTACGAACATTTTGCAAAAACAATAGCTCAAAACCCAAACGCAAATCCTAGCAAATTTATTTTTGAAATTACTGATTTTAACAAAGAAAGTGTAGAAAAATTTAAAAATATTTTTGAAAAATATGCCGAATTTGGCGTTAAATTCGCAATCAATAATGCAAATTCAACAAATTTATCTTATGCTAGAAATTTGCCGTTTTACTTGGTCAAGGCTAATCGCGAAATTTGCCTAAATGTGGGAAAAAGTTACGAAAATATAAAAATGTTAAAAGCCATTTTGCTTTATGCCGAAAAAATGGGCTTAAAAGTCGGCGCACAAGGTATTGAAGATGATTTTTCGCTAAGATTGCTTAAAAATTTAGGTTTTGATTATTTACAAGGAAATGTGATTTCAAAAGCACTTAAAAAAGATGAAATTACAGGATTTGCCAATAAATTCAAAAAAACAAATCAGCCTAAGCCTATTTCAAAAACCGAATTTAACGATTTTTTGATTTTCTTAGATTACAAAAAAACGGCAGAAGAATTTATAAATTTGGTTCAAACAAAAAAAATCGATAAAGAAAATTTTAACTCATCAAAAGCAAAATTTAGCGAAATTTTAGAGCAAATTCAAACTGCTAAGAGTGATAATTTTAATTTAAATACAGAAATACATAAGCAAATTTTGGATATTCTTACGCTTGATTATGAAAATTTGCAAAATTTTGTGCGTGAATTTACGCCAAAACTTACGGCACTCATAAAAAACACGGAGGATTTATGATAGATAGTCTTAGTGCTGATTTTGAGCACGAAATTCCAAACGGATCAAGACTTTATTTTGGAAAAAATGCCGCTTTAAAACGAAAGATTGAAAATATTGCAAGTGAGATTTTGCTTAAAAATGATTTTAACGAAATTCTCACACCTTGTTTTTCGTATCATCAAAATTTAGGCGTTAAAAGCGGACTTTTGAAATTTTCTGACCCGCAAAATAACGAAATCGCTTTAAGAGCCGATAGCACCGTAGATGTCGTGCGTATCGTGCGAAGACGGCTAAAAAATGAAAATTTAAAACGCTGGTTTTATATGCAGCCGATTTTTAAATATCCAAGCAAGGAATTTTATCAAATCGGCGCTGAGATGATAGATGAGCGAAATTTGGCTCTTGCGATAAAAATCGCATTAGAAATTTTTAGCGAATTTGGTTTAAAACCTGTTTTGCAGCTTAGCAATATCGAAATTCCGAAGCTGATTTGTCAAATTTTAGGCATTTCGATTGATGTTTTTGAAAAAGGTGCGATTGAAGTTTTGCTTCAAAAAGATATAAAATGGCTAAATGACATTACCAAAGCCACCACTTTGCAGGATTTAAAAACTCTTAAAAACAGCATTCCTAGCGAATTAAAAGATGCTATAAATGATATTGAAAATTTGGGAATTTCGTATGAAAATGTTCGAATTTCTCTTTTGTATTACTCAAAAATGAGATATTATGATGAGCTATTTTTTAGATTTTTAGACGCAAATTCGATACTTTGTAGCGGCGGAAACTACAAGATTGACGGTACAAATTCGAGCGGTTTTGCCGTTATGGTTGATGCAATGATAGAAAAAATTATATATAAGGATTAAAAAATGAGTAAGGCTGATTTGATTTTAGGCGTTCAGTGGGGCGATGAAGGCAAAGGCAAAATCGTCGATATGATTTGTGCTGATTACGATTTTGTTTGTAGAAGCGGCGGCGGACACAACGCAGGACATACAATCTGGGTAAATGGCACAAAATATGCGCTTCATCTCGTTCCAAGTGGGATTTTAAATAAAAATACAATCAATATCATAGGAAACGGCGTTGTGGTCAATCCTGATGTTTTGATCACCGAAATGGCGCAGTTTGAGAATTTGCAAGGCAGATTTTTTATAAGTGAAAAAGCACATTTAAATTTAAGTTTTCACTCGCTCATAGATCAAGCAAAAGAGAAATTAAAAGGCGATAAAGCTATTGGCACGACAGGCAAAGGCATAGGTCCTGCGTATGCTGATAAAATCAATCGAACAGGTCATAGAGTGGGCGAACTTTTAGAGCCTGAAAAACTTAGCGAAGCCTTATCAAGGGATTTTGCGGCAAATAAATATATTTTTGATACGCTTGGCATAAATTTGCCGTCAAAACTTGAAATTTACGAAGAGCTAAAAAGATTTAAAAACACTCTTGCGCCATACATTGCAGATACTACAAATATGATTTGGAAAGCTTTGAACGAAAACAAAAAGGTTTTAGTAGAAGGCGCACAAGGAAGTTTGCTTGATATTGATCACGGAACTTACCCTTATGTAACTAGCTCAAACACCGTTGCAGCGGGTGCTTGTAGTGGTTTGGGGCTTTCTCCAAAAGATATAGGCGAAGTCATCGGCATAGTAAAAGCTTACACTACACGCGTTGGAAACGGCGCATTTCCTACCGAAGATAAAGGCACACAAGGCGATATTATGTGCGAAGTAGGAAAAGAATTTGGCACGACAACAGGCAGACGAAGAAGATGCGGTTGGTTTGACGCTGTGGGTGTTAAATATGCTTCAAGGCTTAGCGGAATCGATAAATTCGCATTGATGAAACTTGATGTTTTAGACGGATTTGAAAAAATCAAAATTTGCAAAGCTTATAAACTTGGCGAAAAGATAATTGATTATTTTCCTGTAAATTTAGACGAAGTCGAGCCAGTTTATGAAGAAATGGACGGCTGGGAGAGCGTAAAAGGCGTCTCTAAATTTGAAGATTTGCCAAAAAATGCGCAAATTTACATTAAAAAAATAGAAGAATTAACAGGCGTTAAAGTTGGGTTTATTTCAACTAGCCCAGAGCGAACCGACACGATTATTTTATAATAACAGAAAGGCGGAAATATGCGTATAAGATTATCACATGTCCCGTATATCGCACATAAGATTGCGATTGATTTAGTGAATTCAGGGTTTGTTACGCTTACTAGCGGTTTAGAGCCTGTCTCAAAAGCGGCAGATGAAATTTTGCGAAGTGATTTGATGAAGGAAAGAGCCATAGAAGAAAGGGCAAATGAAATCATCGATGCAAGAATCGATGAAATGGATAGTATGCAAGTTGATAAGAAAAATATGTTTTGGCTTATAAAGAAAAAACTTGCCGAAGAAGCAAATTTCAGTCTTAATTACGAAGATAGATACTCAAATTTATCGCATGAAATTTTAGAAACTATTTGGAAAAAAAGCTTGATTGATTACTCTGTTTCGGAAAACAAGGTAAAAAATGTGATTTACATTTCGATTGAAGATTATCTTAAAAATTTCGAAAAAATCGAAGACATAGTTATCGAAAAAATCGAAGGCTATAAACGAAAATTAATCCCCGGAACCGAAGAATACGATATGGTTTTTGAAAAACTCTATGAAGAAGAATTACGCAAAAAAGGTATGTTTTAATGAAAGCTTATATTTATATTGAAAACGGCGTGTATTTGGAGGCAAAGGCTTTTGGTAAGGGCGGAAGTGCATTTGGCGAACTTGTGTTTAACACTTCAATTACAGGCTATCAAGAAATAATCTCTGATCCAAGTTATGCCGGGCAGTTTATAGTTTTTACTATGCCTGAAATCGGAATTGTCGGCACAAATAGTTTTGATAACGAAAGCTCAAAAATTCACGCAAGTGGAATTTTTATCAGAAATTTTAATAACAACCCGTCAAATTTTAGAAACGAAGCAAATTTAGAAGAGTATTTTATCAAAAACGGCAAATTCGGAGTTTATGACATTGATACTAGATATTTAACCAAAATGCTTCGCGATCAAGGCAATTTGCGTGTTTTTGTTTCAACCGAAATCAGCGATAAAGAGATGCTAAAAAATGCTCTTGCAAATTCAGCTAGAATCGAAGAGATAAATTATGTCAGCATTGTTAGCACAAAAAAAGGCTATGCTCATGAAAACGGCTCTTGGGATTATGCTAAAAATGAGTATAAAAAAATCGAATCTTGTGGCAAAAAAGTCGCCGTTATGGACTATGGCGTAAAGCGAAATATCTTAAATGAGCTTGGAACGCTTGGCATACAAACTCAAATTTTCCCGCACGATACCAAAGCAGATACGCTAATTGATAAATTTAAAAAAGGCGAAATTCACGGAATTTTCCTTTCTAATGGTCCTGGCGAACCAAAAATGCTAAAAGCCGAAATAGCAGAAATCAAAAAAATGATAGAAGCAAAAATTCCTATTTTTGGAATTTGCCTAGGACATCAGCTTTTAAGCAATGCAATGGGCTATGAAACTTACAAGCTTAAATTCGGACAACACGGCGCAAACCACCCCGTGCAAAATCAATTTAGCAAATCAATCGAAATCACGGCGCAAAACCATAACTACAATGTCCCTGAAAGCATAGCAGAAGTTGCCGAAATAACGCATAGAAATTTATTTGACGGCACAATCGAAGGTGTAAGATATAAAAATTATCCTGTTTTTTCAGTCCAACACCACCCAGAAGCAAGTTCGGGACCAAATGAAAGTAAGTATATTTTCAAAGAATTCTTAGAAATTTTGTAATGTTAAATTTAGTTAGCATTATCCCTATGGCAGTGTTGATGAGCTTTGGACACTGCCTTGGAATGTGCGGCGGTTTTGTCATCGCCTACAACACAAAACTAACAAAAAAAACCAAATTCCAAGCCTTTATTTACGCTTTAAGTTACCATTTAAGCAGAGTTTTTGCATATATAAGTTTAGGAATTTTAAGCGGATTTTTTGGTTCTTTTTTTAAATTTAGCCAAAAAAGTTTAGGATTTTTGCACTTTTTTATTGGAATTTTGCTTGTGATTTTTGGAATCGCACTTTTAAAACGGGGTGCGCTTTTAAAATTTATAGAAAACGATAAAATTTGGTCTAAATTTCTAGCAAAACCTACTAAATTTGCAATGCAAAGCGAGAATTTAAGCGGATTTTGTCTGCTTGGTTTTTTAAACGGACTTTTACCTTGTGGCGTTGTATATACGGCTCTTGCCATGGCGATTATGTCGGCAGATATAGCACAGGGCGCACTAATAACGGCAGTTTTTGGAATTTGCACACTTCCTACGCTGTTAGGTTTTTCTTTTGTGATAAATTTATTAGGTTTAAAGTTTAAAAATACTATGCTAACGCTGTCGGCAATTTTTATAATTGCTTATGGAATTCACAAGGCATTTACGGGGTTTATGGCGACAATATGAAAAAAACTCAGGCAAAATTAAAGCAATACCAAGATGCTATTGATGCAAGTAATATTGTTTCAAAAACCGACATTAACGGCATTATAACCTTTGTAAATGATGAATTTTGCAAAATTAGCGGTTATTCTAGACAAGAACTTATCGGTTCTCCGCATAATATCGTTCGCCACCCAGATGTTAAAAAATCAGTTTTTAAAAAGCTTTGGGAGACCATTTTAGCCAAAAAAGTTTATAAAGGTATAGTTAAAAATTTATCAAAAGACGGCAGAGCGTTTTATCTAAATGCAACGATTATTCCGATTTTAGATGATAACGGCGAGATAGAAGAATTTGTTGCTATTCGCCACGATGTAACAAATGTTATTTTGCTTAACGAACACCTTACGCAGCTTAGAGTAGAGTTAAACGAGTTAAATCAATCACTAGAAAATAAAGTAAAAGAACAAACCAAAGAGCTCACTATATTAAATGCGAATTTGGAAAAAAGAGTAGAAGAAGAGATTGCTAAAAATGAGCAAAGTAGTCGTATTATGTTTAGGCAGTCTCGCCTTGCTTCTATGGGCGAAATGATGGCAAATATCGCTCATCAATGGCGTCAGCCGTTAAGCGAACTTAGTATTGATCTTTTTAAAATGAAGCAAAATTTGGAAGATAAAGATGAGTTTTTAGATACTTACGAACACGCAAAACAGGTCATCAAAAACATGTCCAATACGATTGATGATTTTAGAAATTTCTTCAACGCAAACAAGCCGGTTGAAAATTTTTTGGTTAGTAGTTGTGTTGATGATGCTATGATTATGTTAAAAGGGACGCTTGATAGAAACGATATAAAAATCGATGTGAAAAGTCAAAAAAATGTTTTTGTATATGGTCATCAAAGCGAACTTACACAAGTTTTTATGAATATTTTAGTAAATGCAAAAGATGCATTTAAAAATAGTGAAATAAAAAATAAAAAAATTCAAATTTCAATCAAATCAAACGATAAATTTGCGATTATCGATATAAAAGACAATGCAGGAGCCATAAAAGACGACATTATGGAAAGAATTTTTGAGCCTTATTTTACGACTAAGCATAAATCTTCCGGTACCGGACTTGGGCTGTATATGTCAAAAATGATAGTTGAGCACATGAAAGGCGAGATAATCGCAGAAAATTTGAAAAATTGGGTAAATTTTAAAATAATACTGCCGTTGGCAAAAGAAGAGGAGAGCGTATGAGTGTAGCGTTGAAGGAATTAAGTGTCCTTTTAGTTGAAGATGAAGCGAAAATTCGTGATTTATTAGCCGGCGTTATGGAAAAAGTTTTCAAAAAGGTCATAACGGCGCAAAACGGCGAAGAGGGTCTGAAAAAATTTAAAAAATTTAATCCAAATATCGTCATAACCGATATTTTAATGCCGATTCGTGATGGGCTAGAAATGTCAAAAGATATTAGAGCGATTTCGCCTGAGACGCCGATTGTCGTGCTAAGTGCGTTTAATGACAAAGACAAACTTATGCAAGCCATTGAAATCGGCATTAATAAATATCTTTTAAAACCGATTGACATGGACGAGCTAATCTATGCGATTGAGACTTTGGCGAAAGCTAAAATAGACTCTTCAAATTTGATAGAAATCGGCAAAAATTACACATTTAGTCCTACAAAAAAAGTTCTTATTAAAAACGGAGTTGAAATCCCACTAACTAAAAAAGAGCTAGCATTTATTTCGCTTTTGATAAATCGCCTTGGAACGCTTGTTTTGCACTCTGACATCAAAAAAAATGTCTGGATAGGCGAAAGTGTAAGCGATGCGGCGATTCGAACTTTTATTAAACGAGTTAGAGATAAAGTTGGTGCTAATTTTATCAAAAATATACCGGGTCTTGGATACAAGATCGATACAAAACTATGAATTTATCGAAGCTTAAAGATTAAATTTTAAATAAATATAAATTTAATACTTTAAGCTTACTTGTAGCAATTAAAGATTATAATTACATAAAAGTGTTATTGAAATAATACTAAATTTCTAGGAGGATTTTTAATGCAACCAGGAAAAGCATTAAGTTACGACTATTCGGTCGCTAAGTTGTTCTTGTTTTCTACTCTTGCATTTGGTATTATCGGTATGCTTATTGGAACGCTAATTGCGTTTCAACTCGCATGTCCTGATTTAAACTACCTTTTGGGTGAGTATGGAACTTTTAGTCGCCTTAGACCGCTACATACAAACGGCGTTGTTTATGGCTTTATGCTTTCAGGAATTTGGGCTACATGGTATTATGTAGGTCAAAGAGTTTTGAAAGTCTCTATGGCTGAGTCAAAATTTTTGATGTTTATCGGAAAATTTCACTTCTGCCTATATATTTTGATTATTCTTCTAGCTGTTCTTACTCTTTTTATGGGTATTTCAACATCAAAAGAGTATGCTGAACTTGAATGGCCAATCGACTTGCTTGTTGTCGTGGCTTGGGTAAGCTGGGGTATTAGCATTTTTGGACTTATCGGAATTAGAAGAGAAAAAACTCTATATATCTCTGTTTGGTACTATATAGCTACTTTCCTTGGCGTTGCTATGCTTTATTTGTTCAACAACATGGAAATTCCTACAAGATTATTAACAGGTATGGGAAGCTGGATTCACTCTGTTTCTATGTATGCAGGAAGTAACGATGCTATGGTTCAATGGTGGTGGGGACACAACGCTGTTGCGTTCGTATTTACTGTTGCTATTATTGCTCAAATTTATTATTTCCTACCAAAAGAGAGCGGACAATCTGTTTATTCATATAAACTATCATTGTTCTCATTTTGGGGCTTAATGTTTATTTATCTATGGGCTGGCGGACACCACTTGATTTACTCAACTGTTCCTGATTGGGTTCAAACTATGGGTTCTGTTTTCTCAGTTGTATTGATTTTACCGTCTTGGGGTTCAGGTATTAATATCCTTTTAACAATGAAAGGTGAATGGAATCAATTAAGAGAAAATCCGCTAATCAAATTTATGGTTTTAGCTTCAACTTTCTATCTATTCTCAACACTTGAAGGTCCAATCCTTTCAATCAAATCAGTAAATGCGCTAGCGCACTTTACAGATTGGATTCCAGGACATGTTCATGATGGAACGCTTGGTTGGGTTGGATTTATGACAATTGCAGCTATGTATCACATGGTTCCTAGAATTTTCAAAAGAGAGCTTTATTCAAAATCTTTAATGGAAGCACAATTTTGGATTCAAACAACAGGTATCGTTCTATTTTTCAGCTCAATGTGGATTGCAGGTATCACACAAGGTATGATGTGGAGAGCGACAGATGAATTTGGTAGCCTTGCATATCAATTTATCGATACAGTAACTGTTTTAGTGCCTTATTACTGGATTAGAGCAGTCGGCGGTGCATTATATTTCATAGGTTTAGTTATGTTTGTATATAATGTTCTTAAATCAGTTAGTTCAGGTAGAAGTATCGCAGAAGAACCTCGCAGTGCTTCACCGATGGCAGCATAATAAAGGAGGATAAAATGTTTAGTTGGTTAGAAAAAAATCCATTCTTCTTTGCGGTTGCCGTTTTTGTTGTTATTGCTTATGCAGGCGTGGTAACAGTTTTACCAAATTTTGCCGAAAGTGCTAGACCGATTGAAGGTAAAAAACCTTATAGCGTTCTAGAACTAGCAGGTCGTCATGTTTATATTCAAGATAGCTGTAATGCTTGCCATTCACAGCTTATCAGACCGTTTAAGGCTGAGACAGATAGATACGGTGCATACTCAAAAACAGGCGAATTTGCTTATGATAGACCTTTCCTTTGGGGTTCAAAAAGAACAGGTCCGGATCTTGCTCGTGTAGGAAATGCTAGAACTGCCGATTGGCATGAAAAACACATGAAAAATCCAACAGAAGTAGTTCCGGGTTCGATTATGCCTGCTTACAAGCACATGTTTGTTAAAAATGCAGACCTAGAAACTGCGTTTGCAGAAGCCCTAACGGTTAAAAAAGCGTTCAATGTTCCTTATGATCAAGCAGGTATGCCGCAAGTCATACTAGACGAATCTAAATCTGCACAAGAAAATTTTGAAATGATGAAAGATCAAATCAAAAAAGAAGCAGCAGTTATAGTTAGTCAAATGAAAGATCAAGATGTCAAAGATGCGTTCGCAAGAGGCGAGATTAGACAAATCGTTGCTTTGATCGCATATATGAATAGCCTAAAATAAAGGATTTTCGGTGAATTTGGATATGGATACTATAAGAAGTTTGCAAGCTTACGGATACGCATTTGCGGTTATGATTTTAAGTTTTGTGCTTTATGCTTATTGGTTTCATTTAAAAAGATCTGAAAAAACAGGTCGAAGAAACTATGAAAAGTATGGAAATTTAGTAATCGATGATGAGCTAAGCGACGAAATTATCGAACCCAAAAGAGCCGATGAAAACGATAAAAAGGAGCAATAAATTATGAAATGGTTTAATTTAAGTGATAGCGTAAATTCGCTAGCGCTTTTAGGAGCTTTGGCTATCTTGCTCATAAGCGCCTTTGTTATAGGTGGTTATTATAAAAAAATGAAAGATAGCAAAGCCAGTGTTGAAAGCACGGGCGAAGAGTGGGACGGTATCGGCGAACTTAAAAATAATTTGCCGACAGGCTGGGCAATATCTTTTATCGCAGTTATGGTATGGGCTTTGTGGTATTTCTTTTTAGGTTACCCGCTAAATTCATACTCACAAATCGGCGAGTATAATGAAGAAGTTAAGGCTCACAATGCAAAATTTGAACAAAACTTTGCAGGCGCCGATAAAACAACTTTAAAAAATATGGGCGAGAGTGTTTTCTTGGTTCAATGCGCTCAATGCCACGGCGTTAGCGGTGATGGCATAAACGGCGTAGCAAGAGATTTGACGAAATGGGGCAGCGAAGCCGGTATTGAAGATGCTATTATCAATGGTTCAGAAGGTATGGAATATCCTTTGGGTATGATGAGCAAAGCTGCTGATTTAGGTATTGATAATAATACTGCAAAAGCAATCGCTGCTTATGTAGCAAAAGAAATTTCTGCTATCAAATCTACAAAAAATGAGAATTTGGTATGGCAAGGAAGAGAAGCTTTTGGTGTTTGTGCATCTTGCCACGGCGAAGACGGCAAAGGTATGGACGGCTCAGCACCGGATCTTACAAAATATGGTTCAAGTGAATTCGTAAAAGAAGTTTTAAATAGAGGTAAAGCTGGTTCAATCGGTGTTATGCCTTCATTTACGGACGGAAGACTTAGCGAAGTTCAAAAACAAGCAGTCGGCGAATATATTTCGTCTTTGGCAGAATAAGGAGCAAACTATGGAAAATACAAGTAGAAGTGTTTTTGCGTTAAATGGCGTTACAGGAATGCTTATTGCTACCGTTCTTTTGCTTTCAATCTTGGCTACTTTGACAGTGCTTGGTATCGGCGCACAACAATCAGTTATGCAAAAACCATACAAGCTAAATAACCCTGCAAGTGTTGAAATGAGAAGTAGCATTGAAGTTCAAAAAAATACAATGGTAAAGGAGTAGGATATGTCAGCAGGATTACTTGAAAAAGTCATACTTCTTCTAATAATTGCACTTGCTGTTGCAACAGCAGGAGCCGTTCTTACTTCAAATATATTGTATATAGGTTAGTATGAGACTAAATTTAATTACAAAGGGCGCTTTGTGCGTCCTTTTCTTTTTTTGTGTAAATTTGCAGGCAAATTTTGTTGTGCAAAATGATGATATTTTGCAACCTGAGCTTATTTCGCAGCTTGAAAGTATAGGAAATGAGCTATATCAAAAAACAGGCGTAAATTTATCCGTTGCTGTGCTTAAAAATTTACAGAACAAAAGTTTAAGCGAAAAAGGTAGTGAATTTACGGCAAATTTAAAAAATCCGTATATATTTTTGATTTTTACAAATGACGAACATAAAATTCAAATTTATAATTCGCAAGATACGCAAAATCTTTTTGACAAAGAGCAAATTCTAAGTCCTATGCCAAATCGTGGCTCGATTATTCCGATTTTGGTAAATCACAAAAGAGATGCAAATATGACAGGCATTATAAATGCTGCCATTTTAAACGGATATGCCGATATTGCCGATCAGGTTGCAAAATCGCAAGGCATAGAGCTTGAAACTTCTATCGGCGATACAAATAGAATTTTCATAAACACACTTAGATATATTTTTTACGGAACCCTTGCATTTGCGATTTTTATGTATTTTTATAGCAGGAAAAAGAAAAAACAATGAGTGAAAATAAAAAATTTAATCCTTGGCCTTATGCGATAATGCTTTCTTTTGTCGCAATTATCGCAGCTATTATCCATACGGTGGTTATTGCGCTTGATAATCCTGTGCATGAAGACGGCTTTATGGGAAAATATCAAGAAGTCGATCACGGATATAATGAAATTCAAATTTCACAAGCAAAATTTGATGAAAAGTATCAAGTTTATATTGCCGAATTCGTAGCAAACGAAGGAGAGAGCGAAATCATAAAGCCAAAAAATAACACAGATATAAATGTGCTAAATTTTGAAAAATCTTTTTTAAAATCTTTAAGAGAAGATGGTGTAAATCAAGAAAATATCGCTGTTTTAGCGCCTAATTATGAACTTATCAATGGTAATAAAATTAAATTTAAAATAGCTTTTAAGCCAAATGCTGATAAAATGAACGCACAAATTCGCCTTACGCGACCTGAGACCAATGAATTTAATCAAGATTTACCTGCTAAATTTGAAAACGGATTTATAAGCGTCGATGAGTTTGAAGTCCCACAGAAAGGTCGTTGGCAAGTCATAGTTAGACTTGATGACGGCGAGAATGCGGGGTTTTATAAATTTGAGTTTATTAGCATTAAAAAATAACCTAATCATCTTTTCTACAAATAGAAAAATCAGAGAATTTAAAAAAGATAGTAGCGATTTTATACTGCCAAAAACGCTTAGTCTTGGCGAGTTTTTGCAAAAAGCGATAATCGTAAAAAATCTTAGCAAATGCGGTGAAATCTCGCAAATTTTATATATGCAACAAGCATGCGAAAAGACAAAAAAGATCACACAAGCCCTGAATTTTCCAAGCGAATTTTTTGAATTTATGAAAAATAGCGAGTATTTGTTTAAATTTTTCAAAGAGCTAAAAACTGCCAAAAAAAGTATCAAAGATATAGTTTTAGCCGATACTTACGATAGCTACAATGAGCATTTGCAAATTTTAGATGAGCTTTTGAAATGCTATCTTGAAATTTTAAAGCAAAACGGCGTTTATGATGACATTAGTGTTTGCGATTTGTATGAGATAAATGAAAGCTTTATCAAAGAATTTGAAAGTATCCAAATTTACATTGACGGATTTTTGAGCGAGTTTGAGTTTGAAATCATCGCAAAATGTGCAAATTTGACAAATTTAAAACTTATTTTCAAAAATACAAATTTTAATAAAAAAGTCGTTGAAAAAATTGCAAATTTAAGTGAAATTTTACCACAAGAATTTAGACTTAACAAAGAATACACGATAAATTTAAGTCAAAAATTCATCGAAAAAAGTGAAAATTTACCAAAATGTGCCGAAATTTTGGTAAAACATTTTTCGCTTAGAAGTTTGCAGTGTGCCTTTGTTTTTGAAAAAATTTCAACATTTATAAAAAAAGGCATAAAGCCAGAAAATATCGCTGTAATCTTGCCTGATGAAGAATTTGCGGATATTTTAAGATTGCATGATAAATACAATATGCTAAATTTTGCAATGGGCGAAAAGATTGCTAGGACGCTATTTTACCGCGTTTTATCAAAGATAAATGAGAGCATTAAAGAAAATGCTTTTGTAGATTTTAACGCAGTAAAAAATGAAATTTCCAATGAATATTCGCTATTTTTTTTACAAATCGGCTTGAAAGAAAGCTTGTATGAAAGGATAAAAATAAATTTCGAACAGGTGGTCGAATTTAGCGAATTTAGCGAGATTATAAATGAAATTTTGAGTTTGAAAAATGAAAATTTGAACGAGTTTATAGCAAAACCACTTTTCATAATAGAAATTTTTTTACAAAAAAACACTCTTTGTTTAAAAGAGACAATAGAGCTTTTTTTGATGCTGCTTGGTGATGTCAAAATCCCACATATCGGCGGTGGCGCTGTGAGTGTTTTAGGCGTTTTAGAAAGTAGGGGTATGAAATTTGACGGCGTTATTATTATCGATTTTAACGATGATTTAGTGCCAAATCGTAGTAGCGGCGAGATGTTTTTAAGTTCAGCTGTGCGAAAAGAAGCAGGACTAATTAGCCATGCCGATAGAGAAAATTTGCAGAGATTTTATTACGAAAGCTTGATAAATTCGGCAAAATTTGTTGCCATAAGCTACGAAAAATCAGAAGAAAAACTAAAATCTCGTTTTTTAAATAATTTTGCATACAAAGAAGATAATGATTTTAGTGAAGATGACTATCTGCAAACCTTTGGAAACGACCAAAAAATGGTGATGAAAAATGATGAGCCAATTATCAAAAAAGAAAATTTTTTTAAAGAAGCATTATCATTTTCAAGGCTAAATTGCTATTTAGAGTGCAAGCGAAAATATTATTACAAATACATAGAAAAAATCGATGAAAATCTCCTATTTAACGAAACTGACAACTTTGCAAAAGGAAATGTTTTGCATGAAAGTTTTGAAGAATTTTACAAAGAAAACGCCAAATTTGACTTTGATAAATTTAAAATTATATATGAAAAAAAGGCAAAAAACAGACATTTAAATGAATTTGATATAGCTTTAAATTTGTTAAATATCAAAAAAATCGCCGATAATTTTTTATTTGAACACGAACGGGATTTTTCGTGCAAAAAATGCGAATTTGAGCTTAATGAGCGTGAATTTAACGGCATTAAAATCAAAGGTAAAATCGATAGAATCGATAAAAACGGCGTGGGCGAGATTTTTGTGATTGATTATAAAAGCGGTAGCAAAAAAGATAATTCTTATCAGCTTGCATTTTATGAAGCCTTGTTGGATAGGCCTTGCAAAAGCAAATTTATCTTTTTTGGAAGTGGTGAAGTTTGCGAAGCTAGCAAAGATTTTGGAGTAGAAAATTTAAAAATTCTCATAAATGAACTAAAAGATGAATTTAAAAATGAAGTGAATTTTGGTCGCACCACGCAGGGTGGCAAAAAGCCTATTTGCGAATACTGTCCGTATCAAATTATCTGCAAAGGAAAAGTTGATGCTACCACAAGATAAGCTGTATTGGGCATTAGAAGCCAGTGCCGGAACGGGAAAAACATTTAATCTAGCCGTGCGATTTATCGAGCTTATTTTAAGCGGGGCTGGGATTAGCCAGATTATGGCGCTAACCTTTACTAAAAAAGCAGCAAATGAGATGAAAGAGCGAATTATTCGC
Organism: Campylobacter sp.; assembly: GCA_017469645.1. Taxonomy (GTDB): domain Bacteria; phylum Campylobacterota; class Campylobacteria; order Campylobacterales; family Campylobacteraceae; genus Campylobacter_B. The sequence continues at coordinate 3,363 of JAFUFY010000033.1, read as the reverse complement.
AACTTTTTGGATCTTGAAAATCAAAAAAATGAGCTAAAACTAATCGCAGATGACCTAAATTTGAGCTTTGATGAGATTTTGGCTTTGCGAGATAAAAAAAGAGTTGAATTTTTAAATTCGAATTTAAATATCTCGACTTTTGATTCATTTTTCAATAAAATCATAAAACTTTTTGCCCTAAATTGTGGCGTAGATCCGCATTTTGGCATTGATGATACCATTTTGAAACACCAGCAAAAAATATTTATCGATGAGATTATAAAAAATCCGAGGGATTTTGCAAATTTGATAAATTTGATTGCAAATTTGGACGCCAAAAAAGGTAAAATTTTGGTAAATTTGGACTATTTACAAGAAAATCAGGTCGAAATTCCAAATTTTGCTAATGTGAAATTTCCGAATTTAGACGGCATAAATTCTTTGCTTGATGAGATTTTAGAGCTTTTAAAAAAAGGTGAATTTTCGCAAAAAGCCATTGATATTTTTGACAAACCTAGAAAAATTTCTGAAATTATGAAAATTTCGGTGCTAAATCGCGAGACATTAGCAGAGCATAGTTTTTTTAAAAAAGCCTACACGCCTGAACTTGACGAGAAATTCATCGCTTTAAAAGATGAGATTAAAAAATATTTAGACGAACTTGAAATTTACAATCTTAGCGAACTAGCCAAATTCATCAAAACCTATAAAAATGCAAAAACAAAATTTAACAAAATGAGTGCTAGGCTCACATACAGCGATGTTTCATCGCTTGTTTATGATTTGCTTTGTAGTGGCAAAATCGATACAAATTTGCTATATTTTAGGCTAGATAGTAAAATCACGCATTTGCTAATCGATGAATTTCAAGACACTAGCGTTTCGCAGTATAAAATCATGCACCCGCTAATTAGCGAAATAGTTGCAGGAGCAGGGCAAAACGGCGTTGGAAGCTTTTTTTATGTGGGAGATAAAAAGCAGAGCATTTATGGCTTTCGTGGTGCAAAAAAAGAGCTATTTGACGCACTTAGAGATGAATTTTTGCAAATTCGAACAACAAATTTAGATACAAATTATCGTAGTTTAAAGCTTTTGGTTAAATTTGTAAATTTTGTTTTTAAGGATAAATTTGACGGCAAATTTGTAGAGCAAAAATGCAACAATGCTCTTAACGGAAATGATCTTGCAAAATCACAAGAATATATAAAAAACAATCCAAATTTCAATCTTTTTGAGATTGAAAATGACGATTACGGCTATGTAAAATCGCTTAGTAGCGATGAAATGTTTGATGAAGTTTTAAACCAGATCGCATTTTTACGCCAAAACGGGGTTGATGATGATGACATAACGGTGCTTTGCTGGAAAAATGAAGATTGCGAGAGCCTAAAAGAGATGTTGGAGAGCAAGGGTATTGGAGTAACGATAAATAGCACAAAAAAATTGCGTTCTGTAAAAGAGATCGCTAGTATCGTAGAATACGCTAAATTTTGCCTAAGTGGAGCTAAAATTTACGAGCGAAATTTAAATTCTCTTTTGGGTTTTACTCCTGAGCGTGAGAGCTTGGATTTTAAACAAAATCCGCAAATTTTAGCCAAAAAAATAGCAAAAATTTTAAAAATCGAGTTGAATAATGAAAATATTTTGCTCTTTTTTGAAGTGCTAAGCAAATATAAAAATTTCATTGAGTATATTTACGCAAACGACGATACCAACGCCTTTTCGCAAAGTAGTAGCGGCGTAAATTTAATGAGTATTCATAAATCAAAAGGGCTGGAATTCGATCATTTAATCGTCTGCGATTTGGTTGGCGGCAAAAAACATAATGCAGATAATTTTTTGATAAATTATGACACAAATGCGAAAAAATGGCAGATAAAATACAAAGTTTCGGGGCGTGAAAATGTGGATAGCCAGTATAGCAATCTTAAAGAAAAACTTGAAAAAATAGAAAAAGATGAGAAAATAAACGATATTTATGTCGCCTTTACAAGGGCTAAAAAATCGCTAATCATCATTAAAAAAGCTAACCCAAACGGCAAAAGTCCTAGCTATTTTGTGTCATATCCCACAGGCAGTGGAAATAATAAAGTTTTGCATAATGATTACTTGGATTTGGGCGATTTTGAGTATGGTTTTGTTATACCAAGTGCGCCAAAAGCTATCACAAAATCTGCGCCACAAAAGATAGTTTTTGATGAAAGTATCCCAAAACAGCTAGTTAGCGATAATGAAAGCGATATAGATGAAAATGCTAATTTAAATTATAAATCGCAAATTTTTGGAACCACGCTTCACTACACTCTTGAAATGTGCGAAAAATTTGATGAAAATTCGCTTAAAATCGCACTTATGGCAAGTAAAAATAAATTTGGGCAGTTTTTAGATAAAGATAGTTTTGAGAATATCGAAAAAAGAATTTTAAATTTGATAAATTCGCATAAATTTAGCGAACTTTTAAATGGTGCAAAAATTTATAAAGAAGTTCCTTTTAAAACGCAAGACGGCGAATTTAGGCAGATAGATTTGCTTTTAGTTAAAGAAAATGAAGCCATTATAATTGATTATAAAAGTAGCAAAAATGATGAATTTTTTGAAAAAAATCGTGAGCAAGTCGAATTTTATAAAAGCTCATTAAACCAAATTTATCCAAATTTGCAAATTCGCGGATTTATAGCTATTTTAAATTATAACAAAACTGAATTTTATGAAATTTAAGTAGTTGAATTTCCCCTAAAAAGGGGAAATTCATTAGTATAGCACTACATGGACATTTTGTGGGCCATGAACACCAAGAACTGTTATAAGCTCAATATCGGCCGTTCTAGAAGGTCCCATGATAAAGATGATATTTGTAGGTAGCTCATCTTTTGTAACTTCTGCTAGGGCTTTATCAAGGCTTTCTACAAGGGCGTCTTTTTTAAGTAAGATGATACAGTTAGTCGGAAGCAAACTAAGAAGCCTTGGTTGCTCCTTTGAGCTAACCACGCAACATACGCCGAAATTTGAAACACCAAGTCTTGCTTGGATAATTGAAGTATCGGCATCAAAAACCTCTTCTCTTATCTCATTTACCGGTTTGTCAAACGGCAATTTGTCTGCTTTTAATTTATCGGTTTTTATCGGTAAGTCTGAACCAAACATAACCGTTTTTGCGCCGACGGTTTTGATGATTTCTTCAACTTTTGCTTGAAGTCCTTTTGCATCTGTCTCATGAACGACGGCCTTATTATTTGCCAAATTTGTTTTAAAATTCTCATATTTATCGCCGTCATTTGCGACAAAATGAGTTATATCTAGCGGTTCAATCTCTGTTCTTTTAGCTACTCTATTTGACCTAATTTTAGCTAAAATTTTCTCTTTGCTACTCATAGATTACTCCTT
>JAFUFY010000032.1 GCA_017469645.1 Campylobacter sp. | reverse complement strand
TTAGTTGCGTTAAATTCAGGGTTTATTGTCGAAGCTAAATTTATGATTTCGTCTTTATTAGCTTGTGAGAGTTTAGTTTGCAAATATTGATTTTGCGAATTTGAGTTTAAATTTGCATAAGGTATAATTAACGAAGTAAAAGCAAATAACATTATAAAAAATATTGGATAAGAAACAAAACTTGAAGCAGTTCTAAATTTTTTAAATTTATATCCATAGACAATTAAACCTAAATAAACTAGATATGATATTCCAAAAATAATAGTATCAGCATAATCATTAAAAATATTTTTATCAGCAAATATTTTGGCAAGAATAAATAAAACAATCAGACTTATGAAAAATAATTTGCTAAAAATATCATATATGGTATTTTTATAGCTATCACCTTTGTATGAAAATATATCAAAAATAAAATAAACAAAAAATACCGAAATAGCTATAAATAAATTATATTCAATTGCATTTTTTTGTAAATACGCAATAGAGCCAAATAAAGCAATTATAGTTATAGTAAAATTTAAAATTCTAATAAAATCCGTATGGTGTTCGCTTGTGTTTCTATAAAATGCCAGTATAAAAAAATCAAAAAAATACTTTAAGTTTTTCCAACGATTATCATTGTTTTGTTTATAATTTTTTATATTAATTTTTATTTCTTTAATTTTAGAAGCTATCAAATCTTCCATATGTTTTCTTGCAAAAGATTCCGACTCTGATAAATTAGAAATTACAAAACTAATATTTTTATTTCTATATCTTTCTAATTCCGTAATATAATCTAACTCTATCTCTTTTGCATAAAGTTCAAGTTTATGAAAATTTGAAGCTTCCAAATTATTATCTATTTCTATAAGTGAGTGTTTTATAATTCTAAAAGAATCTCGGAAGTTATTAGCCCATTTGGCTTTATATTTGAGTTTTATTATTTCAAATTCATTATTTGCTATTTTTTTCCTATTATTTAATAATCTAATTTCTTTTTTATTTTGTTTAACCAAAGCGTTTAATTTCTGTTTTTCAATATTTAATAGCTTTAATTGTTGTTTAAATACTTTAAATCCAATATAATTTTTGTATAGTTTTCCATCTTTCTTTATTTTTTCCTTTAACTCTTTAATTTTTTGTAAAGTAGAATTTAATCTTTCTTTGAGTTGCTTAATCTTCTTTTCGATATTTTCAGTTTCTTTTTTCTGATTATTTAGTTTTTCAATTTCTCTTTTTTGTAATTTATCTTTATAATTTAATTCGATAGCATTTTTAATATCAATAAAATTTATTTTTTCTATATTTAAATTCACAAAATTTATTTTATCAAAATCTTTAAAGATTGCATTTGAAAAATTAATAAATTTCTCAAATGCAACACCATAAAATCCAGCTACTGCGTTAAATTCTGCTTCGTGGAAATCGACATAATCTGAAAATTCAGTATTATTAAAATAAGCATTATCCATAAATTTAACATTTGAAAAATCAACTAAATTTTTTACTTTACAATTCTCAAAATGGAAGTCTGATTCAAAAGTTGATTTATAAAATGAAAGTCTATTAAGTATTTCACAATCATATATTTTAACTTTCTTAATTTTACAATTTTCAAATTTAATGATATGAGAAAAAGATTTTGAAAAATTTATACTATTTATATCGCATTCATCAAAAATATATTCTCCATTATGATTTATTTGATAGCCATAAATTTTATCGAATTTGCAGTCTTGAAAACTTAGGTTAATATTTTCATTATTATTTAATTGAAATACAGAATGTGAAAAATTGAATTTTATAAAATAAATACAGCTGACGATTTTATTATCTTGTTTTGTTATTTCTTTTATATTTTCTATTTTTCTAATAAAATCATAGTAATCACAATATTGCTCTTTAATATCTTTATTGTTAGAAATACATATGCGATTGTTATCATATGTTATTTCTGAATTTTCAAATATTTTTTCTATTTCTTGTTTTATATCCATTTTCTCACCTATACAAAATTCGCCCCAAGCGAACCATATTTGAGCCACATTTTATCGCTAGTTCGTAGTCATCGCTCATACCCATTGAGCAGATTTTTGCGCCGTGTGGTTGCAAATTTTCAAAAATTTTGTAAGTGATCTCAAAGCTTTTGGCGATTTCGTGCGTGTCGTCCGAGTGAGCTCCGATACTCATCACGCCGCATAAATTTAGGTTTTTGCACTCTTCTTTTATTTTTAAGAATTCATCGACGGCGCGTGAAATTTCTATCCCGCTTTTGCTACTTTCGTCTGCCGAATTTATCTCCAAAAGCGTATCTAGCGTGAAATTTGCTCTTTTATCTACGGCAAGTGCTAGCTCATAAGAGTTGCAACTTTGCCACAGAGTAGGGCGAAGTGAGAGCAAATGATTTATTTTATTACTTTGCAGTGAGCCGATGAAATGCCATTTTAGGGGCAGGTCGCTTAAAATTTCGCATTTTCGCTTCATCTCTTGGACACGATTTTCGCCAAATTCTATTTGCCCTTGTGAATATAAATTCTCCACTGCATCCACATCAACATTTTTGCTAACAGCGATTAGGCGGACGCTTTCCCAAATTCCAGCCGAAATTCTAGCGTTTTGGATACGCTCTAAAATTTGATTTAAATTCATCAGTTATACGCCCCGCCTAGTCGCAAAAAGTCGTTTATTATCGTAAATGCCATTAACGCAAACAAAAGCGCCATACCGACATAGCTAAGTGCGACAAATACGCGCTCGGAAACCGGTCGCCTAAAAATCAGCTCGTAAATGTTAAATGCGATATGTCCGCCGTCAAGCGCTGGGATTGGGAGCAAATTTAGTATGCCTAAATTCACAGAAATGAGCGCCACGATAAATAAAAACACGCTTGGACCAAATGAGGCGGCTTTTGCCGTGATGTCAGTTATAGCGACGATTCCGCCCATTTCTCGTGCTGGGACGACGCCTGTGATGAGCTTTTGAAGTCCTACTAAAATCAGCGTTGAAGCTTTGTAAGTTTCATCAAGTGCAAATTTTAGCGAATTTAGCCCCGTGTTTTTTAAAATCACGCTTTCGCCGTTTGGCGAAATGCCGATTAACGGCGTTTTTATCGTCTCCAACCACATATTTTTTTTCTCGCCGATTTTTGGCGTGAGAGTTAAATTCATAATCTCGCCGTTTCGTTTAAGCTGTAAATTTAGCGGTTCAAGTGTTACAAATTTCGATATATCGTCCCACTCGTTGATTTTGTTTTGATTGATAAATAAAATTTCATCATTTAGCTGAATTCCTGCGGCGGCAGCGGCGGAGTTTTCACCGATTTTACCGACTTTTGGCGCAAGTCGCTCGACGCCTATGTAGCCAAGTGCGATATAGATAAAAAACGCCAAAATAATGTTAAACGCTGGACCCGCAAGTAGTATAAAAATGCGCCCAAGCGGGTGCAGGGTCGTGTAGCTGTCCTTATCGTCGCTTCTAGCGTTTGGGTTTAAATCTTCTTGTCCTTTTAGGCTGACATACCCGCCAAGCGGGATTGCGCTTATGGCGTATTCGGTTTGTCCGATTTTTTTGGTGTAAATTTTTTCGCCAAAGCCAACGCTAAAAACATTTACGCAAATTCCTAGCTTTTTTGCTGCCAAAAAATGCCCAAGCTCGTGGAAAAAAATCAAAAATGAAATCGCAAGTAGCACGAGCATAAAATTTAAGCCGTAAAAATAAAATCCAGCCCCTAAAATCGCCAAAACTAATAAAATACTTTTCAAATTTAACCTTTAATAAATTTTTCCTGTGATTGTAGCAAAAAAGATAAAATTTGGCGTAAATTTAATGAAATTTTCGCCAAATTTGAAAATTTATTTTTTATTTTTAAGATAAGCAAAAAT
>JAFUFY010000031.1 GCA_017469645.1 Campylobacter sp. | reverse complement strand
CTATTTGGGAGCGTTCGTTGTTTTCGGGCAGAGTTAAATCCAAAACTTCGCTACTTCTGTTTTCCATGAATTTGCCTTAGTTTTTATTTATACAATTTAAATTTTCAAACGCCGTTAAAAGCCTTTTTACCATACTTTCTTCGCCACATCTTAGCCATTTGCGTGGATCGTAGTATTTTTTATTTGGCTTATCTTCGCCTTCTGGGTTTCCGATTTGACCTTGCAAGTATGCCCTATTTTTAAGCTCATACTCTCTCACGCCGTCCCAAAATGCCCACTGCGTATCAGTGTCGATATTCATCTTAACAACGCCGTAACTAACGGCATCTTTAATGTCTTTTATCTCGCTACCGCTTCCGCCGTGAAAAACGAAATTTACAGGCTTTTCGTCATTTAAACCAAATTTTTCCTTTACAAATTTTTGCGAATTTCGCAAAATTTCAGGTCTTAGCACGACATTTCCCGGCTTATAAACGCCATGCACATTACCAAAACTAGCTGCTATGCTAAAATTTGGACTAATCTTTAAAAGCCTTTCATAGGCCAAAGCGACATCTTCTGGTTGCGTATATAAAAGTGCGTTATCCACGCCTGTATTATCCACGCCGTCTTCTTCGCCGCCTGTTACGCCAAGCTCGATTTCTAGGGAAATTCCTAACTCACTCATTTTTTTTAGATACTCTTCACAAGTGGTTAAATTTTCTTCCAAACTCTCTTCGCTAAGATCTAGCATGTGAGAGCTAAACAGCGGCACTCCGTGAGCTTTTTTATAGTTTTTACTAGCTTCAAGCAATCCATCTATCCAAGGAAGCAGTTTTCTTGCGGCGTGATCTGTGTGTAAAACCACCGCCACGCCGTAATATTTAGCTAATAAATGCACCTGCATAGCCCCGCTAACTGCACCCATAATCGCGCCGTTTTCGCACTCTTTGCCAGCATAATAGCTCGCTCCGCCATTACTAAACTGGATAATCACAGGCGAACTGGCTTTTTTTGCGCTTTCTAAAACAGCATTTATAGAGTGGCTTCCGACAACATTTACAGCAGGGATTGCAAAACCCTCGCTTTGTGCGTATTTATAAAGTTTGCTTACTTCATCGCCAAATAAAACTCCGGGCTTTACAATATCTAAAACTCCCATAGCCCAACCTCCTAAAATTTATTATTTATATTCGATTTTTGCTTTTTTAAACAAATCTTGTGCTGTTTTTTGTAAATTTTCAGCTGCTTTTTCTTGGCGAATTACACCTTCGATAAAAGGTTTTGCTTCATTTACAGGCACTTGTCTTTGCGCACTTTGGTCTAGTTTTAAGATTACATGATAACCAAACTCGGTTTTAACAGGAGTTTTTGAGATTTCGCCCTTTTTCATAGCAAAAGCTGCGTCTGCAAAAGGTTTAACCATAGCACCTTCTTTTGGGAACGGTGGTAGCTCACCACCTGTTTGTTTGGCAACAGGCTCGATTGATTTAGCAGCAGCAGTTTCAGCAAATTTTTTAGCCAAATCATCTCCGCTTAGACCTTTTAATTCGCTGATAATTCCTTTTGCTTCTGCTTCTGTTTTAACCAAAATATGGGCAGCTCTCGCCAAAGGCGGTTCTACGAATTTACTTTTATTTTTATTATAAAAATTTTGAACTTCGCTATCGCTTATTTTTATGTTATTTGCTTGTTTTGCTTGCCAAACACGAACAGCCAAAATGTCTTTTTGGACTTCAAGCTCTTTTTTATAAAGTTCGTCATTTGTTACGCCAGATTTTTTAGCTTGATCGACTAAAAGTTGTTGAGTAATAACTCTATCAAGTATCTCTTTTTTAGCATTTGCTGGCATACTAGCAAGTGATTGTGGAGTAACGCCGCTACCTGCTAAAATCGGAATAACTTCATTTTCAGTGATATTTTTGCCATTTACGGTTGCAAAAACGGTCGCATTTAGGCTTACAGCCACAGCCAAACTAAGTGCAGAAAAAACAATCTTTTTCATTTACATTCCTTAATAAAAAAATTTTCGCGAAAATTATAGCTAAATGTGGTTAATAATTAAATTATTTTTATTAAATTTAGTGTAAAATGGCATTTATGAGAACGAAAAAAGATATTTTAGAAATCAAAAATTTATTATTGTCGCATTTTGGTGAGCCCACAACCGAGCTTAAATTTAGGAATTTATACGAGCTAATCGTCTGCGTTATGCTTAGCGCACAATGTACCGATAAACGGGTAAATTTAATCACACCTGCGCTATTTAGGGAGTTTCCTGACATATACTCGCTGGCAAATGCAAATTTGGGCGCAGTTAAAATGCTAATAAATTCGTGCAGTTTTTTTAACAACAAAGCGCAAAATTTAATCAAAATGGCAAAGTCTGTGGTGGAAAATTTCGGTGGCGAAATCCCACTAAATGAAAAGGATTTGATTAGCCTTGCAGGGGTCGGGCAAAAGACAGCCCATGTCGTGCTAATCGAGCATTGTGGGGCAAATTTTATCGCCGTAGATACCCATGTTTTTCGCGTTTCACATAGACTTGGACTTTCAAGCGCAAAAACACCGGAACTTACCGAAAACGACCTTACAAAGGCATTTGTAAGCGACCTAAACTACCTGCACCAAGCTTTGGTGCTATTTGGACGATACACTTGCAAAGCCGTAAAGCCAAATTGCAAAGAGTGCTTTTTAGCACACCTTTGCAAAAGTAAGGATAAAATAAATAATAATTAAATTCTTATAATTTATCCGTTATGTTTTAAAATTCTTTATTTTTTGATATAATCTAGGCTTAAAATTTGGAAATTAAAAAAGGTTTTTTCAAAATGGCTCGGACAAAAATTTTAAAACAAGATAGTAATGCAGAAAATTTAAGCGAAAATTTGCAACCAAAAACGCCCAAACAAAGAAAAATCGCACCAAAAAAATCTGCTACTTTTAAACTTCTCTCCATAGTCGTTCCTTGCTACAATGAAGAGCTTGTTTTAGATGAATTTTACGCTCAAACAACTACCATTATAAAGCAAATTCGAAATGATATAATACCAAATTTAGAGTATGAATTTATCTTCGTCGATGACGGAAGCCGT
>JAFUFY010000030.1 GCA_017469645.1 Campylobacter sp. | reverse complement strand
GCTATCTAAAAACTTTTTAACTTTTAAAATTTTATCGCTTCGTCCGTTTATATATGGCGAATTTGGATCTCTAATAACAGCTCCCTCACCACCCTTAGCCAAAACCGAATTTAAAAATTTTTTTACTTCTTTATGCGAATTTATGGGAATTTGCTCGATAATTTCAATATTTTTTACTGCGTTTTTATCTAAAAATTCACGCAAATTTGCAAGACGAGAAAACAAATTTCCTTTAACGCTAGGAACATCAAAAATCAAAAATTTAACACTTTTCCACTCGTCTCCTGGCTTACTATCAGCGACGATAGAGTATAAATTTTCAAAATCTTCTCGCTTCGTCCAAAGTTCGCCGTCAATCGCAAACGGCGGAAAATTTTCCGTCCAAAATTTTGGAGCATTTATGATTTTTCCGTTTCGACTACGCAAATTTGCTCCGTCCCAAATGGCTCTAACCCCGTCAAATTTTTCGCTGATAACCCAGCCTGTGAGATTTTCATCGCCTTTGTAAATTTGTAATAGCATGGGATTTAAGTTTTTGCCAAAAAGTGCGGAATTTAAAAGTAAAATCAATAAAACAAGCTGTTTTATCACAAATCAAGCCTTTTTATCTCATCGTCAATAAATTTGCTAAAAACTGCCGTGTAGCTCATATTTTCGCACTTTTCGTTTAGAAATTTTTGCATATTTGCCAAATAATTTGCATAATCGCTAATTTGCAAATTTCCACGCAAAAGCTCGTATTTTAAGAAAAGCCAGTAGGTATTTAGCGTGTCGCTTTCGCAATATTCATCGATTTTTTCTTGTTTGGCGTCATAATACAAATCTAACACTTGATCGCCGCTAACATCGTATTTTCCGGGCAGCCCCAAAGCCGTGCATAAATAATCTAGCTTCAAACCGCTAACAGCCCTAAAATCGCTAATGTGATCAAGCAAATCCAAATGAAAACGCCCGTCATAGCGACTTCGGTAATTTTCCCATTTGCTTTTGTTTGTGATTTGATCGCTTGTTTCAAAATATGAATTAGCATCTAAATTATACTTCATCGCCCTAACCATAATCATCGGCAGATCAAAACCCCGTCCGTTGAAGCTTACAAGGCGAGGGTTGTGCGAATTTATAAATTTTAAAAACTCAGCGATTTTTTCCTTTTCGTTTTTGCCTTGTAGGGTCGAAACCCGCATGAAATTGCCAAATTTATCCGCCATAACGGCACTTATGCAGACCACTTTGTGAAAACAAACGGGCAAAAATTCGCTCCCTGTTTTTTCTTTTTGCAACTCCCCAGCTTTTTTGCTAAGCTTTAATGGATTTAAAATTTTTGTTTTATCGTCACTATAAATTTTATTTTCGCCCCAAAATTTAATGTTTTTTTCGCTATTTTGCCCTAAATCTGCGTTTTTATCAAATTCTAAATTTTTACCATCATTTACCACATTTGCTTCTAGTTCATCGCCAAAAAGATTTTCGCTCGTTTCTTTTGGAATTTCTTCCCAGCACTCGCTAAATTCGTCCTTATCTAAAACTCTGCTAAGAGTTTCTACATCAGGGATAGTTTCACAATCAAAAACGCAAATATACTCGCTCATAAATCAGCCCTATCAAGCAATTTTATAAATTTACTTTTTATCCCACGCTAAAATGGTATTCCCGTTTTCATCGATAGCGATGTCGCCCATGCCCATTATGTTATAACCACAATCGACATAGTGAATCTCGCCAGTAACTGCACTGGCAAAATCGCTAAGCAAATATGCGCCAGATTTGCCGACTTCGAAAATATCCACATTTTTCTTTAACGGCGAATTTAGCTCGTTCCAACGCAAAATCATACGAAAATCGCCGATTCCACTAGCCGCGAGAGTTTTGATTGGACCCGCCGAAATCGCATTTACGCGAATTCCACGCTCACCCAAATCGTGCGCTAGGTAGCGAACTGAGCTCTCTAACGCTGCTTTTGCTACGCCCATGACATTGTAATGTGGCACAAATTTCACGCCGCCAAGGTAGCTAAGAGTTAAAATAGCTCCATTATCATTTAGCAAAGGTTCAACCGCATTTGTTAAAGCAATCAGCGAATAAACCGAAGTTTGCATAGCGATATTAAAAGCTTCTTTTGTAGTGTCAATAAATTTGCCATCAAGCGCTTCTTTTGGCGCAAAAGCCACAGCGTGAAGCACAAAATCAAATTTGCCAAAATCTTTTTCTAAACTCGCGCGCAAATTAGCCAAATGCTCGTCGTTGTTAATATCTAGCTCATAAATTTTATCGCTTCCTAGCTCCGCTGCAATCGGCTCAACACGCTTTTTAAGAGCGTCATTTAAAAATGTAAAAGCTAACTCCGCCCCTTGCTCGTGGCAAATTTTCGCAATTCCATAAGCGATAGATTTGTTATTTGCAACTCCAACGATAAGCCCTTTTTTGCCTTTTAGTATCATTTTGCTTCCTTGATTAGATTTATGAAATTTTCTGCGCTCCAACTAGCAGTTCCCACTAAAACGCCGTCGCAACTTGAAATTTGCGAAATCTCAGCGATATTTTTTAAATTTACGCTTCCCCCATATAGCAAAGGCACCTTTATTTTAGTTCGCAAAAAGCTTAAAATTTCATCTATGATTTCGCTAGTTGCAGTATTTCCCGTGCCAATCGCCCAAATTGGCTCATAAGCGATAACTAAATTTTCGTAATTTAAATCGATTTTTTCTAGTTGCGAAGTTAGAAATTCCTTTGTTTTGCCGTTTTTATACACGCGCTCGCTCTCGCCTATGCAAAAGATGATTTTGTAGCCCTGCGATTTTGCAAATTCGAATTTTTTTGCGATTAACTCGTCTGTTTCGCCCAAAATTTCGCGTCTTTCGCTATGTCCGATTAAAACGCAAGAAATGCCAAATTCACCTAGCATTTCTTTGCCGATTTCGCCCGTGAAACTACCTTTTTCGCACGGATAGAAATTTTGTGCGCCTTGGGTAAATTTATGCTTTGCTAAATTTAGAGCCGTAGCCGGTGGAAATACCAAAATTTCGTGCTTTGATAAAATTTCATCGCCCAAATTTGCATTTAAAAATTCGCAATACTCGCCAAAACTAGCCCTTGTGTGATTACACTTTAAATTCGCCGCAAAAATCATAATTTATTCTTCCGTAGTTAAAACTTTTACGCCCGGAAGCTCTTTTCCTTCGATTAGCTCTAAACTTGCTCCACCGCCTGTTGAGATAAATGTCATCTCATCAGCGTCCCCTGCTCTTTGGGCGACATCGGCAGTATCGCCACCGCCAACGACCGTCGTAGCGTGGCTTTCGGCGATTGCGTGGCTTATCCTAAAACTACCTCTTGCAAATTTATCGATTTCAAAAACGCCCATAGGTCCATTCCACCAAATAGTTTGAGCGTCTTCTAACGCTTCTTTAAAAAGTGCCACAGTCGCAGGACCGATGTCTAGCCCCATCCAACCGCTTGGAATTTCTTGCACGGTTACAAAACGCATAACCGCATCTTGTGAGCAGCTTTGTGCCGCAATCACATCAACCGGAATATAAATTTTAACGCCTAATTCCTTGCCTTTTCGCAAAATATTTTTTGCTTCTTCTATCAAATCTTCTTCTAAAAGCGAATTTCCTATGTCATAACCCACGGCTTTTAAAAATGTAAATGCCATACCGCCGCCGATGATGAGTTTATCGACTTTTGGTAGCAAATTTTTTAAAGCTTGAAGCTTTCCGCTTACCTTGCTACCGCCCGTTACGGCTACAAAAGGACGAGCTGGGCGTTTGATAAGATCTCTTGCAAACTGCACTTCCTTCATCAGCAAAAATCCCGCTGCTTTGTGTTCTTTATCAAAAAATCTAGTAATAGCTTCCACAGAAGAGTGCGCTCTGTGGCAAACGCCAAATGCGTCATTTATGTAAAAATCGGCAAATTCGGCAAGTTTTTTGGCCAATTCTTCATCATTTTTGGTTTCGCCTTTTTCAAATCGTAAGTTATCAAGCAATAAAACTTCGCCCTTTTCTAGCGAATTTACAGCCATTTTGGCATCATATCCTGCTATGTCATTTACGAATTTGACTTCACGATCCAAAAATCTTGAAAGTCTTTTTGCCACAGGACGAAGTGAAAATTTCTCTTCAAAGCCGTTTTTTGGACGACCCAAATGACTAGCCAAAATCACGCTACAACCCTCGTCCAAGCAGTATTTTATGGTAGGAATTGACGAGCGAATTCGGCGATCGTCTGTGATATTTAAAAACTCGTCCATAGGCACATTAAAATCGCACCTAATAAAAACTTTATCGCCACTTTTTAGTTTAAGATCTTTGATTGATAAAATTTCACTCATTTTACGAACCTTATTTTTTCATCGCATGAACTGCTAGATCGATTAGGCGGTGGCTATAACCCCATTCGTTATCATACCAGCTCATAACTTTTATCAAATTTCCGCAAATTACTTGCGTTAAATCACTAGCAACTATGCTTGAATAGGCATTTGTGCAAAAATCAGTCGAAACTCTTTGATCATCATCAACTAGCAAAATGCCTTTCATAGCGCCATTAGCATATTTTCTAAAAATTTCATTTAGTTCGGCTGCGGTTGTCTCTTTTTTGGTAACGACATTTAAATCCACCATAGAAACATTTGGCACAGGCACTCTTACGCTTTGTCCATGCATTTTGCCTTTTAGTTGCGGAAGCACCAAATTTATGGCTTTTGCAGCACCTGTTGTTGTTGGGATTATATTACAAGCTGCCGCTCTGCTTCTACGGAAATCACGACATTTAACATCAACCAAGCTTTGTCCGTTTGTGTAAGCGTGGATTGTCGTCATTAAACCTTTTTCTATGCCAAGTTCGTCATCAAGGACTTTTGCAATCGGTCCAAGGCAGTTTGTGGTGCAACTTGCATTTGAGATGATAGCCTGACCTGCGTAAGTTTCGTGATTTACGCCCATTACAAATGTCGGCGTATCGTCTTTTGCAGGTGCGCTCATAACGACTTTTTTAATGCCGTTGTTTAAAAATGGTTGGCATTTTTCGGTTGTTAAAAAAGCTCCGGTGCATTCTAAAACCACCTGGGCACCTAGTCCTGCGTAATCAAGCTCATTTGCGTCTCTTGTGCTATAAACTCTGATTTTTTTGCCATCAACTGCGATATAATCATCATCTATAACCTCAACTTTTTTATTAAATTCGCCATGCACGGTGTCGTATTGAAGTAAGTATCTTGTAACTTCCCGTTTAGCGGTATCGTTGATAGCGACAACTTCTATATCATCTCTATTTAGTGCGATTCTAGCCACACACCTGCCGATTCTGCCAAAGCCGTTTATTGCAACTTTTAGTGCCATATAATATCCTTTTAGGTATAATTCACGCAATTTTACTAAATTTGGAATTTAAATTAGGTTAAACGGGTAAAAAATATGAAAATAGCACTATTTGGCGGTAGTTTCGACCCGCCACACGCCGGACACGAGAAAATAGTTCGCTCGGTTTTAGCAAATTTAAATATCGATTTGCTTGTTATAATGCCGACATTTTTAAATCCGTTTAAAGAAAAATTTTCTGCACCGCCGAATTTAAGGCTAAAATGGGTAAAAAAACTTTGGGGAAATTTAGAAAAAGTGCAAATTTGCAATTTTGAAATTTTGCAAAATGAAAAAGTGCCAAGCATAAAAAGTGTAAATTTTTTGCTTTCAAAATATCCAAAAAGCGAAATTTATCTTATCATCGGAGCCGATAATTTGGCAGATTTAGACAAATGGCACAAATTTGACGAGCTTAAAAATTTGGTTAAATTTGTGGTTTTTGCTCGTGGTGGCGTGGAAATTCCGAACCAAATTCACGGCGTAAATTTGCAAAAAATGGATTTAAATGTTAATATGTCGTCATCGTTTTTTAGGTCGAATTTGAAAGGTGAAATTCCAAATTTGATAAAAGATGAAGTTATAAAATTTTACGGAGATCAAAAAATGAGTGAAAATTCAGCAAAACAACGAGCCGAAAAAATCGCAGAAATTTTAAATGACAAAAAAGCCGAAAATGTCGAAATCATCGATATGAGCGAGAAAGATTATATCGCTAAATTTGTAGTCATTGCTACCACTTTGACAGGCCGTCATGGCTTAGCGCTAATCGATGAGTTAAAAAGCGTTTTAAAACCTTTGGGCGAAGAGTTTTTGGCGATTGAAAGTAGCGATGAGTGGAGCGTTGTGGATTTGGGCGATATTATAATTCACTTAATGGACGAACGCTACCGTGCAAAATACAATATCGAAGAGTTTTTGGAAAAACTAAAAAAAGGTGAATTTGCCTAAATTTAGGCAAATTTGGTTTTAAAATTATATTTATATTTGTTAAATTTTATGGGCAAGAACGCCCATTTTATGATACTTTTTGTGGCTAATTATGAAAGTTTGATTGATGATAAAATAATTAATTTATTTTAGGCATAGTTGTCGGCTATTATAGTATAATAAGCAAACAAATTTAAAGTTCTTTTTATAACTTCAATGTTATAATCTGCAAAATTTTAGGGTTTTACCAATGTGGGAAATTATATTTAGCGATGATAATTCAAAAGGCGAATTTTACGAGCTACCATCACATTTATTAGCTCGTGGTCTTATGCTTTTAGATGTCTTAAAAGAAAAAGGCAATAACGCAAAGGGTAAAATAACCGAACCTTTAAGGGACGGAATATTTGAAATTCGCATAAGGGCAGAAAACGATATAGCAAGAAGCCTTTATGCTTACGAAATAGGTAAGAAAATTATAAACCTAACTAGCTTCGTAAAGAAAACGCAGAAAACGCCAAGCGATAAAATCGAATTAGCGTTAAAAAGGTTAAAGGAGTGGAAAGATGCGAATAAGAACTAAATCTTTAAAATTTGAAGATGTTAAAAAAGATATTTTGGAAAATAATGCAGAAGTCAAAAAGCTCTATGATGAGTTGCAAGACGAGTATAATCTCATAATCTCGCTTATAGATGCTAGACAAGAAGCAAATTTAACACAAGCTCAACTTGCAGAGAAAATGGGCGTAAAGCAATCAGCAGTTGCTAGAATTGAAAGTGGTAACCTAAATTTGAAATACGGAACAATCGTTAATTACTTAAAAGCGTGTGGTAAAAAGATAGTAAATTTTAATGTCGCACCGATAAATACACCAGTAGCAAATTAAAGGATAATCAATAAAAAAACTACTATCGCTAATTCTATTTACTGCGACACTATACGGAACAGTTAATGAAATCAAAGCAAGATTTAAAAAAATATAATTCTTATTTGTTAAGTAATGACATAATATAAATCCTTTAATTTAATCTTGCTTTGAATTTTAACTTTTTTATTTGAGAATTTAAAGCTGTAAATTATTTACACGGTTTATTTTATAGTTTCAAATTTGGTTTTAAAATTATCTTTATATTTGTTAAATTTTACGGGCAAGAACGCCCATTTTATGATACTTTTTGTGGCTAATTATGAAAGCTTGATTGATAATAAAATAATTAATCTATATAATGAGTAATATTTGTGTTATTTTTGGTGGGCAAGGATGCCCACCCTACGATACTGCCTTATATTTTCTCGAATATGTTAAATTTCCCATTTTTTGTTCTCCTTTTCCAGCTATAATGGTAAATAGCTTTTTTTAATGTTATCAATATTGATATTTTTTCTTGTTAAAAACCAGTTTTTAATTTGCATATATTCGGACTTACTAAAAGTAATAATGATATAATAACGAGCTGGTTGATGAATTTTGAACATTTTTGGTAATACATTTAAATCTTTAAAAAAAGGTTTATCTATGATAATTGCTTGATACATCGATATATATCTATCGCCAACTTTTGAAAGTAAAAATGCAAGAATAATTTTTGTCAAATAGTTACCTAAAACAAAAGATATAAAAAAGGATAAAATAAATAGTATATTTCCTACCATTGTGGCTTTACTATCGCTTCCAACTATGATATTTAGTATAAAAATCGCACCTAAAAAATAAAAAACTATTTTTGTGTCAAAATTTATTTTTTCATTTTCTAAACCAAATTCAGATACTGATTTGCATATAAATTTATTTAAGTTACTGTCATCGCTAGTTTTTTTTGATATTCCGTTATCAATAAATTCTATAAAATCGTTCTTAAAGTAAATCAAATTATTTTTACTTTTGTCATTATTAAAAAACAGAACAATAAGAACACTCAATAAAAATATGCCAAAAATAATTGATTGAATTTCAAAGGCTCCACTATCAAAAATCATAAGTACATTAAAAGCAACAACTAAGCTAAAAATTAAAGGACAAATAAAAATTAATTGTTGATATAATATTTCGTAATTTTTGATAATTAACGGATTTTCATCGTAATCCCTAAAATTTGGATTATTAAATTCTAAATCTTGTTGATATTTTATTTCTCTTTCTTCTATTTTTGGAGCAGTTTTTTTCATTTTTTCTTCTGCTCTTAAAGTAGCTTGTCTAGCTTTTTCACTCCAAGCTTCTTGCTTTTGTTTGCGTTTGATAAATTTTTTACCACTATTATTTTCCATATCTAACCCTTTCATTTACAAACCTTATCCTGTCCTGCCATTAGATTTGCCTTAATTAGCATAAATTTAGCTTCTAAAATATGCTCTGATAAGTCTTGCTTTTTTTGTATGGTTTTTATAAGCGAATTTAAAAGTTCTATTTTGCTTTTTTCTCCGTTTTCATTAAGTCTAGCTATGTAGTTTTTGGCTTTTGTCGTATCATCATAGAGTTCGCTTAAATTTTCTCTCATATCTTTTTCGTTTTCTAAAAAGACAGCACCGTATGGTGGGTATCCTTGCCCACCAAATTTTTACATTTATTAAATTTATCATTTTTAATCATTTGATTAACTAAATTCGTCTATCCGAGTTCGCAGGGCGAAAAAGCTAGGCTGGTTCGATTTTACAAACCAATCTCCCTAGCGATTTTTTCTCGCAGATCAAGAATTTCATCTCGTTTGATAACAAAACTATTTCGATTCGCGATTAAATGTGCTGAGCTTTCCATTATCGTCTCGGCGACTTTTAGTCCGTTTTGTTTTAGCGTTGTGCCGGTTTCGACATTATCGACGATAGCGTCCGCTAGACCGATTAAAGGTGCAAGTTCAATCGAGCCGTAAAGTTTGATAATGCTTACCGCAATCGCCTTTTGAGCGAAATACTCCCTTGCGATATTTGGCATTTTCGTTGCGATTTTTATGCCAGGAACGCCGTAATTTAGCTCAGTTTCGTTTTTGATACCAACGCAAACCTTGCATTTTCCGATTTTTAAATCAAGCAATCTTAGCACATCAGGACGGTGTTCTTCAAGCACATCAAGCCCAACTACGCCGATGTCAGCAGCCCCTCCGACGACATAAGTCGGTATATCTTGGTTTCGCACATAAAGGAATTTAAAATTTCCTTCGCTCATTATGAGTTTTCTATCTTCAAATTTAAAATCAAGTCCAAAAATTTTTCTAAAAATCGCCAAAGTATCATCAGCAATGCGACCTTTTGGAAGTGCAACGGTTATCATTTTATATCCTTTTGTTTTAGCAAATTTAGCATTGAGCGAAAAATCAAATTTCTATCGTAAATCGAATTTGAAAAAAACCGCGACAAATAATGTCCGTCTCCGCCCGTAAAATAAATTTTTCTATCTTTTGCAAAATCTTTAATAAGCAAAATCACGCTTTTAATAAGCCCGTAGCTTACCGCATCGACCGTACGATTTGGCAGTTTTTCTAAATCAATCTGCGTATTTAACACGACATTTAGGCGTGGCGAAATCTCGGCGTATGAATTTAAAAATGTGTAAATTCCGGGCATTATAACACCACCTTTGTGGCGTGAATTTTCCATTAAATCAAGCGTTATAGCCGTTCCTGCATCGACGATGACGCCGTCTTTGATCTCGGTGCATGCTGCGACCCTATCGATACCAAGCCCTTTATATTCGGTATTTAACTCATAAAATGGTTCTAAATCAAAAAATAAATCATTTTTTTCAAGTTTTTCTTTAAATTTGGCATTTACGCTTATAAAATAAATTCGCTCGCTTGGTTCGTAGCTTTCAAACTGCGAATTTTCCATATATCTAACAACGCCGTCTTTATAAAATTTAGCCGTAGTGTTGCCTATATCACACAAAGTCATAAAATATAAATTCGCTTTCTTCTAAGATTTTTTTAGATTTACTGCACATTTGCGAGTTGTAAAACAAAACTCTTTTTTTGACGATTTTATCTATTTTTTCCTGCACGATTTTATCTAAATTTATAAGCTCGTTTGCGTCTTTGCTAATAAATCTGCTTTTTGCATTTCGCACGAAAACTAGTGTAAAAAAGCCGTCTAAATCCACGCCAAAATAAATTTCATACGAGCGTTTTTTGCTAAATTCTTTGGTATCTAGCGTTTTGAAATTTTTTAAAAGGAGCTTTTTTGATAATAAAAGCTCCGAAATTTGTTTTTGCATTTTAATTAAAACTTAAAAATTTATCGTCGTGATAAAATGCGTGTGAATTCACAAAAGTTTTCTCGTCGATTTCATCATTTAGCTCAAAAATTTGCTCATTTTCTAAATTTAAATCAGTTTTAATCAAATATCCGGTTTTCTCAACGATATTTAGCGAATTTCCTGCTATTCCCGCACCTGCAAACAACGCAAATGTGAATTTTTTAGATTTTATTTTGTTTAAATTTAAATCTAGCATATCAACCACGCCGTCTTTTAAAAATGCGTAAATTCTATCATTTCCAAAAAGCACGGAGCGAATTTCGCCGTTGTAAGATTTATTTCCCATAGGAGAGATTAGCATGATTTTTGAAGCAGTCGTTGCATACATATTATCACCCAAAACTTTTAATTCAATAGCATTGTTAAAAAACGGCTGATCGCTTATAACCATATCTCTTATAATGCGACCGTTGTATCTATCTGCTATAACCAAAAGCCCATCAAGGCTAGGATAGATGACAAGTTGCTCGACAAAAACAGGCGAAGCAACCCTAGAATCAACTGCATAAGCTTGTCTTAGTTTTTGATTCATTACAACCGAATTTGATGAAATTTTGATTAGATAAATGGCGTTATTTGAGCCTACAACCGCCAAATCATCGCCGTTTATGGCTGCACTTAAAGCCTGAGTATCGATATATGTATCAAGTAATAAATTACCACTTTCATCGCTAACTTTTAACGCACCTTTTTCGTTTGTGCTTACAAATTTACCTTCAAATTCACCTAAAAATTTCTCATTTTTTGCTAGTTTGAAATTTGAATTTACGCCCATTTTAGAGACGACATTACCGTTAGCAAGTGTTGCACCATTGTAATTTGAAGCGATGATTTTTGAAGGCAAATTTCCTTCAAAACTAACTTTTCCTGCGACATTTTCATCAAACGGCTCGAAATATTGCCTTTTTGTCGAACAACCTGTAAAAAAAACTGAGACCAAAATCGTTAAAATAAGTGCATATTTTTTCATTTTTTTTATCCATTATAGTGTTTTAAATTTACAACCATTTGTTTAAACGGCGAATCGGCAGGAATTTTATTAAATTCAACTTCGGCAGCATCAAATTTACCGCTTTTTAAAAGCTCATATCCGTTGATGAAACTGTTATAATCTTCTAGCAAAACACCTTGTTTTCCGTTTTGCAAATTTATAATCTCTTTTAAAAGCGGATCTATATTAGAATTTGCCAACTCATCAAGTTTTGCGTTATCTCCGTTTTTAAGCGAATTTTTTAGCTCGAAAACCGCATATAAATTTATATCTTTTGATTTTAACTCATCTTTTTTTGCATTGTCATTTGGATTTTTCAAAAGCTCGTTATAAAGTGCATTTGCGCTGTCAATGCGTTTGTTTTCAAAAAACAAATTTCCATAGTATCCCACAAACCCCAAAACTAAAATCGCAACAAGTCCCAGCAAAGGTTTTTTGTATTTTTTAATGAAAAGTTCGCTTTTGATGATACTTTCCAAAAACTGCTCTTCTGTGCCTATTTCTTGTTTAATACCTGCAATATCGTCCTTTAAAGCCAATTTTGTATCCTTTTTTAAAAATTAAATTTCGCATAATTGTAGCATAAAATATTTAAAAGCGACTAATATCAAGATAAATTATGATATAATGTCTCGTTTTATTTATCAAAAAAAGGAAATCAATGATAATTGACGATGTCGTTTTAAACAAACTTGAAAAACTAAGCGCTTTAAAAATTCCTGAAAACAAGCGTGATGAGATTAAAAATCAACTAAATAATATCGTGGATTTCGTCGAAATTTTAAATGAGTTAAATTTGGACGATACTCAGGTGGCTATCACCACTTTAAAGGGCGGAACGCCGTTTAGAGAAGATGTGCCTAGCAAAAGCGATGTGATTGATACGATTATCAAACACGCACCGGACAGCGACGGAAGCTATTTTGTCGTCCCTAAAATCATAGAATAAGGAAGGTTTTTATGGAAGAGAATCAAAAAAAATTAATTGACATCGAAACGATGTTAAAAACCGTTGTTTTTAACAAAGCTTCGGATTTGCACCTAGTTTCAAGAAGTGCTCCGCAAATTCGCATTGACGGAACTTTGCGTCCTTTGGCAATGGATCCGCTAACAGGAACGGATATTGAGTATATCTGCTATGCGTTAATCACCGATGCGCAAAAAAGCGAACTTGAAGAAAACAAAGAGCTTGACTTTGCAATTGAGTTACCAAATATCGGACGCTTTCGGGGCAACTACTACTACACTATGAACGGTGATTTGGCTGCTGCGTTTCGTATTATTCCTATCGATATTCCTAGCCTTGATGATTTAAAAGCACCAAATATTTTTAAAGAAGTCGTCAAACGCGAAAAAGGTATGATTTTAGTTACCGGTCCGACAGGATCTGGTAAATCAACAACCCTAGCAGCTATGCTAAATGAAATCAACGAAAAAGAGAGAAAACACATTATCACGGTTGAAGACCCTGTGGAATTTGTCCATACAAATAAAAAATCGCTTTTTTCTCACAGAAACATAGGAACAGACACACACTCTTATGCACAAGCTTTGAAATTCTCACTGCGTGAAGACCCTGATATTATCCTAGTCGGTGAGATGCGGGATCGTGAAACTATTTCTATTGCCATTACTGCGGCTGAAACAGGACACTTGGTTTTTGGAACACTTCACACAAACTCAGCGATCCAAACAATCAACCGTATCATCGATAGCTTTGACGGTGGCGAGCAACTTCAAGTGCGAAACATGCTTTCAGTTTCGCTAACTGCGGTTATTTCGCAATCTTTGCTTCCAAAGCTTGGCGGTGGTCGTATCGCGATACATGAAATTTTGATAAACAACAACGCCGTTGCTAACCTAATCCGCGAAAACAAAGTTCATCAAATTTACTCACAAATGCAACTTAACCAACAACAAACAGGCATGGTAACCCAAACACAAGCTATGGTAAAAGCGATTCGCTCAAATTTCATATCAAAAGAAAATGCTCTTAGATATTCAACAAATTTACAAGAGCTAATCGGTATAGTAGGTGAGTGATGCTTGAAGGTATAAATTGGTTTGATGCTGTTGTTATAGCTTTGATTGTGCTTTTTGGTTTGCGCGGTCTTGCAAACGGCATTATAAAAGAAATTTTTGGAATCTTAGGGCTTATCGGCGGTCTTATTTTGGCAGTTCGATATAAGGCCATGGCAGGGGCTTGGATTAGTGAAAAAATTTACAACCTAAAATCTGCAACCAGTGTTTTAAGTGGCGATTCTACCGAGCTTTTAGCTGGATTTTTGGCTATTTTATTTGGAACTTGGATTATTTGCCTTATTTTAGGCGAAATTATTTCAAAATTCTTTAAATGGAGCGGTTTGGGTTTTGTCGATAAACTTGGCGGATTTATTTTTAGCTCGGCTAAAATTTTCTTAATCTTTGCCGTAGTTGCCACGATGATAAAAGGTTCTGCTTTATTAAACGAACAAACAAAGGGATTTTTTAGCACAAGTGCAGTTTATCCGCATTTAGTAAATGTCGGCGACTGGATAATGCAAATGAAAGATGATCCAAGCGTAAAAGAAAATATAAATGCCGTGCAGGAGACAATAAATGAAGCTATAAGCGAACCTGAATACAAAATTTCTGATACAAACAGCAGTCTAATTTTAGACTCAAATTTAAGTAATGAATTAAATTTAAACGATATAAATCAAACGCAAGGAAATGAAATATGAAAACAAATATTCAAAATTTAAATTTCAACCAGATAATGGACGAATTTAAAAAAGCTCTTAGAGAAAACGGGCTTAAATACACAAAGCAACGAGAAGTTTTGCTTGAAATTCTTTACAACAGCGATCTTCACTTTACGCCAGAAGCCCTACACGCGGAAGTAAAAGCAAAATATCCAAAGCTAAATGTCGGCATAGCAACTGTTTATAGAACGCTAAATTTGCTTGAAGATTCAGGCATGGCGACTTCGATCTCTTTTGGCGCACAAGGCAAAAAATTTGAACTTGCCCACAGAGATCACCACGATCACCTTATATGCAAAAACTGCAATAAAATCGTTGAATTTGAAGATCACAGCATAGAAAAAAAACAGGTAAATATAGCAAAAGCTAACGGCTTTACTCTCACTGGACATCTTATGCAACTTTACGGAATTTGCAACGATTGCGCTAAAAAAAGGAAATAAATAGTGTTTGACAACCAGCTTGAAATTCAAAAAATAGAAAAATCAAATGAATTGCGGAGTTTAGGAGTAAATCCTTATCCGCATTTTTTAGTTAAGGATATGAGTATAAAAGAATTTAGAGATAAATTTGCTTTTATACAGGATTTAGAAGAGAAAAAAGCCACAGAAGAAGTTAGCATAGCAGGTCGCCTTAAATTTAAGCGAGTTGCGGGAAAATCGACTTTTGGAAATATCGAAGATGAAAGCGGAAAAATCCAAATTTATTATTCACGCGATAGTATCGGCGAAGAAGATTACGCTAAATTCAAGAAAAATCTTGAAGTGGGTGACATAGTTTTAGTCAAGGGTTACGCATTTGTCACGCAAACGGGCGAATTTAGTATTCATGTTAGCCGCCTAACTCTTGCTTCAAAGTCCATTTCAGTTTTGCCTGAAAAATTTCACGGCTTAACAGACATAGAAATGAGATACCGCCAACGCTACCTTGATATGATAATGAATTCAGAAGTTAGAGATGACTTTATAAAACGATCCATCATCATTAGCACCATTAGAAATTTCTTTGAGAAAAAAGGCTTTTTAGAAGTCGAAACTCCGATGATGCACCCAATCGCAGGCGGAGCCAACGCAAAGCCTTTTATCACTCATCACAACGCTCTTGATGTGGATAGATTTTTGCGAATCGCACCTGAACTTTATCTAAAACGCCTAATCGTAGGCGGTATGGAAGCTGTTTTTGAAATCAATAGAAATTTCCGAAACGAAGGCATGGATTTAACGCACAATCCTGAATTTACCAGCATTGAGTTTTACTGGACTTGGCATAATTATAATGACGCTATGGATTTAACCGAAGAGCTTTTTGCGACACTTTTGCAAAAGTTAAATTTGCCAAAAGTTATCGAATTTGACGAAGTAAGCGTGGATTTTTCAAAACCATTTACTCGCATAAAATACCTTGACGCTATCACGCAAATCGGCGGAATTTCAAGCGAAATCATAAACGATAAAGCAAAAATCATAGAAAAACTCAAAGCCGATAATTTTGAAGCAAACGAGAATTTAGATTTAGGGCATTTACAAGCCGAACTTTTTGATAACTATGTCGAGCATAAGCTCATAAATCCGACATTTGTTATCGATTTTCCGATTTCGATTTCGCCGTTATCAAGAAGAAGCGACGAAAATCCTGAAATCGCAGAGAGATTTGAGCTATTTATCGCAGGACGCGAACTAGCAAACGCTTTTAACGAGCTAAACGATCCGCTCGATCAATATGAACGATTTAAAGCGCAAATTGATGCTAAAAACGCAGGAGATGACGAAGCACACGAAATGGACGAAGATTTCGTTAGAGCCCTAAGCTATGCTATGCCACCGACTGTTGGCTGGGGGCTAGGTGTCGATAGGCTTGTGATGATTTTGCTAAATAAAAAATCGATTCGCGATGTTATTTTATTTCCGGCTATGAAGCCGATAAATTCAGAAAAGGAATAAAAATGTTAGAAAATTTTGATAAAGAAATTTTTGATTTAACAAACAAAGAGTTGGCGCGTCAATGCGACCATTTGGAGATGATTGCAAGTGAAAACTTCACTTACCCAGAAGTCATGGCTGTAATGGGTTCAATCCTTACAAACAAATACGCAGAAGGTTATCCCGGCAAAAGATATTATGGCGGCTGCGAATTTGTCGATGAAATCGAAACTATCGCTATTGAAAGATGTAAAAAACTTTTTGGTTGCGAATTTGCAAATGTTCAGCCAAACTCAGGCTCACAAGCTAATCAGGGCGTTTATGGTGCGTTTTTAAAACCGGGTGATAAAATTTTGGGTATGTCTTTAAGCCACGGCGGACACCTAACGCATGGCGCAAAGGTTTCAAGTAGCGGAAAATATTACGAGAGCTTTGAATACGGCGTAGAGCTAGATGGTCGCATAAATTACGACCGCGTAGCCGACATAGCAAACATCGTAAAACCAAAAATGATAGTT
Source organism: Campylobacter sp. (assembly GCA_017469645.1). Taxonomy (GTDB): domain Bacteria; phylum Campylobacterota; class Campylobacteria; order Campylobacterales; family Campylobacteraceae; genus Campylobacter_B. Next base: position 50,082 of record JAFUFY010000030.1, on the reverse strand, counting down.
TGTGGCGCGAGTGCCTATACAAGAGAGATAGATTTTGCTAAATTTAGAGAAATCGCTGATAGCGTGGGTGCGTTTTTGTTTGCCGATGTGGCTCACATCGCAGGTCTAGTTGTAGCTGGCGAGCACGCTCATCCGTTCCCACACTGCCATGTCGTTAGCTCGACTACACATAAAACACTTCGCGGACCACGCGGCGGTATCATTATGACGAACGATGAAGAATTCGCTAAAAAAATCAATAGTTCGATTTTCCCAGGCATTCAAGGCGGTCCTTTAATGCATGTCATCGCAGGAAAGGCTGTTGGCTTCAAACATAATCTTAGCGATGAATGGAAAGTTTATGCAAAACAGGTCAAAGCAAATGCAAAAATTTTAGGCGAAACTTTGGTAAAAAGGGGATTTGATTTAGTAAGCGGCGGCACAGATAATCACCTAATCTTAGTAAGCTTTTTAAATAAAGAATTTAGCGGAAAGGACGCTGATATAGCCCTAGGAAACGCTGGAATCACCGTAAATAAAAACACAGTCCCGGGCGAAACTCGCAGTCCATTTATAACAAGCGGAATTCGCGTAGGAAGCCCAGCCTTAACGGCTCGCGGCATGAAAGAGGCTGAGTTTGAGTTTATCGCAAATAAAATCGCAGATGTGCTAAATGATATAACAAATACCGAACTTCAAGCAAAAGTTAAAAAAGAAGTTACAGATTTAGCACATAAATTTATCATTTACGATAGAGCAATGTATTAAAATTCGGGCAAATTTGCCCGAATTTGTCTATTTTGCAAATTTTATTATGGTAGAATTCGCAAAATAGATTTTGAATTTATAGGAGAAGCTTTATGAATCACAATCCATACAGCATGGAAGACATTAATGATATAGTTTTAAATCGAAATGGAAATGACAAAAGCGCAAGTGTGAAAAAAATCTTAACTGCTATTGCAATTTTGATAATTTTATTTTTGATTGTTTTGATTATAATGAAATTCATAAATAAAGGTAATATTGATACTAGCGCAAATTTGCAAATGCCAAGCGAAGCTGAACTTGCAAAAAAAGAGCAAGCGCCAAAGCTAGAACCGATTGTCATAACTCCAAAACCTGAACCTAAAAAAGAAGAGCCAAAAGTCGAAGTAAAAAAGCCTGAACAACCAAAAATCGAGCCTAGCGAACCACAAAACGACGCTAAATTTGAAATCAAAAAAGAAGAAGTAAAGGTCGATGTAAAAGAGCAAATAATAGAAATCAAAAAAGAAGAACCGCAGGTTCAAATCGCTCCTACACCGCAAACTGTGCAACCACAACAACAAGTCGTAGCAAATGCCGAGCCTAAACCACAACCAAAAAAAGAAGAACCTAAAAAAACAGAGCCAAAAGTCCAACCAAAACCTGAGCCTAAAAAGGAACAACCAAAGGTAGAAACCAAAAAACCTGAACCAAAAAAAGAAGAGCCTAAAAAACAAGAACAACCTAAAAATAGCGAACCTGCAAAAACGCAACCAAAAGGCGGCAATATAAAAGATGTCGCAAATTTAGCCAGTGGAACTTATATCCAAGTTCATGCCCTTTCACAATACAATCCAAATGCGCCTAGTATCAAAAAAATATCCGAAAAGGGTTATACTCCGATTGCGCATAAATCAGGTAATCTAACGCGCATTTTGGTCGGTCCTTTTAAAAACAACGACGAGTTAAGCAAAGCTATGAGCGATGTAAAAACACTTAACAATGAAGCTTTTATTTATCGGGTAAAATAATGGATAAATTCGCCGTTTTTGGCAATCCGATAGCCCACTCAGTTTCGCCAAGACTGCATAACTTGGCGATAAAAGAGCTAGGACTTGATGCATATTACGGGCGAGTTTTGCTTGAAAAGGGAAGTGATTTAAAGGAAAAATTTTTAAATTTAGGTTTAAAGGGTGCGAATATAACCGTGCCTTTTAAGCTTAACGCTTACGAAACTAGCGAAATTTTAAGCGAAAGTGCCAAAGAAATCGGCTCGGTTAATACCCTTGTTTATAAAAATTCCAAATTTTATGGCTATAACACCGACGCACTTGGCTTTTATAGGGCGATTTGCGAATTTGGCGAAATCAAAAATGCTCTGCTTTTAGGAGCTGGTGGCACAACAAGAGCGATGAGCTATATTTTGCATAAAAACGGCGTTAAATTCGATATTTTAAATCGTAGCGATAAATCAGATAAGAATTTTAAATGCGAAAATTTCTATACTCACGCTGATTTTAAATTCACCAAATACGACCTAATCGTAAATTCCACAAGCGCAGGGCTTAAAGATGACTTTTTGCCAGCTCCAACCCAAATGCTAGATGCTGTTTTTAAGGAAGCAAAATTCGCATTTGACGCCATTTACGGCAAGATTACGCCGTTTTTAAAATTAGCAATAGACAATGGACTTTTAGTCAAAGACGGCAAAGAAATGCTAGTTTATCAAGCAGCACTAGCTTTTAATCTTTTTTACGACAACGAATTTGATGAAAATTTGATTTTAAAATCTATGAATAAGGCGATAAATTTAGCCTAAATTTTCTCATAATCTCTAAAAAATTCGCAAATATCACACAGAGAAAATTTTAAGATTTTTTTATAAATAATTATAAGTTAAGAAAATATCCAAAGCGATATTTAATCGCTTTGTATTTATTTGGAAGTGGTAAATTTGCTAAATTTAATGTTTAAATTCACTAAATTTGACCAAATTTAGTGAATTTTCTTATCTGTGTGGCGGTCGTGGTGGCAAATTTTTTGCATATCTTTTTGGGGTTTCGCGCTTAAATACGCCTTGCGATTTTGGCGGTGCTACTTTTTGATTTTTCACTTGGTGTGACGAAAATGCTCTATCTTTTGCTCGTGGCGGAATTTTGTCGTCTTTTTTTACAAAGTTATGGCGTGGTTTCATATCACGGCGCAGCAAAACTCCTGCATCGTGTTTTGGCGCTACCCCTACAACTGGGCGAACAGCAGGACGACGCGCTACGACAACCTTTTTTTGCGGAGCGAGCACAACTCTTTTTTGTGGCACTACGACCACTTTTTGCTGCGGGACAACAACCACTCGTTCTCTTGGAACGCGGTAGTAGCGATCTTCGTAATAATCCCCGCTTGTCGCATAAATTCCGCCGCTTACATGCGCATGGGTGCCGTGCGATACAACACACCCGCTAAAACCAAGTCCGACAACACAAAGCGTAAAAAGTTGTAAAATTCTAGTTTTCATTGTCAATCCTTTATGAAAAGTTACGAGAATTTTATTCGCACGGCGTTAAATTTTTGTGATGAGTTCTTTAATAAATTTGAAATAAATTTTAAGAAAAAGATAAATTCTATGGCAAAAAGCGTAAATTTGGCACTTTTTGGTGCCAAATTTACTAATTTAATTAATCTAAGATTATCGTATATTTATATGACTCATTTGTATCTGTTTTTTGGGTATTTTGTATAGGCTCAGCTTGAACCGTAGCCTTATCTTGCCCTACTTTTATAGTTTGTTTAGCTTGTTTTTTCTGTTTGGTTTTTACAACTTTTTTAGGTGGTTCTTTTTCGATAATTACTTCTTGTTTTTTAGGTGGCTCGTTAGTTTGATTTAAAGCACAACCGCCAAAACCTAGCAAAAGCGCACAACCAATAGATAGTCCTAAAATTCTAGTTTTCATCTCTATGTCCTTATAAAAATTTTATGAAATTTTAGTCTTTGAAAGCTTAAAAATTTATATAAATTCATAATAAAACAAAAAAATGCAAATTCTGCAAAATTTAGTGCAGAATTTGCAAATTTATCGTTTAAATTTAACCTTTATATCCTAGTCGTCGCATTTCTTTGCAACTTTGCGCATGACCACCATAACACGCTCTCATAAAAATATCGATTGCGTTGTTGATATTTTTTGCTACGCCTTCGCCTTTTTCAAACATATATGCCATACGCACACATGACGGAATATCTTGCGCTAGGGCGCAGTTGATATTATAAGCATTAATCGCGGAAGCAAAATCGCCCTTTGAATACATATTATCCGCAAAACTTCTACACATAGAAACATTTCCGCTTTTACAAGCATCGCTTACGACAGCTTTACCTTCTATATTGCTTTGTTCATTAACTCCTGCTTGGATACTATCAAATGTTCTATTATCCATGCTTGTAGTTGAAGTTTGCGTAACAGTCGGAGCAGGTCCCCCGCTAGTGCCAGAACAACCCACAAAAAACGCACACACGCTTAATGCCAAAATAAATTTTTTCATCTTAAATTCCTTAAAATCTGCCACTTATATAGTAAGTTTCTTTTCCGCTTACCTTTTCAAGGCGAAGTTTATATTTATCAGACCAGCCAAAAATCATATCTCTAACCGCTTCTCTTTTCTCTTCGGTAGCAGCTTCGTTTTTGATTTTAAAATACGGATTTGAATTTGACATCGCTATATACGCTCCGTAAATTTTTAGTTTGTCATTTAGCGTAACTATATGATCTAACTCCGTTGTGTTAAAATCACATTTTGAGAGTATTCCTCTAAGTTGTGCCGTAGTGGCGTCATTTACGCTGTAACCAAGTGCGATTAGAATTCCATCTTCACTCATATCTTATCCTTTCATAAAAGTTTATTTTTGTTGTGAAATCAAAACACCTTCAATTATTTTTTTAATATCGCCATCTAGTATGGCGTCCGTTTGCGAATATGCGATATTGCTACGCAAATCTTTTACTTGCTGAAACGGAAAAAGCACATAATTTCTTACTTGATGACCCCAACCGATTTCGCTTTTAGGTGCATTTTCGTCTGTTTGTCTTTGTTTTTCAAGTTCTAATTCATAAAGGCGGGACTTTAAAACTTTCATAGCCGTTTCTTTGTTTTTATGTTGATTTCTATCGTTTTGACACTGCACGACAATGCCCGTTGGCATGTGAGTTATCCTAACGGCACTTTCAGTTTTATTTACATGCTGACCACCGGCTCCACTAGCTCTATAAACATCTATACGAAGATCTTTTTCTTCTATATTTATTTCTATATCGTCATTTAATTCAGGGCTTACTACAACACTAGCAAAACTCGTATGTCTGCGTCCTGCACTATCAAATGGGCTAACTCTTATCAGTCTATGAACGCCGTTTTCAGCTTTTAAATAACCATAAGCATTTTCACCTTTGACGATAAAGCTAACATCTTTTAAACCAGCTTCTTCGCCCTCTTGGAAATCCAAAACTTCGACCTTAAAGCCTTCTCGTTCGCAAAAACGCAAATACATACGATAAAGCATACTCGCCCAGTCATTGCTCTCAGTGCCACCGGCTCCCGGGTGGATTGTAATAATAGCATTTTTATTATCATCATCACCGTTTAACATCATCGCAAGTTCAAGGTTTGTGATATATTCTTGCAAATTTGGCGCAGTATCAAAAAGATCGTTCATCGTAGCTTCGTCATTTTCTTCATTTGCGAGATCGTAAATTTCACTAGCGTCGTCAAGTTCGCCTTTTGCCTTTTTAAATTTATCCAAAATCGATGAAATTTTCGTCTTTTCTTTGCCGATTTGAGTAGCCTTTTTGACATCGCCCCAAAAACTAGGATCACTTTCGATCTTTGCGATCTCATCTAAACGCGAAATAATCTCATCAGGCTTGATAATCAAGGCTATATTGTTAATCTTATTTTTTAAATCTTTTAAAAGTTCGGTGTATTCGTAATTATCCAAAATCTATCCCCTTTTGGCGAAATTATAGCATTTTAACCTTTATAATAAACTTGAAAATTTAAAATTCAGAAATTTTGAGTTATAATTTAGTTCAAAAAATTTCAAAGAGAGAGAAAAATCATGCAAATTTTTAGAAGTATAAAAGATCTTAAAGTTTATAGAAACTCTTTAAATTCGCGCGTTGGCTTTGTGCCGACTATGGGAGCGTTGCACGAAGGACATGCGAGTTTGATTAAAAAATGTAGAGAAGAAAACGAAGCCGTTTTTGTCTCAACTTTTGTAAATCCTACGCAATTTTTGCCAAACGAAGATTTTGAGAAATATCCAAAAAACGAAGAAGCCGACATTAAAATTTGCGAAAGCTTGGGCGTTGATGCGATGTTTATCCCAAAAGCAGATGAAATTTATACAAGTATCGAGCCAAAAGTCGTAGCTCCGTTAGAGCTTTCAACCATTTTAGAAGGTGCCACGCGACCTGGGCATTTTGACGGCGTCTTAACCGTGCTAAATAAATTTTTTAATATCGTTCGCCCAAAAAATGTCTATATGGGCAAAAAAGACGCTCAACAGCTAATAATAGTTAAAAATATGGTTAAATCAATGTTTTTAGATATTCATATCGAGCCGTGCGAAATCGTTAGAGAAAGCGACGGCTTGGCTCTTAGCTCACGAAATGTTTATTTAGACGAAGAAGAAAAGCTAATGGCGCTAAAAATTTCACGCGCACTTTTGAAAGCTAGTAATCTAGTAAAAGATAGCGAATTCGATGTCAAATCGATAAAACCGCAAATGTTAAACATTTTAGAGCCGTTGAAGGTCGATTATATCGCATTTGTCGATCGCGAATTTAACGAAATTTCGCAAATCGAACTTTCAAATTCGATAATCCTAATCGCTGCTTATGTCGGCAAAACCCGCCTAATCGATAATATTTGGTTATAAAATGCCAAAGTTATATTTAGTAAGCCTTGGTTGTAATAAAAATCTCGTCGATAGCGAGATTATGCTTGGTAGGTTGCAAAACTACGAAATTGTCCAAGAGCCTGAAAATGCCGATGTCATGATAGTAAATACCTGTGGATTTATCGCTTCGGCGAAGCAAGAGAGTATCCGCACGATCCTAGAACTCGCCGAATTTAAGAAAAAAAACGGCGTTTTAGTCGTAACTGGCTGTCTTATGGAGCGTTATAAAGACGAGCTTATGCGCGAGCTTCCCGAAGTCGATATTTTCAGCGGTGTCGGCGACTACGACAAAATAGACGAGATGATTTTAAAAAAACAAAATCTGTTCTCGCCCCACACTTACTTGCAAACCACGCAAAAAAGGGTAATCACTGGCTCAAATTTTCACGCTTACATTAAAATAGCCGAAGGGTGCAACCAAAAATGCAGTTTTTGCGCGATTCCAAGCTTCAAAGGGCGACTAAAAAGTCGCAGTTTAGATGACATCGAAGCCGAAGTCAGGGATTTGGTCGCACAGGGATTTTATGATTTTAGCTTTATCGCGCAAGATACGAGCAGCTATGGGCGAGATATGGGCGAAAAAGACGGGCTAATCGCGCTCATAAATCGTATCGAAAAAATTGAGAGCGTGAAATTTGCGCGAATTCTTTATCTTTATCCGACTACAACCAGCGAAAAACTCATTAAAACTATCATAAATTCAAGCGTTTTTGTGAATTATTTCGATATGCCGATTCAGCACATAAATGACGAAATGTTAAAAATTATGAAGCGTGGAAACGGGAAAAATGAAATTTTAAATTTGCTAAATTTAATGCGCTCTGCTCCAAATTCGTTTTTGCGAACCGGCGTGATAATCGGACACCCGGGCGAGAGCGAGAGCGAATTTAACGAGCTTTGCGAATTTTTAAGCGAGTTTAAATTTGATAGAATTTCAGCCTTTGCCTACTCCAAAGAAGAAGATACGGCAAGTTTTAATATGGAGCAAATTCCAACTCGCGTTATCACAAAACGGCTAAATAAAATCGAAAAAATCGTAGATAAAGCGATTTTGGCGAGTTTCGCTGGGCTTGTAGGCACCACGCAAAGCGTGGAAATCACGGGCATTAGCTCAGAGGGCGAGTTTTTTTACGGCGCAAAACTAACTCTTTGGGACAAAGACATCGACGGAGAGATTTTAATCAACGAAAGCGAGATACAAAATTTGCAAATCGGACAGCTATATGAGTGCGAGATTAGCGAATTCGTGGGCGGAAAACTCATAGGGAAAATAGTAAAAAAAATTTAATAAATTTGAAAATTTTCTTTTGGCAGTATTTTGTTATAATATTGCTTATTTTAATATATAATATTAAGGATTTATTATGGATTTTACCTACGAAGAAGCCATTGAACAGGTTATGCTTAAAAATGGCAAATTTGCTTCTTTGAAACAGCTTTATAACGAAGTTTGGCAATACAAAGACAGAAATAAAATCATAGGCAAAACCCCAAATGATACGATTAGATATGTAGTCCAAAAATGTGATAAATTTTTTAGGGTTGGACTTGGCATATATGGGCTAAAAGAATTTGAAAAAGATATTTTTATTAAGCAAGATAGCCCAAAAACTGAACAAGAAAAAACAGAGAGAAAGCACTCGCAAATTCAAGGTATGCTTATAGAAATCGGCAATTTGCGTGGTTTTGATACCTATACAAACGATAAAGCTTGGATTTTTGATGGTAAAAAACTAGGAAGTTTAATTTCTCTTAAAAATATTCCACCATTTACTTATGAAAAAATCATTTCAAGAAGTGCATCTTTTTGTGATGTGATTTGGTTTGGTGGAAATAGTGAATTTTTATATCCAACAAGAGTTTGCGAAGTAGAGCATTCTACTGATTTTAGGGATGCTTTAATTAAATTTAAAGAACTTGAATTTTTTAATGCGGAATTCTACTGTATTTCCGATGAAAAAAGACGAAATAAATTTGAATTGGAAATTAACAAAAAAGCATTTGAAAGCATAAGAAATAGAGTTCAGTTTCAAAGTTATGGCGATATTGAAACTATCTATGAATTTGAAAGAAAAAAAATAAAATTTTGAAAACCTTAAACATTGACACCGAGATTTTGGACTTTTTGCGTGAGCGGAAAAATTTACTTGCCTTTTCGCATGGGAGCGACAGCACGGCGCTTTTTTACACGCTTTTAAATTTAGGCGTTAAATTTGACTGCGCTTTTGTGAATTATAAAACCCGCGAAAATAGCGATTTAGAAGAAATTTCCGCAAAAGAGCTTTGCGATAAATTTGGCGTTAAAATTTATATCAAAACTGCTCCGCTAAATTTAGAAAATTCAGGCGATTTCGAAAACACTGCGCGCAAAATTCGCTACGATTTTTTTGATGAAATTTGCGCTAAATTCGGACACGACACGCTTATCACAGCGCACCAACTAAACGATAAATTTGAGTGGTTTTTAATGCAACTTGGACGAGGCGCAGGTTTAGCAAATCTGCTTGGCTTTGAAAAAATCGAAAATCGCACAAATTACGCTATCGTGCGACCATTTTATAATGTCAGCAAAACGCAAATTTTAGAGTTTTTAAGCGAAAATAAAATCAAATTTTTTAATGACATTTCAAACGAAAATACCAAATTTGCAAGGAACGCCGTAAGGGCTGAATTTAGCGATAAATTCGTAGAAAAATACGCTTTAAATTTAGCCAAAAGTTTTGAGTTTTTATCAATCGACAAGGAAAATTTGCTAGGCGAATTTCTCTATCAAAAAGATAAATTTTTTGTGCTTGAAAATTCGCAAAAAAGCCTAAATTTAATTGATAAAGCGTGTAAAATTTTGGGCATCGTTCTTAGCCAAAATCAACGAAAAGAAATTTTAAAAACAGATTGCGTCCTTTCTGGCAAAATTTGCGTTTGCAAAAACGAAAAATTCTACTTTGTAGCACCTTTTGAGAAAACAAAAATGGATAAAAAATTCAAAGAAAAATGCCGAATTTTGCGAATTCCACCACTTGTTCGTCCCTATATTTTCGCTCACCAAGAAATCTTAAAAGAGCGCGAATTTACCTGCGTCTAACGCTTTCTTTAATGGAAATTTTATTGATAAAATCGACAAAATCCACAAGTGTCAAGCTCGTTTTTACAAAAATCCTGCTAAAAATCACATAGCCGATCTCGTTGCCAAGGCTTCCGTCATTGTAGATAAAAATGCTATTTATAAAGTCGCTTTCGTGTTCTGTGTAAAATTTGTCAATCTCGCCCTTTAAAATTTCATAAAACATCTCATCTTCATCGCCAAGATCGACTTCGAAATGATCTTTCATCGAAACGATATTTGCGTAAGCTACCTTTTCTTGATTTCCAACGATAAAGGCGATTTTATCGCTAAATTTAAGCACAAACATCGCAGTTTCGCCAAAGTGCTGATTTTTCATCAAAAAATACAAAACCTTAAAAAGGCTGGTGTGCGAATCAAATTTAATGCCGAATTTTTCGTCCGTTTTTTCTATGATTTCTTGCGGGAGTTCGACCGTGAAGCCCTTATCGATCTCCTGATATACAAAATTTTCTTTGATTTCCACTTCGCCTAAAATCGCTTTTTGCTCTTTGCTGTCAATTAAAAAGCTGGTTGTGAGCCTTTTTTCGCCAAGATTAGCAAATTTAGCCAAAATCACACTAGCCTCTTCTTCGCTCGTTTTTAGATCGATTTTTTCGACTTTTTCATCAACGACTTTTTTACCGCTTAATTTTCTATAATAAAATTTGCATATATTATCTTTTAAAACCACGCTTAGAAATGATTTTACAGGCGAGAAAAGCCCCATTTTTTTCTCCTAAAAAATAATTCAAAATTGTAACAAATTTAAACTGAATTTATTAAAATTTGTTATCATTTTCTGCTTTAAAAAGCTCGTTTTTGATTTTTTCTTTTGCTAATTCAAGTTCCATATCTGTTACTTTAAATGGCTTGCTTATCGCAAAATTTACCCTTGAAAACGGCTTTGGAAGTCGCATTTTATCCCAACTATTAAATTCCCAAAATCGATCGGCTTCATAAGTTAGCGTATAAATTTCCAAATCTTTTTTTTGAGCTATTACCACTGCTCCGTCAGCCACGCTATGAAGCGGACCTCGTGGGCCATCCGGTGTGATAATAATATCAATTCCGTTATTTATCTCGTTAAATGCGCCTTTTAGTGCCTTAAATGCGCCTTTTGAACTACTTCCGCGAACCGCGCCGATACCAAAGTGGCTAACTATGCGAGTGATTATCTCGCCGTCTTTGTGATCTGAGATGATAACCTTGCCGTCCCTTTTTCGCTCACTCTTCCACCATTTTTTATACGCAAAACACATAAAAGCTAGGCGATTGTGCCAAAAAAGCACTTCGCAAGGATAAGGCGGGAGTTTGTTGTCGTTATAATTTTTTTTGCAGGTTAAAAAAATAAGCCATAAAACGCCTAAAAGTAGGTATTCGGTTACGAAAAATAAAATTCGTTTTTTAATCGGTAACTCTTCCATAAAGCACCATTCTTTGCGTTTTTTCTATCAAAACTTTTTTTGTTTTGCCAAGTAATTCTTCACTGCCATTAACGCTAACTAAAAAATTTGAAAAACTTCGCCCTGCAACCTGCCCGTTTTCACGCAACTCTTCAAAATAAACTTCGTGAATTTTTTCCTTTTGCTCTGCCATAATTTCATCTAAAATTTCATTATGGAAAGACTGCAAGTGCGTTAATCTCTTACTAGCAATCTTATCGTCAATTAAAGGCAAATTTGCAGCTGGCGTTAGTGGTCGTGGGCTAAATTTAAAGCTAAAAATTTGCTCAAATCGCACCTTTCCAACCACTTCCATAGTGTTGTTAAAATCTTCATCATTTTCAGTCGGATATGCCACGATTATATCGGTAGAAATGTTTAAATTTGGGCAAAGTTCGCGAAGTCTTAATGCTCTATTTAAATACCACTCTTTGGTGTAACCCCGTTTCATATCTCGTAAAACTTTGGTTGAACCGCTTTGCAAAGGCATGTGGATTGATTTGCAAATTTTTGGATTTTCGGCAAATGTGCGTAAAAATTTATCGTCCATGTGAAGCGGATGCGGGCTTGTAAAGCGAATTCGCTCCACACCGGAAATTTCGCTAAGCTTGTTTAATAAATCGCTAAAATCAATTTTTTCATGTGAATTTGAAAATCTTTTTCCGTAATTATTTACATTTTGACCGAGCAAAAATATCTCTTTTGCACCATTTTGTGCCGCCTTTTTGGCTTCGTTTAAAATAATCTGAACAGGGATTGAAATCTCATCGCCCCTAGTTTGCGGAACTATACAGTAAGAGCATTTTTTATCGCAACCTATCATAATATTTACAAACGCCTTATACGGACTTGTGCGAAACTCGCCAAATGCGTATTCGCTCTCGTCGTAGTTAATGTCGGTGCTAATAAATTTTGGCGAATTTATCGCAACGCCGATTTTTGAGACATTTCTAGCCCCCAGCACAAAATCCACAAACGGCGCTTTTTTAAAAATTTCGCTTCCTAAATGCGAAGCCGTGCAGCCACAAACTCCGATCTTAGAGCCTTTTTTGCGAACCTTATCGAACGCTCCGATTTCGCTAAAAAGCTTATGCACAGGCTTTTCACGCACAGAGCAGGTGTTTATTAAAATTAGATCGGCATTTTCTAAATTTTGTGTGATTTCGTAGTCTTGTTTTTTAAGCTCCGCGATGATATGCTCGCTATCACGCACATTCATCGCACAGCCAAGAGTTTGTATAAAAAGCAGTTTGCTCAAAGTATATGCACCTCATACATATACTCGTTTTCGCCAAGTCCGTATTTTACGGAGCGATGATATACGCTTAAACCTTTATTTTCAAAAAATTCAACCAAAGCAATCAAATCTTTGTGCGAATTATCTCTGTCAAAATAGAAAATTTTTTGACCGCTTTTTTTGACTTCTTCTTCAATTTTATCAATCTCAATGCTCACAGGTTCGCTGCCAAGCTCTGTTCTAGCAAGTTTTAACGATAATGATTTTTTTGCCATGCCAATCCTTTCAATTTATTTTAGAATTCGTGAGTTTAGCAAAATTTACATAATAATTCGTTTAAACAAAACAAAAGAGTAAATTTAGTATAATTTTCCACTTTCAAAATTTTAAAAATCCCAAAATTTTGTATTGTTAAAAATAAGGAAAAAATTTATGGAAAAAGTTACCGATATTATCGAATCTATCGCAAACGAAAAAGGTTTAGAGATCGAAGAAGTAAAAGAGCGAGTAAAACTTGCTTTTATCCAAACTGCAAAACAGCTTTTTGGCGAGCAGTATTTATACGATGGGGTTATCGATCCGCAAACAAAAAAAATCAAACTTTACCAAAAAGTGCAAGTTGTCGCCGATGACGATGAGCGAATAAGCGATAATGCCAAATTTATGAGCCTAAAACAAGCAAAAGAAGTCGATAAAAATATAGAAATCGGCGATGAAATCAGCTATGACATAAATATAGAAAATTTAGGAAGAACCGCTTCTATGGTGCTTTCAAGGGAGTTAAACTACCACATACAAAGACTTTTAGAAGAGAAAATTTTGCAAAACTACACAGATAAAGTCGGCACGATGATCCACGGTACGGTTACAAAAATCGACCACGAAGAGACGACTTTTATAGAAATCGAAGATTTTAAGGCGTTTATCCCACGAAAAAATCGCATAAAAGGCGAAAGCTTTAAAGTCGGCGACACCGTTAGAGCCGTTATAAGGCGAGTTTATACCGAAAAAAATCAAGGCATAAAAATGGAGCTTTCTCGCACAAGCCCAAAATTTTTAGAAGCTTTGCTTATTTCAGAAGTGCCTGAAATTCGCGACGGAAGTGTTGTAGTTCAGGCGTGTGCTAGAATTCCGGGACAAAGAGCAAAGATTGCTTTATCTGCCCTTAGCCCTAGCGTAGATCCGGTCGGAGCGACCGTGGGCACAAAAGGCGTTCGCATAAATGCTATAAGCAAAGAGTTGCGTGATGAAAATATCGACGCAATCGAATACTCAAATAAGCCTGAAATTTTCGTATCTCGCGCGATGAGCCCTGCGATTACAAATTCGGTTAAAATCGACGGAAACAAAGCGATTGTTTATATAAATTCAGACCAAAAAAGCAAAGCTATCGGCAAAAACGGCTTAAATATTCGCCTAGCTACCACGCTAACTGGATATGAAATCGAACTAATCGAAAGCGATAAGGCTGAGAAATCTGGCGAGGGATTAAAAGACTTAAAAGCCCTATTTGGCGGACTTTGATTAGATTTTTGGGAATTGAAGTGAGCCTAGCCTTGTGGCGATACTTCGTGTTTGCTTCGTTCGATAGGCAAACAGCCTTATCTCACTCGCAAACACTCGTAAGCCCCACAAATCGTCGGCATTTGGTTATCAAATTTAAAGAAAAATCAATCTAGTCTTTAAATTTGAAAAAATTTCTTTCTAAACCTAACCAGATAGTGGCAAGTAAAACCAGCATATAGCCGAAAAGTTCGCAGGATTCTTCTGCTATGGACTTTGCAAAAGTTATCGTTTGCTCTACACCTATAAATTCCCACATTATACGCATTCCGATAAATCGAGAAAATATAATAATACAAAGCAAACCGCCAAGCATTAAGCCAAATTGTGGTGTTTTGATAAAATCCAAAAGAGAATTTCCGATAGTTTGTATCGACTGCCTTTTAAAAGCATAAAAAATAGACACAAAAGCCAACAAAATGGCGGGAATTTTCCACGATCCGTGATAAAACGCAACATCAAAAAAGGCGTCAAGCTCTCTTATAAACATACACGCAAAAAATCCGCCCGAAAGTATCCAAAGAGATGAATTTTGCTTATCTACATTGACAAAATGAAAATACGATAAAAATATAGCTATCAAACTTATGCCTTGAATCGTCTCTACTACGCTAATTTCGCTAATGTTATCCATAATAAAAATATCAATAGCTAAAAATAGTGCAACGAAAACGATCGCAGCACACATAGCCAAAAGACAAAGCAATTTCCATAAAAGTTTGTTTATCATAAAATACTCAATTCTGAAAAATGAAATCGGCATTTTACCATATTTTTTTGCGTTTTATAAAACATTTTTACAAAATTTATTTAATAAAAAATGCGAATTTATCTCTCAAATGCAAATCCTGCCCAGCTTTGCGTTGTCGCCATAACTTCAAGCGAATTTATATTTACATGCGCAGGAAGCTTTGATAAATCCACGATAATTCGCGCTATATCATCTCCTGTAAGATACTTTGTGCCGTCATAAACCGCATCAGACTTTGCGCTATCGCCTTTAAAGCGAACGAGCGAAAACTCGGTTTTAGCGATACCCGGCTCGATATTTGTAACGCGAATATTGCTTCCTTTTATGTCGTTTCGTAAATTTAGGCTAAATTGTTTCACAAACGCCTTTGTTCCGCCATAAACATTTCCGCCTGGATACGGCCAGTTCCCCGCAACCGAGCCGATATTAAAAATATAGCCACTTTTTTTCGCACTCATTATCGGTAAAACCGCCTTTGTAACATAAAGTAAGCCCTTAATATTTGTATCTATCATCGTTTCAAAATCGTCCAAATTTGCCTCTTCTACCTTTTCTTGTCCAAGAGCTAGTCCTGCGTTATTTACCAAAATTTCGATATTTTTAAACTCGTCTGGTAAATTTGCCACTTCGTCAAAAATGCGTTTTTTATCTCTAACATCTGCGGCGATTTTGTGAATTTTAACATTTTTGATTGTTTTTGCTAACTCGTCAAGTCGCTCTGCTCTGCGACCAAGAATAATTAAGTTATAACCTTCGTTTGCAAAAGCTTTGGCAGTAGCCAAACCAAAACCAGAAGTCGCCCCTGTGATAAATGCTGTTTTACTCATAATTTTTCCTTTTTTTGGATTTTTCAATCTAAATTTACGAATTCTAGCGAATTTGATATAAAAACAAGTGAAATTTACAATAAATTTTTTCATATTTAAGTTTAAAATCAGCAAAATTTAAAGGGGGGGGGGGGATGATAAAGAAATTTTTTTAAAGGATTAACATGAAAAATTTAATTTTAGTTTTTGCCTTAGTACTTGTTGCTGGTTGTGCCTATCCAAATAAAAAAGCAGAACCTTATCTAAATGAATATGCTAAACAAATTATTTTTACAGATAATAAAAATAATTGCAAGGTTTTAGGAGAAATACAATCATTTGCCCAAGCACCAGGCGTTGATTGGGGAGAATTTACAAATTACGATTTATATGTAAGAAATGATTTAAGAAATCAAGCTTCCGTATTTGCTAAAAATGGAGATAATATAAGGCTTAGAATTATTGATAAAAAGGTGATTTGTTGGCGTGATGGGAAAGATTGCACTACTACGATTGAAAATAAAACAGGTATTCTCCCCAATATTACGGAATTAAAATATACGGCTGAAATTTTGAAATGTAATTAAAATTTACTACGATTTAAAATTTTTGGAATTTACCTAGATTGCTTTGAAACTTTATTTCTCACAATGACAGATTTGCCGTCATTCTGAGCGAAGCAAGGCGAAGCGAAGAATCTCTTGTTTAAATTCAGAATTGAATTATTTTGTAAATTCGAATTTGAGATTCTTCGCTTCGCTCAGAATGACGAAAAAATAAATTCGAAAAAAGAATTTAACTTAAATTTGGCAATCAAATGCCGACGATTTTGCGTGTTTTGAAGTAAATTTCGAGCGAGATAAGCCGTCAGGCTATCGAACGAGAAATTTACGAAATCACGCAAAAGCTAGGCTAAATTCAATGCAAAGATTGATTGTTTGGGCTTTTAAGCCCAAACAATTAGCTGTTTCTTGCGATTTTTACAGCTTCTACCATATTTTTTAGGCTTGGTTTTACCTCTTCCCATTTGCGAGTTTTAAGCCCACAATCAGGATTTATCCAAAGCTGAGATTTTGGCAAAACTTCTAAAAGTGCGTTAATTTGCGCTACCATTTCCTCTACACTTGGCACACGAGGACTGTGTATATCATACACGCCAGGACCTACTTCTTGTTTGTAGCCGACCGATTTAAAAATTTTAAGTAGCTCGTTGCCAGAACGCGCCGTTTCTATGCTGATGACATCAGCATCCATCGCTTCAATCGTTTTGATAATATCGTTAAATTCAGAATAGCACATGTGAGTGTGAATTTGCGTTTTAGCGTCTGCGCTTGAAACTGCGAGTTTAAACGCGCCCACCGAGAAATTTTCGTACTGGCTGATATTTTCTTTACGAAGTGGATAGCCCTCTTTAAAGGCTGCTTCATCGACTTGGATTATCTTAATCCCTGCAACTTGTAAATCAGAAATTTCATCACTAATTGCCAAAGCTAGTTGCTTAACAACCTCGCTTCTAGGCTTATCATCACGCACAAACGACCAGTTCATAATGGTTACTGGACCTGTTAGCATACCCTTCATAATCTTGCTTGTGCGAGATTGCGCGTATTTTATCCACTCCACAGTCATCGGTTTTGGACGGCTTACATCGCCAAATAAAAGCGGCGGTTTTACGCAGCGACTGCCGTAGCTTTGCACCCAGCCGTTTGCGCTAAATGCGTAGCCTTTGAGCTGTTCGCCAAAATACTCAACCATGTCGTTTCGCTCAGGCTCACCATGGACTAAAATATCAAGCCCAATCTCTTCTTGGAAAGCCACACACTCATCGATATAGGCTTTTATATCTTTTTCGTAGGCTTCCTTGCTAATTAGACCCTTTTTATAAGCGTTGCGAACTTGGCGAAGTTCGGTTGTTTGCGGGAAAGAGCCTATCGTCGTGGTCGGCAAATCACCGTAAGCAAGGGCTTCGCGCTGAATTTTAATGCGGTCTTCAAATTTATCACTTCGCTCAAATTTGGTTAAATTTTTCACGCGATTTTGCACCGCTATATCGTGGATTAACGGCGAATTTAGGCGTGTTTTGGCAGATTTTTGATTTTCTTCATATTTTTTGATACCGCTGTCGCAGATTGGAATTTTAAAGAAAAGGTGCGTTAAAATGCAGACTTCTTCGAGTTTTTCACACGCAAAACTTAGCCACGATTTAATCTCAGGGTTTAGTTTTTCTTCATATTTTAGAGTAAAAGGCACATGCAAAAGCGAACACGAAGTTCCCACATAAAGGCGATCTTTGCTGACATATTGCGCGACAAATTCCAAAAATTCTAGCTTTTTATCAATGTCGCTTTTCCAAATATTTCGTCCGTCAATCACACCCGCAAATAGCGTAGTTTTCGCATCTTTTAGAATTTCAAGTTCGGCTTTGATATTTTCTTTACTTGCATAGACAAAGTCTAACCCCACAGCCCAAATGTCCGTTTTAACGACTTCTTTCAAAGCTTCTGTGGCGTGTTCGAAATATGTCATAAATACGATTTTAATGTTTGAAGCGACCGAATTTAATTTATTATAAACAGGGACGATTTTATCTGTTAAATTTACCCCTTTATCGGTTACGAAAATCGGCTCGTCGATTTGAACGACGACTTCGTTATCAAGGGCTGAAATCTCGCCTAGAAGCTCAGCATATTTTTCTACTAGCTCATCAAGTTTGGCTAGTGGTTCGCTCCCGTCCGTGCTTTTCGAAAGCGCTAAATAAGTTATCGGTCCGATTAAATTTATCTTTAACGCGCAACTATCCTTAAAATCGTTATTTTTAGCAGCTTTGTATTCGTTTATAATTTTGTCAGCATTTAGGCTAAATTTTGTGTTTTTGCTGATTTCAGGCACGATGTAGTGGTAGTTTGTATTAAACCACTTTGTCATTTCCATTGCCACGGCGTCTTTGTTTCCACGCGCCATCGCAAAATACTGCTCCACGCCACTTAAATTTGCAAATCTTTGGGGCACTGCGCCAAAAAGCACACTATTATCAAGCATTAAATCATAAAACGAGAAATCATTTACGCTAATTAAGCCCGTCCATGCGTCAAGTTGGTATTTTATGTGGCGATCTTTTAGCTCGTCTGCGACCTTACTAAGTGCGTTCAAATCGCACTTGCCACTCCAAAAACTTTCTAGTGCTTTTTTAAGTTCTCTTTGCTCGCCGATGCGAGGAAAGCCAGTTACATAACTTTTCATAATATTTCCTTTAAAAATTAAATCAGCCTAGCTTTCGTGCGATTCATCGTGTTCGCTTCCTTGCGACGCACAGTAAGTGCGTCTCAGTCGCTTACACTCGAAAACGCACGAAATCGTCGGCATAAGTATATAAAATTTGCAAATTTATAAATTCGTAAATTTGCAAAAAAACATAAAATTTACACAAATTTGAAAAACAAAAATCTAAGGCGAAGTATTTTGAGATGATTTTTGCGTGTTGTGAGCGTAGTGCGAGTGAGACGGGCTGGTATGTCCCGTCGTTAGCGTTGCCACAAGCGAAACTCACGCAAAAGCACTCAAAAGACAAGCCGTAAAAAGCCTAAAAACGCATTTCGTAGAGTAAAAAAGGTGGTGAGATATTACTATGTTTAAAAGAAAATGCAGAAATTTTTGGAATTTTGTGTCTTCTTAGGCAACCCAAAGTGCGGTTTTTGAAAACGCAGTTGCAGTGAAATGCCCCACCAAGCGTAATTGCAAAGAAAATGTGTGAGATAAAAAAATCAAATTTGGTTATAAAAACTCCGCCTGAGCGAACGAATTTATTAAAATCTTTTGCAGCCTTGTAACATGGGACAAGCCATTACTTTTCCTTTTTTGAAAAAATATTTTGGGATTTTACACAATTTTTCATTTATAAATTCTTAAAATTTTCAATTTTTTACGCAATAAATCCACTAGCAATTACTCTATCGAATTTATCATAAAATACCGCCAACTGACCACTTGCAATGCCGTTTGCAGGTTCGTTTAAATAAACTTTTACGCCGTTTTGGCTACCTAAAATTTGCAAATTTGCACGAATTTTAGGGCTTCTGTAACGAATTTTGACGAAAATTTCATCGGTTTTTAAAATTTCATCGACACTTAAAAAATTATTGAAATTTAGTGTTGAAAATTCATAACTTTCGAGCTCTTCTTTTTTGCCGACGATGATTTCATTTTTTTGCGGATCAATCCCCAAAACAAAATGCGGATCGTGTGCGCCATCAATGCGAAAACCCCGTCTTTTTCCAATCGTATAATGCATATAGCCGCTATGTGTGCCGATGATTTCGCCATTTGAGTTTAAAACCCTGCCCGGCAAATCTGTTTGCATGAAATCCTTTAAAATATCGATATAGCTATTTTCCACAAAGCAAATTTCGCTACTTTCCTTTGCTCCTGCGATTTCGCTAAGCTGGGGATAATTTCTGGCTTCGTTTTTTATGTCGCTTTTTAGGCTTTCTCCAAGCGGGAAAATCATCGATTTTAAGGCATCTGGATCAACATTTGCCAAAAAATAGCTTTGATCCTTACTTAAATCAAGCGCAACCTTAATAAGCCCGTTTTCAAGCCTTGCATAATGCCCTGTGGCTAGTTTTTCGCAACCAATGGATTTTGCAAATTCCAAAAGCTTTCCAAGCTTTATGTGGCGGTTACACAAAGCACACGGATTTGGCGTTTTACCATTTTTATACGCTTCGATAAACGGCATAAAAACGCTTTTTTCAAATTCCCCTTGTAAATCCAAAATATGCGTTTTTATCCCTAAAAATTCGCCTACTTTTCGCACTTTTGCGATATTTTTTTCGTGGTAAGCTTCGTTTTTATGCAGTTTCATATACGCACCCACGATCTCATGACCTGCGTCTTGGAGTTTTTTTGCAGTGATAGAGCTATCGACGCCGCCACTAAGGGCAACTAAAATTTTCATTTTTTTTCCTTTTAAATTTAATTCAGCCTAGCTTTCGTGCGATTCGTCATGTTCGCTTCCTTGCGACGCACAGCAAAGTGCGTCTAGGTCGCTCACACTCGAAAACGCACAAAATCGTCGGCATAAGCATAGCGAATTTGCGATTAAATATTTCGATTTTTCAAATTTGCAAATTTATTCAAAATTTATAAATATACTTTGTTTTGGCGTTAAAATCATAACTCAAAGCTCCTTTTATTAAGTTAAATTTACGATTGCTAATCATCCCAACCAAGCCTTTTTCTTTTTTCTTTCATATCGGCTACTATTTTTTCACCAAGCTTAACAGGATTAATATTTACATTCATACAAGAACCCAATGTCTCTAAACTTCCGTATTTTAGAAATTCTATAATATTTTTTGAGCCATAAATTTGTGCTTCTACGCAGTGATATGAACTAATGCCGTTTAATCTAAAACCAAGCATCGCATCTATGCTTTTTTCATTGCTCCATTCCGGAGAACTAAATGCAAAAGGAAGCTCAAACATCTTTTTATCTAACTCTTTTGCAATTCCTGCCAAAATTCCACTTGATCTAGTATTATCTATACATTCTCCTACATGCCAAACAGGTGGAAGATCGGGCTCTAAAAATTTACGCAATTTTTCTCCTGCTTTTTTATTTCCGCTAACGGCACAATATCCTAGTTTCATAAGCGGAAATGAGGCGCAACCATTAGATAAAATTAAAACATTATTTTTTAATAAAACATCGGCTACATCGACTATGCATTTTTCAAACAAAATTTTTGGATTATTACAGCCTACTAAATTTACTACACCTAAAATTTCACCTTTTTTTATGGCTTTTGCTAACGGAGCAAAACCGCCAAATCTTTTATGTATATACTCTACCGAAAAACCAACTTCTGCTTCTATTTCATAAGGCGGTATAAAAACAGGAATTCCTTGTCTTTCTTCAAAGCTTTGAATTGCTCGCTTTACTATTTTTTCGGCTAAATCGGTCGTTTGCTCTATATTTGAATGATGATGATCGTATTCGTAACGCTCAGCTCCTGGAAGTCTAGCAGAATCACTTGTGGTAACAACAACTGTTTTAAAACATTTTGCAGTTTCCATAATAGCAGGAAAAACATCTTGAACATCGGCAACCCACAAATCAAGCGCTCCCGTTGCTAAAACTAGCTCGGCTGAAACGGCATTGCTGAGTGGAATAACACCGCTATTCCTATACATAGAAGATAGTCCTGTGCAGCAAATTCCATAAAATTTTATTCCTTTTGCCCCTTTTGATTTAGCAAGATTAATGAATTCTTCGCTTTTTCCTACTTTTACTATTTGACTAACTAAAAGCGGTAAATGACCATGAACAGCTATATTCACATATCCTTTTTCCAAGGCTCCTATATTTACCTTTGAAGTAACCCTATCTCCGACACCAAATAAACAATCAGTTGCTATGCAAGAACCGACAACTCCTGAAAATGTAAAAGCCAAACCACATCTTAAAAATTGTTGCATTATGCTTTTCCAATCTCCGTCTGTCGCAACTCCTGATTTATGATAAGCTTCGGCTATTTCATGATATGCACTTATAGGCAAAATGTCCAATTTTTCCCAAACTTCCTTTCGCTCAGGAACTGCAAGAGCAGATATTGTCCTATACTCATCTGGATTTGTTCTAGATAAATCATCAAGCAAAATATCAGCAAGTTCTATTGCTATTTTTTTTACGGATCTATTTTTAACTTTTATACCAAATGCCTTTGCGGTATCTTTTATCTTTTGAATTCCTAAAATAGGTATATCAAGTTTGCCTTGTGCCGCCCATTTAAGTGCTAAAATCACCTCTCTTGCATGCATTCCGTGCTGAGCAACACCAGCAGCTGCCGATCTAAGTAAATTTCTAGATACTATTAAATCGGCATCGGCTCCACAAATTCCCCTTTGAGCTTTTTGAGTAATTTTACATGGCCCCATATTGCAAATTTTGCAGCAAATTCCAGCCAATCCAAAGCTACATTGCGGTTTTTGTTTGTCAAATCTATCAAATGCCGTATCTATACCAAGTTGCTCTGTTCTTAAAAGCATCTCTTTTACGGCTGGATCGGGAGTTTGCTCTAAAACATCTTGTTTTGAAGGAAATGTTTTTTTATATTCACTAACAGCGTTCATATAATCTTTTATAAAATCTTTATCATCTTCATCAGTATGTGCCGATTTTAATGTAACGGTAGGAATTCCGTATTCATCAAAACCGATTAAATTTCTGTGCGTATGAAAATGTTCTAATGTGCTCTTTTTTTCGTGTTTATGCAATTTTTCACTCATAACAACCCCTTAAATATTATATTCTATATAATCATTTGTTTTTAGATTAAATAGTTCAAAAATTTTGTCTCTTATAACTAAAAAATCTCTGCTTGTGCGATCTCTATAATGACTCATAGGAACTTTTACTATACTTTTTATTTTTCCGGGATTTGGAGTCATTACGACAATTCTATCTGCCAAAAATACAGCTTCTTCTATATCGTGTGTTACGAAAATTATGGTTTTTTTCTCGTTTTGGCAAATTTGGTTTATATCATCTTGTAATTTCATTCTCGTTATCGCGTCTAATGCCCCAAACGGTTCGTCCATAAACAAAATATCTGGATTTGCAGCAAAAGCTCTTGCTATGGCTACTCTTTGTTGCATACCTCCAGAAAGCCTATTTGGATAATAATCAATAAAATTTGTTAATCCAACTAGTTCTATATATTTTTTAGCTATTTCGCTTCTTTCATGTTTAGATATTTTTTTAAATTCTAATCCAAATTCAACATTTTTTAAAACGCTTCGCCAAGGCAAAAGTCCGTAATTTTGAAAAATTGTTACATTTTTAGGTGTCGGTTTTTTTACTTCCTTACCGTCAATTACAATACTTCCGAAATTTACTACATCAAATCCAGCCATAGCATTAAGCAAAGTGCTTTTCCCACAACCAGAAGGCCCTAAAAGACAGATAAGTTCTCCTTTTTCTATATTTAAATTTATATCTTTAAAAGCAACGAATTCGATTGTGTTTTGTAAAAATGTTTTACTTGCATTTTTAATTTCTATGTAAGACATTATTTTGTATCTCCCCAAAACCTTAAAATTCTTTTTTCCACAAATTTAAGAAGAGTGTCTAAAATCAAACCGATTAAACCTATGACAAAAATAGTAGCAAGTAAAATATCTGCTCTAATTTCATTTCTTGCATCTATTATTTGATAACCAAGACCCGATTGCGCTCCTACCATTTCACCAGTTACTAAAAATATCCATGCACTACCTAACGCTAGGCGAATTCCGTTTGCAATCCCTGGAAATGCTGCTGGAAATAGAACTTTGCTAATAAAACTAAATCCGAAAATTCCAAAATTTTTAGCTACTTTAAAATAAATTTGATCCACATTTACCACAGCTGAAACAGTAGATAACAAAACCGGAAAAAACGCTGCTATAAAAATTATGGCGATAGCAGGAATATCGCCTATACCAAATAATAAAACTATAAAAGGTGTCCAAGCCGTCGGCGAAATGGGTCGTAAAAGTTGCAATGACGGATTTATATATTTAAATAAATTCATATATCTACCCAAAAAAAGTCCGAGAATTACGGCAATCAAACAAGCACTAATATATCCTGCAAAAAAACGATATAAGCTAACGCCTATGCTCACAAACAGCGATCCGTCCTTGCTAATTTCTATCAATGCTTTTAGAGCATGTAACGGGGAAGGAAAAAGCATAGGACTATAATCGCTTATCAAAAACAATAGTTCCCAAATTCCTATCAAAAAAACAATAGAAATAACACTATATCTAACTGACAATATTGTTTTCATGTTTAATACTTATAAATCATTTCTAACAAAATCATCATAACTAGGTGGATTATCCGATAATTTATACTCTTTGACCTTTTTTACAAGTTCTTCGTAAGTATCTTTTGTAATCTCTAAATCATCATAAGCAATCCACTGTAAAGAAATATCTAAAACCTCATCTTTTTGTTTAAAAAATTCTTTTGCTATCTTTTTTGCGTTTTCTATATTTAAACTTTTACCGGCTTTTTTATAATCCGATAATATCTTTTTGGCTATATTTTCATTTGAATTTATAAATTCATCCGTAAAAACAAGGGCACAACAAAGTGAATTTTCCCATAACTCTTCGGATGTAAAAAGAACCTTTCCGGTTCCTATTGCAACAGAAATGGCACCAAAAGGCTCTGCTACGCTATATCCGTCTATTGTTCCACTTGCAAGAGCCGATGGCATTTCAGTAGGCGGTAATTCTACTAAATTTATATCAGCAGTGCTTAAACCGCCTCTTTTAAGAGTATCTTGTAAAAGTATATGATGTGAAGACTGGCGGTGCGGTATGGCAAAAGTTTTACCTTTTAAATCACTTACATTATTTATATTTTTTGATACTATTACCACATTTCCGTCCTTATGACCTAATGCAACGGCTTTGATTTTTGCTCCATTTTCTTTTGATTTCATAGCAAGTTCAATCAAAACAGAAGCTCCATCAACCTTACCAGTATTTAATGCATCCAAAAGTTCTGGCCAAGAACCATACTTTACCAATTCAACTTTAACTCCGTTTTGTTCTTGTAACTCTTTTGCCGTTTGCAAAAGAGCCAATGAATGCGTTATAGGCAAATATGCTATTTTTACTTTTTTTTCAGTGCTGTTTGCAGACCATACAAAAGTAGTTATCATTATAAGAAATACTAAAAATAAACCAATTTTTTTCATAATTTTCCTTTCTTTGAATTTTTTATTTTATTTGTTTTATTTTTATAAATTTAAATATCACATTAAACTGATTATTCCGCCTAAATGATATTTGATAAGATCACAAAAAATCATCTTTTATCCTTGATTAGTTTTTAAATTTATAATTATATAAATAAATATTATTTTAATATATTATTTTTTAAATTATAAAATTTTATAGAATATTACAAAAATTTTTTTTATCTGTCAAGCTATATTTTATTACTATATTATATTTAAAAAATATTATTTTTTACTAAATATCGATATTATAAAGTTAATTAAATCACACTATTAAAATTTTTTTCAAAAAATTTTATCATTTTTTTTGAAAAAAATTTTTATAAATTTTTTAATATTTTATAAAGTAAATTACTATATATTTTATGATTTATAATTAAAAAATGACTTTAAAAAAATTTAAAAAACTAAATTGTATTTTTATATAGCCAAAACAAGAATTCTTGATAATTTGATTTGAAATTTATAGAATTTTATTAAATTTCTTCTTTTTTTAACGCCAGTTTAACATCATTAATGATTTCTTCTACACTATCAACCAGCCTAAAAAGTTCTAAATTTTCTTCGCTTATAGTTTTATTTTTTAGCAAAGATTTTTTGAAAAATTCGACCAAAGGTGCGTAAAAATCGCTATCGAAAAGATAAATTTTGCACCTACTTTTAAAGCCGACCTGCACCAAAACTAGCAATTCAAAAAGCTCGTCCATCGTCCCAAATCCGCCCGGAAAAATGACGAAAATCTTGCTTTTATTCATAAGTGCATATTTTCGCAACGCAAATGCCGAAAACTGGATATTTTTCGTGGCATATTTATTGCTACTTTGTTCAAACGGCAAAAATATATTTAAACCATAACTTAGTTCTTTATTTACTTCGTAAGCCCCACGATTTGCACCTTCCATTATGCCGCCGCCACCACCAGTCATAACGACATAATCCATTTTTGCAAATTCACTCGCAACTTTTCTAGCTTCCTTTGTATAATGATTTCGTCCGTCAAACCTAGCAGAGCCGAAAATCGTAACGCTTTTATGCGGAAAATCTAAAATCTCCGTAACGCTTTTTATATCTTTTAAGATCGTCTTTATTTTCATATTTTCTCTTTTATACAAAATTACAAAGTCTGTTTAAAAAGCCTTTTATACATTTTATTTTTCTTATATCAAGCCCTTTAAAGCCCATTTTTACGAGCAACCTAGAAGCGATTTGCTTTAACTCAAAACTTGGGTTTGAATACTCAAATTCATCACAAAACAGCGTTCTTGATTTTGCACAAACGCCAACAATATCGCTTTTTTTCATAAATCCCAAAAGATTTAAATTTAGCGAATTTTTTATATTATTTTTTGCCACTTTTTTGAGATTTTCAAAAACCAAAACAGCTTCTTCTTCGTTTTTTGCAAAATTTACTATAAATAAAAAATCACTCTTGCTAGATAATTTCATCATAGCGTAAGCACCGCTAATGGCGGCTGGTTGGGGCATTGTAACTATAATATTTTCATCTGCATTATTCATAATATTCTGCAAGGCATTAAAATTACCGTTAGCACAATCAATAATGATAAAATCAAAAAAGTCCCTATTTTTCAGACTAGAAAAAACTTCTTTAAGCACAGATTCGTCGCTAAATTTATCAAATTCACTGCCTTCGCTTGCGATAAAATACAAATTTTGATTGATTTCATTAAACAAATCGTCTATGCCGCACTCTTCGCCTATAAAATTTGCCAAATTTGCCCCACTTTTTGCATTTATTATTATGTCTAAATTCGGCAAATCTGAAACTTCCAAAAGTGCCGTTTTATAGCCATTTTCAGATAAAATGTAAGCTAAATTTGCAGCTATTTGGCTTTTTCCGACTCCGCCTTTGCCACTTGTTAAAGCTATTATTTTCGTCATCTCATAAGTCCTAGCGGTAAAATTACGCTTATTCGCTCATTTACGCCGTAATGCGGTAAAATGAGCCTTGGCGATTTTCTAACTTTTTTATCAAAATACAAAATATCCAAATCAAGCGTTCTTGGGGCGTTTTTAAAGCTTCTTTTGCGACCGAATTTAAGCTCATATCGTTGCATGATTTTTAGCGTCGCATTCGGGCTTAGCGAAGTTTGCACAAACATAACGGCGTTTAAAAAATCATCTTGCTTAGTGTAGCCAAAAGCTCTGTTTTTCAAAATCACTGAGTTTTGCGTCACAAAAAATCGTTTGTCGTTTTTTAAATTCATAAAAAATTTCTCAAATCTATTTTTTACATTGCCGATATTTCCGCCGATTCCAAGCACAAATTCGCCCTTAAAATAGCGTTTTTTAGCCCTAAAAAACGGGAAAAACGAACTTTTTATAAATTTAATCGCATCGCTAAATTCGTAAAAATCGTTATTTTTGATAGTTAAATTCATAGTATCTCGCACCCGTTTTTCGTGACTACGACGACATCTTCGATTCTTACGCCAAATTCATCTTGCAGATAAATCCCCGGTTCTACGCTAAAAACCATGCCTTCTTGCAAAATAGTTTTGCTTTTTGAATTTATCACAGGAAATTCGTGTATATCGATACCTACGCCATGACCCGTGCTATGAAAAAACTCTTTTTCAAATCCACATTTTTTTATAAATTCTCTTGCGGCAAAATCCACATCACTAGCTAAAATTCCAGGTCTTACCGCTTTTATGGCTAAGCTTTGCGCTTCTTTGACGATCTCATAAATTTCTTGCATTT
Organism: Campylobacter sp.; assembly: GCA_017469645.1. Taxonomy (GTDB): domain Bacteria; phylum Campylobacterota; class Campylobacteria; order Campylobacterales; family Campylobacteraceae; genus Campylobacter_B. The sequence goes on along the minus strand of JAFUFY010000030.1, from coordinate 21,986 downwards.
TTGAATTTGCAAATTTCTGCTCTTTTGAGAATTTTAAATTTCCGTCATACAAAGCCGTTCTAGTTCGATCAGAGCAGTATCTTTTAAACTTAACCCCCGCATCAAGCAAAAGCAAATCGCCTTTTTTCAAAGTATCCCCGCAAGGCAAAGCGTGAGCCTTTGCGGCGTTTTTATTAAGAGCGATTATCGGCTCGAAAGAAAGCCCAAGTTCGCCTTTTTTTGTAAAAATCAAATTCGCATTGTAAAAAAGCTCTTTTTCGCTTAAATTTTCGCCGTGTGAATTTAAAAAATTTGCAAATTCATCAAAACACTCAGCCCCAAATTTAGCCGCCCCTTTTAAAATTTCAACTTCGTCGGCACTTTTGATAATGCGTTTTTCTTTGCTAAAAAAGGGTTTTGGCATGAATTTTATATGCAAATTTTCACTTAAAAGTTTAAAATCAGCATAGCTAAAATCGTTTGGATCAAAAACTAAATTCTTCACACCCAAACGCCTAAGCAAAAGCCTAGCTTCTTTTATCAAAGGACGATTTATTACGATAACTTCGGCATTGGCTATGTTTTCTCTTGCTTCTATGCCGTATCTTGCGTCGGTCAAAAAAAACGCCTTTTCGCCCACTCGCAAAAAAATTTCGTTATCGCAACTATAACCGCACTCGTAAAATACGGCGTTTTCGTCCTTTAAGATATAATTCATTTCTCTTCGTTTTGTGCAGCTTGAAGCGCTTTTATTTGTTCAAAAATTTGAAACATTCCCATTAACGCAAGGTGGTATCCAACAGGCCCAAAGCCGATGATTTGTCCTGCTGTAACAGGCGCGATAAGGCTTTCTTTTCTAAATTCTTCTCTTCTAGCGATATTTGAAATATGCACTTCGATTGTAGGAAGTGCAACCGCAGAAATAGCGTCTCTAATGGCGATTGAAGTATGCGTATAAGCAGCAGGATTTATGATGATACCATCAGCCGTGCCAAGGCACTCTTGAATTTTATCCACGATTTCGCCTTCGAAATTGCTTTGAAAAAATTCAATCTCGATCCCTGCTTGATCTGCGGCAGCTTTCATTTGTTTGTGAATATCCTCCATTTTCATTCTGCCGTAGATTCCGGGTTCTCTAAGTCCTAGCATATTGATATTTGGTCCTTGAATTACCATAACTTTCATTTTTGTGTCCTTTTTTTGAAAAAATTTATTGCGATTATAGCCAAAGCTAACTAAATTCTTGCTATAATCACAATTTGGAGTAAAAAATGAAAATTTTAAAAGCAAAATATTTACTTTTATGCGATGAAAAATTTACGATTTTACAAGATAAATCAGTCGTTTTTGACGAAAAAATCATCGAAATTTGCGAATTTAAAGAAGCGTTAAAAAAATATCCAAATTCGCAAATTTACGATTTTTCAAATGACATTGTGCTTCCTGCTTTTATCAACACGCACACGCATTTAGAATTTAGCGCAAACGCCACGACCTTGATTTACGGCGATTTTATAAAATGGGTCGGCAGTATCGTTAAAAGTCGCTCAAAACTTTCGAAAAAAGCAACGCAAAATTTGATTGCAAAGCAAATCAAAATCATGCAAAAAAGCGGAGTTGGCACTATCGGCGAGATTTCTAGCTTTGGCATAGAGGCTGAAATTTGCGCTAAAAGCGGAGCTAGATTTGTCTTTTTTAACGAAGTTTTGGGAGCAAATGAAAGTGTCGTAGAAGCAAATTTTGCAAATTTTATGGCTAGATTTGAAAATTCGCAAAAATTTAAAAGCGATATGTTTATTCCTGCTGTTTCGGTGCATTCGCCCTACTCCACACACGAAAAACTGACAAAAAAAGTTTGCGAATTTGCTGGGCGTGAAAATTTGATAATCTCAACCCATTTTTTAGAGAGTTCGCACGAGAAAAAGTGGCTTGAAAGCGGCACGGGCGAGTTTAAAAAATGGCTTTCAAATTTCAATAAAAACCCAGAACCATTTTACACGCCTAGCGAATTTATCGCCCATTTTAAGGGCGTTAAAACGCTTTTTACCCATTGCGTTTGGGCTAATGAATTTGACGAATTTGATTCCAAGCTGCACTCAGTTACGACTTGCGCTCGCTCAAACAGACTTCTTAGTAAAAAAAGACTAAATTTAAGTAAAATATTAAATTCAAATTTGAGCCTAAATATCGGCACGGACGGGCTTAGCTCAAATTTAAGCCTAAATTTTTTAGACGAATTAAGAGCAAATTTATTTATGCACGAAAATATCGCCGTTGAAAAACTAGCGCGAATTTTGCTCTACTGTGCCACGAACGGCGGAGCAAAGGCTCTTGGGCTAAATTTAGGTAGTATCGAAAAAGGTAAAATCGCAGATTTCGCAATTTTTAAGGGCTTTGAAGTGGCGAATTTAAGCCAACTTCCACTACAACTAATCTTACAAAACAAAAACGCAAAAGAACTATTTATTAAAGGACAAAAATGCAATTTTTAAAGAAAATTTTTACCCCGATTACGGCGACACTAACATTTATCGGCAAACATTTTAAAGCTTTGCTATTTTTATTGATTGTCTATATCATTTTCTTTTCGGGCGAAAGCGTTCAAAATTCAAATGCAAATTTGGTCGAGATTGATTTAAAAGGAGAAATTATCGACGCTACTGAAATTTTAGAAAAAATAGACGAAGCAAGTGAAAATAACGCTATAAAGGGCGTCTTGCTAAATATCGATAGTCCCGGTGGCGCACTTAGTCCAAGCGTAGAAATTTCAGAAGCGATAAAATCACTAAATTCGCAAAAGCCAGTTATAGCCTACGCAAGTGGGACAATGGCGAGTGGTAGTTTGCTAAGTGGAATTTGGTCAGAAAAAATTTATGCAAACAAAGGAAGCTTCATCGGCTCAATCGGCGTGATTATGCAAGGATTTGACATTTCAAATTTGGCTAACAAAATCGGTATCGGCGAACAAGTCGTAAAGGCAGGTGAGTTTAAAGAAGCAGGAACGATGATGAGAAAATGGAGCGAAAAAGAGCGTGAAAGTTTGCAAAATTTGGTTAATAAAAGCTATGAATTTTTCGTTGGCGAAGTGGCAAGTGCTAGAAAACTTGACGCAAATAAAAGCGATGAGTGGGCAAACGCAAGGGTGTTTTTGGCTGATGATGCTTTGCATTTGGGCTTGATCGACGGAATTTCAAGCCACAAAGAAGCAAAAATCGCACTTGAAAAATTAAGCGGTGTTGCGTTGCCGATTTGGCAAGAGCTACCGCCGTATGAAAAAATGCTAAATAAGCTCACAGCCAAAGGTGAAATGATGATAAGGTCGCTTTTGAGCACAAAAATAATGGCAAAGTAATTTTAAAAAATATTTAAGACAGAGTGAGTGTAGTAAAAAAAATTACGCTTTTAAGCGTAGCGCACTTTTTCGTGCATGAGCTTATAAGGCGTGGAATTTTTTAATTTAATCCGTCAGGTATGGGGAATTAGCTCATACCAGCCGTATTCGTCGCTACCGAATTTGGCTGTGAAAAGTGGCTTAAATTTAAAATCGCTTCTGAAATTTTGCCCATTTTTAAGCTCGTTTGAGCGGAAAAACAGAAATAAATTTACACTTTTTGCAATTTCATTTAGTAAATTTTGCCCGCCTTCTATCATCACTAAGCCCGAATTTAAGGCTATTTGCAAATCATTTGTGATTTTTACCGAGCGACCTGCAACGCTAAAAAGTGGAATAGTTTTGTCAAATTCTTTTCTTTTTGAGTAGATAAAAATATTTGGATTTTTTCCGCCACAAATCAGCCTAGTATCAAGCCGTGGGCGGTCGGTACGGACGGTGTTTCCGCTGATTAATAGCGAATTTGCCACACTTCGCAAATAGTGCGAAAATGTGCGAGATTTTAAATTTGAAATTTCGCCAGTAATCACGCCGTTTGCAGAAAAAGCGAGTTTGAAAAAGCTAAAATTTCCGCCATTTTGCCACTGCAAAAATGGCTTTAAAAGTGCGCCACACTCGTCTTTTAAAACGCCAAATTCCACTTCCACGCCACTTTGCGCTAAAATTTCGCCGCCGCCACTAGCTTTTTCGTTTAAATCCGCCACGCCGATTACGACTTTTTTAAAGCCTAAATTTTTAAGCAAATTCGCACAAGACGGCGTTTTTCCAGTATGCGAACAAGGTTCAAGCGTAACAAATGCAATTGCATTTTTAAGTAAATTTGCGTGATTTTTTAGGATAAAATCATAAACGAAATTTGCGTTTAAATTTTTAAACTGTAAAATTTGATTTGCAATGCGAGAATTTTGGCTTAAATTTTGCAAATTTTCATCAAAAAAATCGCCATAAATTAAATTTTGCGGATTTTTACAAATTTGGCTCAAATTCACGCCAAATTCGCTTTCATAATTTTGCAAAAAATCGTTTAAAAATTTCTCGCTTATCTCGCAAAGCGCCACAAAAACGGCGTTTGCTTCGGCGTGTAAGAAACCTGCCTTTTTATGAGAATTTATGCTTAAAATTTTGCCGTGCATATCGACGATAACGCACCCCACAGCAGGATTTGGAAAGGTTAAAATTTGATATTTCCACGCTTCTTGCACTGCTAAACGCATATAAAATTCGTTAGTCATTTTATTTTCTACTAGATTTTATGTAATTACAATATTCTATAAAATTTACAAAAGAGCTTTGCTCCAAATGAATTTTTTCTTTATCGAATTTAGCTCTTTTTTTATCTATTTTATTAAAACATAGATTATTTATTTTGTTATTAAAATAAGATTTTGCATTTTCAAAACTACCATTATTTCGCTTTATTAAATCATATAAATCTTCTTTATTTTTTAGCTCTTGCAAAGTATAATTTCCCAAATTTTTTGGATAATTTTTTGCAAAGGGAATAAAATTTGCCGATAAAAATGTCTCAAAATTTTTATAAGTTAGAAATATATTATTAAATGTGCCATTTTGGGGTTGCTGCATTTTACCAATTAACTTTTCTAAATATTTTAATTCGTTTTTATCATCGGCTGCTCTGTCCAAATCAGCTACTATCAAAACAGGAATTTCAATGCCTTGAAATTCTTTTAATTTTCTATAAATTTCGGAATAATTGCCCGTTCTGACATTAAAAATATCTAATTTAAAATCATCACTTAAATAATTATTCTTTAAACCATTGATATAATTTCTTTCAGTAAAACCTTCAACTATAATTCTTATCAATATTTTAGGCAATCTTTTGTTATTCATAATCGCCCCGCAAATAGTTTAGATATGCTTTTCTTTTATCGTTTCTAAGTTCAAATTCATCTAGGCATTTTATGGTTGTTTTGCAATCTTCTTTACCGACAATGTAAATTTGTGTCGGACTTAGCATATTTGTATCAAAAATCAAAGGATTATGTGAAGTTACGATAAACTGAGCTGTTGTGTTAATGCTTGAATTTATAAAGCCATTTAAAAGCCTAATTAATGAATTAGTGCTAATAGAACTATCTAACTCATCTATCAACATAATACTTGTTTCTAAATTTAATAATAATCCCATTACGATATTAAATATTTTCATTATACCGCTACTTTCTTTTTCTAAACTAAATAATTGAGAATTTCTTCTAATTTTTAATGCGTAAGTATTATTATCTATTGGCATAAAATCGTAATCATCTATACTATTATCTAAAATTTTAACTATTTCTAAAACCATATCTTTATGTTGAATAAAATATTCTTGTTGAAATTTGAAGAAAGGTATAAATGATACTTGATTTGCATATTTAGCTATAAATTCAAACATATTTATGGTATCCCAAAAACTTTCATTGGCACATTCGTTAGTTAAGAGCATAATTTCTTCTATGTTGTTATCACTTAATTTATGCAAAATTGTATCTTTTGAAACAACAGAAAAGATATATTCAAATTCTTTTTTGGTTTCAAATTTTAATTTATCATTTTGAAATTCATAAATTTGTTCGCTATTTTTAGATAATTTTTCATATATCAATTTTTCAGATGAAAATTCTAAAATATAAGAATATATTGATTTGTCTATCAAAAATTCTACTTCATATTTTTCTATATTTTTTATATCATTTGCATTATTTAAATTTAAACCATTTTTGATAATATCATAAATTTTATGTATTGCTTTAAGAATATTTGTTTTACCAGTCGCATTGCCACCAAATAAAACTACACTTTTTGCAATCTTATTTTCAAAGTAATTATCTTCGTGTATTGTTCCATTAATTTTTTGATGTTTTTTTGCCATAAAATTTATGAATATTGATTTACTTATAGAAGCAAAACCGCTAACTTTAAAACTTTTTAACATTGCTAAAACCTTGAAAAATAAAAAATTTTAAAAGTTATTATAGCATAATATAAACGAAAAATTCGTTTATATTATATAAAATTTACAAATTCTACCACTCTATATAAGTTTTCGCCTTTTTTATATCACTAAATTTAATGCAAATTTCACCCTCAGTGGTGGCTAAAAATAAATTTTCATCTTCGAATTTAAGGATTTTTCCGCAAATTTTATCTTTTTCGCTCGTGGTTATTTTGACTAACTCGCCCACGCTTTTACTAAAATGCTCTATTTTGCTTAGTTTTCTCTCCAACCCAGGGCTTGATACTTCTAAAAAATACTCCCCGCTAACAGGCGGTTCGACATCGAAAATCGGCGATAAAATGCGACTTAGTCTTTCGCAGTCTTCTAAGCTCACGCCACCTTGCTTAGTCACAAAAACTCTATAAATCGTTTTGCCGTTTTCGCTAGCTGTTTCGCAATCATAAAATTCCAGCCCACACTCGCTGGCAAGGGCGTTTAAATCAACCATTTTTATTTAAATCCTTACTAATTTTTTCAAACAAATCGTCCATTTTGTTTTGGTATTCGAGCCTATCGTCAAATTTAAAATGAAGCGCAGGTGAGCGAAACCAGCCCTCTGCTTCCATGCAGTGGTTTTGGATAAAACGGCTTACTTTTTTAAGTTTTGCTAAGATTAGCTCTTGCTCCCTTTCGTCTAAGCCCATTTTATCGAGATATACAAAGGCGTCATAGCGTCCTCTTTTACACTCGACATCGGTTACGCAAAGCCCGTGCAAAAATTCATCATCAAGCTGCGATAAAGCCTGTGGAATCAGCTCTTTTAGGACACTTGCGGTTCGTAGTCGTCTTACTTCGTGAGCGTTCATAAATCACCTTTATAGCGTGGCTTGTTCTTCTTTTTCTTTGAAGCTTTCGATGAAATCCCCAACGCGCATATCGTTGTATCCGTCTATGCCAACACCGCATTCAAAGCCTTTTGCCACCTCTTTTGCGTCATCTTTGAAGCGTTTTAGTGAGCTTATGTTTCCTTCGAAAACCACCACGCCGTCGCGGATTACGCGGATTTTAGCTCCCCTTTGAATCGAGCCTTCTGTAACCATACAGCCTGCGATTTGTCCGATTTTTGGCACATTTATGACTTGGCGAATTTCGGCTTGTCCGAGATCTTCTTCTCTAATAATCGGACTCATTAGTCCCCCTAAAATCGCCTTGACATCATCTAACAAGTTATAAATAACATTGTAAGTTTTTATCTCAACGCCCCGTTCTTTGGCTCTTTCTTTTACTTCGCCGGTAGGGCGAATATTAAAGCCCAAAATCACGCAGTTTTCACTAGCACTTGCTAGACCAACATCGTTTTGCGTGATACCGCCGACACCTGAGTGGATAATATCCACTTTGACTTCGTCATTGCGAAGTTTTTCTAGGCTTGATTTTATGGCTTCAAGCGAGCCGACCACATCGGCTTTTACAATCACTGGAAGTGATTTTAACTCGCCTTCTGCGATTTTTGCGCTTAGCTCGTCGATTGTAACTTTTGTTGATTTCGATAGCTCTTTTTGGCGTTGGTGCTCGTAAATTCGGCTCGCATACTCTCTTGCTTCTTTATCGCTACTTACGCCAATTAGCGTTTCCCCGGCTTCCGGGACTTCGCTAAGACCGATGATAACGCCACACTCACCAGGAGCGATTGAATTTAATTTTTTGCCTTTATCATCATTTAGAGCTCTTACTTTACCATACGCCACACCGGCTACAACTGTGTCGCCGACTTTTAGTGTGCCGTTTTGGACAATGACGGTGGCGACAGGACCACGACCCTTTTGAAGCGAACTTTCGATAATGGTTGCTTTTGCTTGGCGAGTTTTGTCGGCTTTTAATTCAAGCAAATCGGCTTGAAGCAAGACGATTTCAAGCAAATCTTCGATTCCCATACCTGTTTTAGCTGAAATCGGCACAAATTCATAGCTTCCGCCCCACTCGGTCGGCATTATATCAAGCTCAGATAGACCCGTTTTTACCAAATCAGGATTTGCGTTTTCTTTATCCATTTTATTGATAGCGATTATTATCGGCACGCCTGCTGCTTTGGCGTGATTTACGGCTTCTTTTGTTTGCGGTTTTACGCCATCATCTGCCGCAACCACGATAATAACAATGTCGGTAACTTCTGCACCGCGCGCGCGCATAGATGTAAATGCTTCGTGTCCCGGAGTATCGATAAATGTGATATTTCGTCCGTTTTTCTCGACCATATACGCACCTACATGTTGAGTGATGCCGCCTGCTTCGCCACTTACGACGCGTGAATTTCTAATGAAATCAAGCAAACTAGTCTTTCCGTGATCGACATGCCCCATAATGGTAATCACAGGCGCTCTTGTGGTTAAATTTTCTTCAACTACTTCATCTTCGTAAGCCTTGACATAGTCGAATTCTTCGGCTTCATTTACGATATTTACTTCAATGCCAAATTCTTCTGCCAAAATCTCAATCGCATCTTCGTCCAAAAAGTCATTTTTAGTCGTCATCATGCCAAGCAAAAATAGCTTTGAAATGATTTCACTAGGCTGTTTTTTGATTTTTTCGGCAAATTCATAAACACGAATTTCTTTTGGGATATTTACCGAAGTTACGCTCTGCTCGTCGTCTTTTTTGACGACTTTTTTATGTTTTTTGCGACTTCCACGGCTAATGCCCGTATCGTTCCCGTAAAACTGCGTTTGCGAACCTTTGTAGATATTTGGTTGATTTTTGGTTTTTGTTTTGTTTTCGACTTGGATAGGCTTAACGGTGAGATCCGGCAAAACTACCATATCTTCATCATCATCGATGACTATGTCGGCTAGTTCGTGATCGCTTACAAGCTCGATTTTTTATGTTTCTTCTTTTTTTGTGGCTTGAATTTGCTTTTTCTCTTTTTTCTTTTTCTTCAAATTCATCTCGGCATTTGAAAAAATCGCTTCTAAATTTGCAGTGATTTTCTCAGCTTTTGGCTTTTCGACACTTTGTGGTTGTTTTGATGGAATATTTTCTTCTTCAATATCTTTTTTCTTTTTTACTATCACTAGCCCACGGCGTTTTTTAAGACTTTCCATAGCTAGGCTCTCGCCTTTTTCAAAAATGTCGGCTTTTGGTTTTGGCTCGATTTTTGGCTCTTCTTTTTGAATTTGTGGTTTTTCGGCTTTTATTTCAGGGGTTATTTCGGGTTCTTTTTTTTCTTGGGTTTGCGGTTTAGGAATTTGGATTTCTTCTACTTTTTCGACCTTTTTTTCTGCTTTGATTTCATCTTTTTTGGCAACTTTTTGGCTAGATTTAGCCGTTTTTTTGCTCTCTTTTGGCTTTTCTTCTTTTTTTGGTTTTTCAGCCTTATCTTTTGCAGGTTTTTCATCTTTTGTGCTTTTTTTAGCGCTTTTTTCTTCTATTTTTTCTTTTGGTTTTGCACTTTTTTCAGCTTTTGGCGCCTTTGGCTTTGTGGCACTTTGTGGCAAAATCCCTGTTTGTATATACTCATAAATCGCAGCAGCCTCTTCATCGCTTACGACATTTGTTTTGGCTTTTATCTTTTTAAAGCCCATTTCCTGAGCTTTTTGTATGATTTCCTTTGAATCATATCCAAGCTCATCAGCTATCTCTGAAATCTTAACATTCCCCATTTAAAAGCTTCTCCTTCAAATCATCATCATCAAAATTTATCGAATTTAAAAATTTTGATAGTCTTTTTTTATTATTTTTGTCTTTTTGATTTATACATGTGTTGCAGATATAAAAACTTCTACCGCTTTCTTTTTTCACAGCAAATTTGCTAAGCTCGGATTTTTCAAGCCTAACTCTACAAATCACACACATTCTTATCGGTTTATGACCCTTAAACATTAATTATATCTTTTTTTTTCTTAGTTAATTTTAAATCCGCCGTTATCAATATCCAAAATTTCAACTCTAAATTCAGTGAAATTTTCCGATAAAACTTTTTTTAGTCTATCTGCATTATCTTTAAGCGTCAAATTTAAAAACGACGATCCGCTACCTGAGAGCGAACTCATCAAAGCGCCATTTTTATATGCGATTTCACGCACTTTAAAAAGCTCAGGCAAACTAGCCATGCGAATTTCTTCGTGCATTTTATCGATACAGGCAAGGCGAAGCATTTTATAATCTTGTTTCATAAAACAAGCCGTTAAAAACGAAGCATGAGCTAAATTCGAAACGCACTCTTTCATCGTGTAATTTTTAGGCAGTTTTGTGCGAGATTCGTTTGTGCTCATAGGCTTATTTGGGATTACCACGACCGCTTTTATATCAGGTGAAATTTCGCATTTTTGGCAATAAACTTTGCCGTTATCCACAATAGAGCTTACAAAACCGCCATGTACGGCAGGAGCGATATTGTCAGGGTGATTTTCGTATTCTAAGGCAAGATTTAAAATTTTATTTCTATCTACACTAAATCCGCACATCTCATGCGCTGCTGCGATGGCTCCGACAATCACGGCTGAACTTGAACCAAGACCACGCGAAAATGGGATATTATTTTGAAAAACAAAACGAAAATTTGCCTGATTTGACGAAAGTTTTGAATAAATTTCTCTAAAAATATTCAAAAAAGAGTTATTTTTTCTAAGCGAAATTTTCTCGCTTCCTTCTCCACAAAGTGAAACCGAAGTTACCTTTTGTTCGGTAATTTCAACAACATTAAAAAGCTCTAAGCTAAGACCAAGAGCGTCAAATCCTGGTCCTAAATTCGCACTAGTAGCTGGAATTTTGATAATCAATTTCTCTCCTAAACGGCACCGATAATGTAATTTGGTAGTATATCACTATTTTTATTTAAATTTGATAAAGTTTGTGGCAGCTCAAACGCTTTTGGCTCACATTTTTCTAGCACGATTTCGCCGTCATGATATACGAAACTTAAATTTTTATTTGCTCTAATGGGGCTAAAATTATTTAATTCAAATCCGCTAATCGCAAATAACGGAAAATTTAGCGCGGTCGAGAGCGTCTTTAAGATGACATAGCTTAGTTTTATCCCCATAAAACTACCCGGAGTGTTTGCGTAAATCACGCTTTTAATCTCATAAATTTGCAAAATTTCATCAAATTTAGAGATTAGAAAATCTCCTGCTTTTTCGTTTTCATCGCTAACAAATTTTTGGATTAAATTCCCATTTTCGTAAATTCCAACCAAAACGGGCGTTGTAAGGGCAACAACGAGAATTTCAACTTGTTTTATGAGTGCGACCTTATGCAAAAACTTTTGAGTAGGCTCTAACGATTTCTTCATTTAAGCTTACGATTTCGTAGTTTTTAGCGTCGCTAAATACGGCTTTTGTAAGCTTGTGATTTAAATCATGACTTCCGGCAAATGCCGTATAATCGCCCAAAATCGGTGCGCCCATTAAAGATAAATCGCCGATAGCATCTAAAATTTTGTGGCGGACAAATTCGTTTTCATAACGCAACCCTTCTGGGTTTAAAATTCTTGTATCATCGATGACAACGGCATTTTCTAGGCTTCCGCCAAGTGCTAAATTCATCGAGCGAAGCATTTGAACATCTTTTAAAAATCCGAAAGTTCTAGCTCTTGCGATCTCTTTTAGATAATTTTTTTTTCCGAATTCAAAAACGAAATTTTGTCTTCCGATTAGCGGGTGCGAAAATTCAATCGTATAATCAAATTTAGGATTTTTGCTTGGGCTTAATCTAACAAATTTATCATTTTCTCTTACTTCTACACTTTGTTTTATAATGATTGCTTTTTTATCTTCGTCAAGCTTTTTCGTTCCTGCTTCATCAAGTAGCATGCAAAAACTTATCGCACTTCCGTCCATAACAGGGATTTCATTTGCATCGACAATGATTCTTATGTTGTCGATTCCGTAGCTATTTATCGCACTTAAAATATGCTCGATAGTCGAAACGAAACCTTTTTCATTTCCCACGACCGTCGCCATTTGCGTATTTACGACATTTTGGGGTGCGGCTTTGAAACTAACGCCCAAATCGCTTCTATAAAATACAATTCCGCTATCTGCTTCGAGCGGTTCGAGAATAAGTTTTATAGGTTCGCCTTTGTGAAGACCGATTCCAACGCCTTCAACTCGCTTAGCTATGGTGATTTGTTTCAAATTTCGTTTCCTTTTAAAAATTTCGCCAGACATTATACCAAAATTTAGTTAATAAATTATTTCTCGCCCTTTATAGTTTTTTTCGCATTTTCTAAAATATCAAAAATATTATCTTTCATCCATTTTGGATCCATCCACTCTTCTGGTCTGGTTTCAACGCCTTGAACGATAGTTCCAAAATGCAAATGATCGCCAAAAGCAAAGCCGGTTGCGCCGGTATTTCCCAAAATATCGCCTGGTTTTACTTGATCGCCAATGCTGACATTTGAACTTGTGCAGTGTGCGTAAATTCCATACAAGCCAAATCCGTAATAAACAACGATATTTAGCCCATAAATTCCGTTTTCTGTCGTTTCTACAACCACGCCATAATTGCTCTCTATGATAGGAGCTGCTGCCGTGCTAGCAAGATCTAGCCCCATGTGCCACGATTCGCTTAACTTTTCCCCTTGCCAAGAGTAAATTCTATGATCGCCGTAACTTGCCACGGCTGCTGCATTTTTAAGCGGCGCAAACGCTCTAATTTCAAATTTATCAAATTTTTCTTCATGAATTTTTGAAGTTGCGTTTTTTATGAGTTTTCCGTTTTCTTCACGCAAAACTTCATTTACGAATTTAAATTTATCAATCCCTTCTAATTTGCTAGGATTTTGTGCGTAAATTTCGACTAGTTCGCTAACTTTTCCGTCAATAAATTTTTGCGTTAAAGCTATGTTTGAGACCTTATAATTTTTATCTTGGTAAAAATAGTGAATTTGCGAATTTGAGAGATTTCCTGCCTTATCGGTTGCAACGACATCGGCTCTAAATTCGTCCAAATTTGCAGGCCACGCTATCAAAGCAGCGTAAAATCCGTCTTTTTTAAAAGGCACGGCAGAAAATTCTTTTCCGTAATTTGTGCGCACAAAAACGCGATCTAGCATTTCATCAGTTGCCTTAAAAACCACGACCGCAGCGCCACCTTTTGTGATTTTATAAGATTGGTTTATAATGCTGATTGTTGGTTTTTTATTATCGACGATTATTTTTGAAGTTGCCTTACTTTCATTTCCAAGCGTGAAATTCCAGTTGCTAATATCGCTAACGGCGACTTCTAGGTCATAGTTGGCATTATTATTTAAAATCAAATTTTTTGGAAATTCAAGCGAAATTTCTAACTCTTTTTGCGCAATGCCGTATTCTTCGTCTTTTAAAGCGATTTTTTTATTATTATCTATCAAATTTACAACTACTTTTTTTATGCCGGTATCGTCGCTAACTTTAAATTTCAAAGGCGAAGTCAAATTCCAATAAATTTGATTTTCAAGCTCGATTTTAGGCGGATTTTGTTCCAACAAAGGCGAAGTAAAAATTTTAAAAATTCCAAAAACAATCAACCCCAAAAGTGCCAAAAGCGCAACAAATTTAAATTTACTTCCGTCATTTCGTCTATAACTTCTTCTCATAAAAATACCTTATTTTTTTAATCGTGTGATTTTACAAAACTTAGTTTAATTATCGGTAAATTTGGCAAATTTAAGTGCCAAATTTAGTGAATTTTCGCAAAAATTTAGATAATATCTCGCAGTTTTCTTGCTTCATACATCCATTTTTGTAAATCGTCCCATTTTTCATTTTTTATCATATCGGTGCAAATTTTTAACTCTTTTTCAAAATTTTCAATCGAATTTAACAAATTTGATTTATTTTGCTTGAAAATATCAACCCACATTTCAGGGCTCGATTTAGCGATTCTTGCCATTCCTGTAAAACTTCCACCTGCTAAATTTATGATATTTCTGCGATTTTCTTCTTTTAAAACGCTATTGACTAGCGAATAGCTTATGGCGTGCGGTAAATGTGATATTAGACCTACATGGTGATCGTGGCTTTTTGCGTTCATAAATACGATTTTCATGCCGACAAAAGAGAAAATCTCAACCGCTCTTTTCATATGCATTTCCCCGGCGTCCTTATCATCGCAAATGACTACAACGGCGTCTTTTAAAAGCTCTTTAAAAGCAGCTTTTGGACCTGAGTTTTCCGTTCCTGCCATAGGGTGAGCAGCGATAAAATTTGACCTAATTTCGCTCGGACAACTTTCTAAAATCTTAAATTTCGTGCTACCTAAATCGATAATCGTAGTATCGCTTTTGCAATCTTTCAAATTTTGCAAGGTTGAGATAATGGCTTCAACGGGGATTGCTAAAAAAATAACATCGCATTTTTGTTTCATCTCATTGATACTTAAAATTTCATGCACAAGCCCTAAATTTAGGGCAGCCTGCTCGTTTTCTTTTGATAAATCAAAGCCGCTAACGCTACTTACGATTTTTGTGCTTTTTAAACAAAGTCCCAAAGAACCGCCGATAAGACCCAAACCTATGATACCAATTTTCATAAATTTTTTCCCTTTTTAGTTATTTAAATTTAAAATTAATTATGGTATTATACGCAAGTTATATTAATTTTTTTTTAGGTAATCGTATGAAAAAAAATATTTTTTTACTTCTAGCAAGTGTTTCTGTGGCACTATCAACACAGATAAAATCCGTAAATTTCGAAGGTTTAAACTACTTGTCCGAAAAGGTTGCACAGGATATTTCAGGACTTAAAGTCGGCGATGTCATCACAGGCGAAAATACGAACGCTGCGATTTCAAATTTGTTCGCACAAGGCTATTTTAACGATATTTATGTCAAAGAAAGTGGTGGAAATGTAACAATAGTAGTCGATGAAAAACCTACAATCGCAAAAGTCGATATAGAAAATGTCGTTACTAACGATCGCGATCAAATCATACAACTAATAGGAATAAAAGCAGGACAAATGTATGATGAAGTTGCCGTTTCAAGAGCAAAAGAAAGGGTTAAACAATATTACGAAGCAAAAGGTTTTTTTGATACGGTTGTAGAGACAAAGGCACTTCCTGTGCATGAAAATCAAAAATCGGTCCAAGTCGTATTTATGGTAAATCGTGGCGAAAATATCATCATAGAAAAGGTAAATTTAGTAGGTGCAGATAAACTTGATTATGGCGATATTGAACCTGCGGTTGCAAATAAACAAAGAGAAGTGTTTGGTTGGCTTTGGGGATTTAATGACGGAAAAGTCAAAAGCTTTGAACTGCCAAACGATGCAGCTAGAATTCAAGAAGAATACTACAAAAAAGGCTATTTAGATGCGGAAGTTTCAAATCCGATTTTAAATGCTGATATAAATAGCTACACGGCTGATTTGACATATTATATCACAGAAGGAAATCGTTATAAGGTCGGTAGTGTGGATATAGAAGCTCCCGATGAAGTTGAAATCAATAAAGAAAAAATGATAAAAAGTTTCAAACTAGAATCCGGCGATAAGATGAATTCGGAATTCTTACGCCGCGATATGAAAAAGCTTGAAGAAGCTGTTGCCGATCAAGGTTTTGCCTATGTTAGAGTTTTACCTCAAACTAGACAAGATCCAGAAAATAGCATTGTTGATATAAAATATGTCGTAATTCCTGAGCGAAAAGTTTATATACGAAATGTTACCATTTCAGGAAATGATAAAACGGCAGATAAAGTCGTTCGTCGCGAGATGTATTTGACAGAAGGAAATTTATACAGTAGAAGCGACTATGTAGATTCGCTAAATGCTCTAAAACGAACTGGCTATTTTGAAGATGTTGAAATTAAAGAAACAAGAGTGGGCGATAACGAAATCGACCTAGAAGTCGCAGTCAAAGAAGCTCCGACCGGCTCTATCACAGGCGGTGTGGGTTATAGTAGTAGCGACGGCGTTTTACTAAGTGCCGGAATTAGCGAGAGAAATGTATTTGGAACAGGATTAAAAGGCGAATTTTCTATTGAAAAAAGTGATGATTCTTTGAGTGGTCGCATTGGACTAACAAATCCTAGAATTTTTGATAGCGAATATAGTCTTGGCGGAACGATTTATGCAAATGATTATGAATGGGACGATTATAGTGAAAAATCAATTGGTTTTACAGGCTCGGTAGGTCGCAGAATCGGACGATATACACAGGCTAGTTTGACATATATCATAGAACAGACCAAAATCGAAGGTTTGGATGCCTACTACGCAGCGGCAGGTTATAGAAACGGAAAAACTATAAAAAGCTCTTTAACTCCTGCTATCACATTTAATAACACAGATGATTATTTTTTACCTAGAAGCGGTGCGATTGCAAGTGCTAGTTTAGAATACGCTGGACTTGGCGGAGACATCGAATTTACCAAAGCAAGGGCAAATCTAAACTGGTATTTTGGTATGAAAGATTATATTGATTGGGATATTATTTTTAGATACAAAGCCGCAGCAGGTTATATCTGGAATAATGACAAAAGCAAACTTCCGATTAATGAAAAACTATTTTTGGGCGGTATGAAAAGTATAAGAGGCTACGATAGCAGAAGCATACCAAAAAGTGAAGTCTGCCTTAGTGCAAATCAGTGTAAATTTATTGAAACAGGCGGTATGCAAAGCTTTAACAACTCATTTGAGTTAAGTTTCCCGTTGATTGACAGACTAAAAATGCGCTTGGTTGCATTTTTTGACTATGGTATGATAGGCGAAGAATCTTGGGATGAAGAAATTCGTTATAGTGCAGGTGGTGGTTTAGAGTGGATGACACCAATCGGACCACTTCAACTATATCTAGTTAAACCGTTAAATAAAAAACCAAACGACGAAACAAATAGTTTTGAGTTTAATATCGGTGCAAGATTTTAAGCTTTCTTAACTCCAAATTCACAGCAAATTTAATATTAAATTTGCTGTGAATTAAGTCATTTCGAAATACAATTTAAAAAAATTCGCAAATTTTATCTCGCATAATTTCGCCTAAATTTATATGATTTATCTCTTCTCTAAAATTTGTGGCATTTTCATATCCCTTTGAATACTCATGCAAATGTTTGCGAAATATCGCAACACCGTGCGTCCCGTAGTATTTTATCATCTCATCAAAATGACATAAAATAATCTTTTTTTTAGTTTCCATATCCACACTTTTGCCCGTTTTTATCTCGTAAAAAACCCATGGTTTGCCGATACTTGCGCGTCCTATCATCAAAGCATCGGCATTTGTAAATTCTAAAATTTGCTCTGCATTTTGCGAATTTATATCTCCATTTGCGATTAGTGGAATTTTCACAGCTTTTTTTGCCAAAGCAATCGCTTCGTAATCAACCTTTGCGCTGTATCCGCCCTTACGAGTGCGCCCGTGCATAGCGATAAAATCAGCCCCTGCGTTTTCTACCGCTTTTGCCACGATTTCAGGGATTTTTTCATCAAATCCCAAACGCACCTTTGCGCTTGTGAATTTTTTATTTGAGTGCTTTTTTATGGTTTCGATTAGTCGTGAAAGCTTGTCTAAATTTAGTAGCAATGCCGAACCTGCGTTTTGTTTTACGACCTTTGGCACGGGACAACCGCAGTTTAAATCAATGCCGTCGATGCCTTCAAAGCCATTTAAAATCAAAACTGCTTTTTTGATAACTTCTTCATCGCTTCCTGCGATTTGGACGATAAAAGGGCTTTCAAATTCGTTTTTTTCTAGCATTTTTAGCGTTTTTTCTCCGCCAAAAACAAGCGCATTTGAGCTTATCATCTCGCTAATGGTTACATCACAGCCAAATTGTTTAACAACGCCCCGAAGCGGCGGATTTGAAAAACCCGCCAACGGAGCTAAAAATAAAGGATTATTTTCAAACATTAAAAAATCAAAGAAGCAGGGACATTTTTGCCGTTGTCTTTTAAAAATAGCAAAAGATTAAATTTTTCGTGTTCGTCGCCGTCACTTAGACCGATTTGCTCTCTTAGCTCATCAATCATACCAAGCTCATAAAGTGCGTAAAGATAAGCTTCCGTTGCGTTTGAATTCTCATTTTTAAGTCGTTCAAAAAATGCCTTATAGCTTTCAGGCGCCATTACGACTTGAAGTTTTTTTGCAAAATTTATAAAATCTGCTTCGCTAAATTTTTCATTATTTAGCATTTCAAATAGATCATTTGTCGCAATTTCAATATCTTTTTTAACATATCTATCTATTACTAAATTTACTTCACTTAGCTCACTTGGGATGCCGTATTTTTTGATTTCCAAATAAGTTTCGCTTTGCAAAAGCTCATTATACGCTTTATTTATAAAATCTTGGCTATAAACACCTTTTGCTTTTAAAATTTCATGAGCATATTTTGGATCTGTATCAAGGCGATTTAACTCATTTTGCAAAAAAAGCCCGTTGTCTTTTGGAAGTTTAAATTTTTTCAAATCCACAACTTCGCCTTTTTTAACCTTTTCGATCGTATCGATGATAGCCTTGATTTCAGGGTTATCAACCACAATATCGCTACTATCATACCACGGCGAAAGCACCTTTGTAATAGAGCTTGGATTTTTAAAGAATTCGGTTTTAAAATCTTTATTTGTATCAAGTCCCAATAAAACATCTTTGCTCATCGCTTCATAAGTGCTTAAATCTTTTGAAATCGCCCTTTTTGTGCGATAAAAACAGAAACTATGATATGCAAAATGAAAAATCGTCAAAATCATATAAAGCACAAGTGGCAGAACAAACCAAGCCGCAATCGGCAAATTTAGCTCAAATCCAAAAAGATCTAAGGCATAGCTTCCGCTGACTTGCGAAAATACACTAACTGCGATAATTGCGATAAAAATAATCGAATAAAGAAAAAATTGCTTGGTTTTCATTTTACTTCCTTAAATTATTGTCGTTTTTCAGAAATTTCCCTGCATGAGATACAAAGACTAGCGTGCGGTTTTGCTTTTAGGCGTTCTAAATTTATCTGCTCTTCGCACTCTTCGCAAATTCCATAACTTCCGTTTTCTATTTTTTTCAAAGCTTTTTCAATCTTTTGAAATTCAATGCGTTGTTTTAAGCTGATAGCATACTCCAAATTTGAATCGGTATTTACACTAGCCACATCAAAATCATCAACAGCGCCATTCGAGCGAAGTTCCGCGATTTCATCGGCAGATTTATTTATATTTTTAATGATTTGCTCTTTTCTCTCTTCTAAAAGCTTCTTAAAAAATTTCAACTCGTTTTTTTTCATTTGTTTCCTTTTATTTGTGATATGGATGACTTGCATTAATACACAAAGCACGAAAAATTTGCTCAAAAAGCACCAGTTTTGCGACTTTATGTGCTAATGTAAGCCTTGTAAGACTTACAACCTTATCCATTTTTGCCTTAAAATTTTCACTTAGCCCATACGCCCCGCCGATAAAAAACGAAATTTGCGAATTTGATTTTAGTAAATTCGCAAATTCAAAGCTATCACACATAACGCCCTTTTCATCGAGCGCTATGCAATAGCCTTTTGCTTTATTTTCATAAATTTCATCATAGGCTTTTAATGCCTGTTCTCTTGAAATCATTTGGGCTTTTGCGACACTAGAATTAAAGTAAATTTCATCTTTTATAACGGCAAATTTGCTAGACATTTTTATGTATTCGTTTATTTCGTCTTTAAATTCAGCCGTTTTTTGTATAGAATTTACAAAAATTTGAACCACTACTCTTCCTTTTCTTCCAAATCTTCGCTGATAATGTCGTCCCCTATTTCGCCGACTTTTACCGTATTATTGTGCGTTAAATATGTTATCATATCGCTTAAAAACTTTTTGTGTTCTCTTCGTGGGACGATAGCATCTATTAGTCCATGTTCTAGCAAAAACTCAGCCGTTTGAAAGCCTTCTGGTAAATCAGCTCCGATGGTTTGTTTGATGACTCTTTGCCCTGCAAAACCTATCAAGGCTCCCGGTTCAGCGATGATTATATCGCCAAGCCACGCAAACGAAGCAGAAACTCCACCCATAGTAGGATCTGTTAAAATCGAAATATAAGGAATTTTTGCATTTGCCAACATTTTCATCGCTGCGCTTGTTTTGCTCATTTGCATTAACGAAAATGTGCTTTCTTGCATTCTTGCGCCACCACTTGCGCTAATGATTATCAAAGGCTCTTTTTTTTCTATCGCCCTATTTGCGGCTCTAACTATTTTTTCACCCTCGACTGAGCCTAAACTTCCGCCCATAAAACGAAAATCAAAAACCACAAGTTGGACGCTTTTTCCGTCTATTTTACCCTCGCCTGCCACGACGGCACTTTTAGTGCCTGTTTTTTCTTCTCCTTCTAAAATTCGCTTTTTATATGATTTTTTATCGACAAATTTTAGTGGATCTATCGGTTCAAGTGCATTATCTTCTTCAATAAAGCTATTTTCGTCGCAGATTAATTTTATTCTTTCCATAGGTAAAATTCGCATGTGATAGCCACATTTTGGGCATACTTCGCAACACGATTCTACTTCTTTATAATACATAAGCGCATTACAACCCTGACATTTCACCCAGTGCGTAGGTGCTTCGCTAGGATCTGCTTGTTTGCGTCGCATTTTTGAAAAAATATCACCTAAATTCATATTTTTTCCTTTTAATATATTTGTAAATCTTGTGATTATAACTTATTTTTCCTTATAAAATTTTATTTTTGGTAAAAATTTAGCAAATTTTATCTATTGTAAAACTCAAATTTAGTAAAATCCACAAATGCAAGGTTATATTTTAAAGATTACAAAAGTCAAAGAAGAAGACTGCATAGTCGATATTTTGACGCGAGAAAGCTTGGTTAAAGCGTATCGTTTTTATGGGGCAAGGCACTCAAATATCACGCAAGGTTATAAAATAGATTTTGAACTAATTTCTAGTATGAATTTTTTGCCACAACTTAGAGGTGCGTTACATTTAGGCTTTGAGTGGCTTACGCAAAGAGAAAAACTGCTTTTTTGGCAGCAATTTATCAGGCTTTTTCACGCGCACTTAAAAGATGCCGAATTTATCGATGAATTCTATTTTAACTTGCTTGAAAACGCCGCCGTTAAATTTGGCAAACAAAACCCAAAACGCATAATCATCGAAAGCTATCTGCAAATTTTGGAATTTGAAGGCAGGCTCCATAGTGAGCCAATTTGCTTTATTTGCGACGATGAGATTACTGATTTTATCGCTCTTGGCAGAGCCTTTTTACCTGCACACGAGTATTGTGTAAATCAAAACGGCTTTAACCTAAATCAAATCAGAGAGCTTTTCTCTACCAAAAAAACGACAAATTTGGACGACGAGATGATAAATTCGCTATATAATATCGTTTTGCAAGGGTTTTAATTAGCATTTTTTTTTTGATATAATCATAGTTTAACTTTCAAATTTTAAAGGTTACAAAATGCCAAAAACTAAGATAGAGAGCAAAAATTTAGAAAATTCTGCTTTAAATGCTAGTGCAAACAATTCTCAAAATTCCACTAAAAATGACACATTTCGTCATTCTGAGCCGGCAGGCGAAGAATCTCAGGTAAAAAATTCACAAAAACAAAATCAAAAACTCCTATCCATAGTCGTTCCTTGCTACAATGAAGAGCTTGTTTTAGATGAATTTTACGCTCAAACAACTACCATTATAAAGCAAATTCGAAATGATATAATACCAAATTTAGAGTATGAATTTATCTTCGTCGATGACGGAAGCCGT
>JAFUFY010000029.1 GCA_017469645.1 Campylobacter sp. | reverse complement strand
TGCTTGGTTTTGCTTCTGCTGGTTTAGCTATTGCGATGAAAGATATGTTTATGAGTTCGCTTGGCTGGATTGTTATCGTTTTTGGGGGCGAATTTAGAGTTGGCGATCGCATAAAGGTCAAAAAAGACGGAGTTGTATATGTCGGCGATATTATCGATATTTCCGTGCTTAGGATTACCATTTATGAAGATATTACCTATACGACTTGGAAGGAAAACAAAAGAGCTGGACGGATAATTTTTATACCAAATAACTATATTTTTACAGATCTTATTTCAAATTATTCTCATAGCGGTATGAAAACCGTTTGGGACGGCATTGATATAATGCTAACTTTCGATAGCAATCACAAAAAAGCAATGTATATAATAAAAAATATAGCAAGAAAATATTCAAAAGGTTACACTGATATAGCCAAAAAGCAAATGTCAAAACTGCGTTCGCAATATAGCATAAAAAATCCAAATGTGGAGCCTAGAATTTTTAGTTTTTTTGAGCCTTATGGAATTCAAATTTCAGTTTGGTACATGACAAATTCATACGCTACTTTGGGACTTAGAAGCAATATTTCTAGCGAAATCCTAGAAGCCTTACAAAAAGAAGATGACATAACTATCGCTTACCCGTCTTACACACTTTGGCGTGGAAAAAAAGAGAAAATTCCGCCTGAAATAACACAAATGTCTGAAAATATGGGAACGCTCTTTTGAAAGTTTTTGTAAAAACATTTGGTTGTCGCACAAACATTTATGATAGCGAACTTATAAAAAAAGAGCTTACAAGTGCCATTTTAACGCACGATGAAAAGGATGCCGACATTATCATCGTAAATTCTTGCACCGTTACAAACGGCGCAGATAGCGATGTGAGGAACTACATAAACAGAGCAAATCGGCTTGGCAAAAAGGTTTTACTAACCGGTTGTGGCGTAGTTAGTCGCGGAAAAGAGCTTTTTGAAAAAGGTAGCGTTTTTGGCGTTTTTGGCATGAGCGAAAAGGAAAAGGTTGGCGAATTTGTAAATTCGCAAAAGAAATTTTTTGAGCTTGGAAATCTAAAATTCAGCGATAAAAATTTAGTAACAAGCTACGAAAATCACACAAAAGCCTTTATAAAAATTCAAGAGGGTTGCGATTTTAACTGCGCTTACTGCATAATTCCTTCCGTGCGTGGCAAATCTCGCAGTATCGATGAAAACTTAATCATAAACGAAGCAAAAGAGCTAGTTGCAAATGGTTTTTCTGAAATCGTGCTAACAGGCACAAATATCGGCAGTTACGGCAAAGATAAAAACTCCACTCTTGGCAAACTTATTGCAAATTTGGGCAAAATTCAAGGCATAAAACGAATTCGCCTTGGAAGCGTCGAGCCAAGTCAAATCGATAGCAGTTTTAGAGAAATTTTGCGTGAGAGTTGGTTTGAAAAACACCTACACATCGCACTTCAACACACTTCGCAAAAAATGCTAAGCATAATGCGCCGTAGAAATAAAGCGCTAAAAGACTTAGAACTTTTTTGCGAGTTAGCAGAACTTGGATTTGCTCTTGGGACCGATTTTATCGTCGCTCACCCGGGAGAAAGCGAAGAAATTTGGAACGAAGCAGTCGAAAATTTCAAAAAATTTCCGATAACGCATATCCACGCTTTTATCTTTTCGCCACGAGATAACACGCACTCGGCGACACTTCCGCACGACATAAACGGCGAAACGGCTAAAAAACGGCTAAAAATGCTTCAAAATATCGTGCTTTTAAATAATTTAGAATTCAGAAAAAAACATTATAATAAATTTTTAGATGTTTTAATTGAGCGTAAAAATGGTGAATTTTACGAAGGTTTTGATCAATTTTATAATAAAATTTTGGTAAAATCTAATCAAAATTTAGCAAAAAAATGGGTGGAGATTAAAAAATATGAAATCACAACTAACGCAAATTTGGCAGAAATTTAGGTTTAACAAATTAAACATAATTTTATTTTTTTCCCTTATTTTGGTTGTTTTGCTTAGCATTGTTTATTTTAAAAATGATACAAATTATATAAAATTTGAAGATTATCAAAAGCTAGTTGAATCAAATTTGATTGAAAAAGCCAACATTGACGGCGATACTTTGCAAATCGTTTATAACGGCAGAAAATACTCGATTTTAAAAGATATTGTTGATTTAAAAGAGCTTGGAAATCATGTTTTAATCACAAAAAGCGAGAGTTCGGATACTTCGTATTTGATATTTGAACTCATTTTGATAACATTTTTCTTTTTCTTAATGATTTATTATTTTGAAACGATAAACGCAAAACGCCGAAAGCTAGAAATGGCGAAAATGGAAAAAATTCAATCTCAAATGATAAAAAATAACGAAACTGCCGTCATAAATTCGGTTATCTCAGAAGTTAAATTTAAAGATGTTGCGGGCATTAGCGAAGTTAAAGACGAGCTTATCGAAATCGTTGATTTCTTAAAAAATCCGTCAAAATACAAAAATTTCGGCATAAAACTTCCAAAAGGAATTCTTATGGCTGGACCTCCCGGAGTCGGAAAAACTCTCATCGCAAAAGCCGTCGCAGGCGAAGCTGGGGTGCCATTTTTTTACCAAAGCGGAGCTACATTTGCCGAAGTTTATGTAGGCGTTGGCGCAAAAAGAGTTAGAGAACTTTTTGCCAAAGCAAAAGCAAATGCACCTTCTATCATTTTTATCGATGAAATCGACGCCGTAGGAAAAAGTCGCGGCGAGGGTCGCAACGACGAGCGAGAAACTACGCTAAATCAGCTACTAACCGAAATGGACGGCTTTGAAGACAACAGCGGAGTTATCGTCATCGCCGCAACAAACAAAATCGATATGATCGATGAAGCCCTACTTCGCTCAGGCAGATTTGATAGACGAATTTTTATCTCTCTACCAAACTACCACGATCGCATTGAGATTTTGAAAATTTATCTAAAAGATAAAAAATGCAATGTAAATTTAGAAAAAATCAGCCGTATGAGTGTCGGTTTTAGCGGTGCAGGAATCGCTACACTTGTCAATGAAGCCGCCATAAACGCGCTAAAACGCAAAAGCAAAACTATCGAGCAAATCGATTTTGAAAATGTAAAAACAAAGGTGCTTTTCGGTAGCAAAAAGTCGCAAATTTTAAGCGAATACGAAAAGGAAATTCAAAGCTTTTATCAAGGCGCAAAGGCTCTAAGTGCGTTTTGGTTTTCGCTTGATTTTGACCGCATAGGTCTGCTCGAAGATAAAATCATAGGCTTTGAAGCCGAAATCGAGTCAAAAACGCAAATACTAAATCAAATAAAAGTCCTACTTAGCGGTGTCGCGGCACTTAAAATTCATAAAAACGACACATTTACAAATGGAAGCGAAGACATAAAATACGCAACATACCTAGCCCAAAAAATGGTTTTTGAATACGCAATGGGCGATAGTTTCATACCAAACGGCGAAAATGTAACAAAAATTTTATATGAGTGCTTTGACGAAGTCAGCGAAATTTTACGCAATTCGCAAAGCAAACTAACTCAAATTTCAAAGCAAATTTTTGTTTATGAGTATATCGACTACGAAAAAGTCAAAGAAATTTTCACTAATGAAATTGAAAATCAAAAAGAAAGCGATGAATAATGGTAAAAATCGGCATACTAACCACAAGCGATAGAGCCAGCAAGGGCATTTACGAAGACTTAGGCGGCGCTGAAATAAAGCGAATTTTAGATGAGTGGCTTCTCAGCGAACACGAATATTTTTACGAAGTAATCAGCGATGATTTTGAGAGTATAAAATCAAATTTGATTAAATTTTGCGATGAATTTGGGTGTGATTTGGTCGTTACCACAGGCGGCACAGGACCTGCACCACGCGATGTTACGCCCGAAGCGACCGTTGCCGTGTGCGATAAGATTCTGCCCGGTTTTGGTGAGCTAATGCGAAATGAGAGTTTAAAATTCGTCCCAACGGCGATTTTATCGCGCCAGACGGCAGGAGTGCGTGGCAAATCGCTCATCATAAACCTACCCGGTCAGCCAAAAGCGATAAAAGAGTGTTTAGAGCCTATTTTCCCTGCCGTGCCATACTGCATAGACCTCATCGGCGGAGCATACATAATAACAGACGAAAGCAAAATGAAAGTTTTCCGCCCAAAAAATAAGGCAAAAAATGGAAATTAAAAACAACGATATTTTGGAATTTGCAAAGTTTTTTACACCCATTAGCCACACAAACGGGCGAATTCGTGTGCGTGTAAGCCCGAAAATCAAGGAGCTTAAAAGCGAAATAAGCGAAAATGATTTGAAAGCAAAAATATCGCAAATCAAAGGCATAAAAGAATTTAAATTTAACGCAATAATCGGCTCATTGACGATATTTTATGATGAAAACATCTTTCCAAAGCGACTTTGGGATGACTTTTTAAAAGGAGATCCAACGCCTGAACTAATTGCTAAAATCAATGATAGCGCAAAGGATTTGGCGTGATTTCAAAGGCAAATTTGCAAATTTTGATAAATTTAATCGAATTTGATAAAAACGCCTTTTCATTTTATGCAAATTTATCGGAAATTTTCAAAAACGAATTTTTTAGCAAAATCGCCGAATTTAGGCTAAATTTACTACAAAATGAACTTGATTTTTTTGCAAATTTAAAACCTGATTTTGAATTTAGCAAAAGTTCGAATTTGCAAATTCCACAAAATTTGCAAAATGCGCTAAATGAAGCTTTGAATTTAGAAAAATCAAGTGTATTATTCTATGAAAATTTGCTTAAAAATACCAAAAACAAGGACATTAAAGAGTTTTTATATAAATCACAAGCAACTTCATATAATGAAATTTTGCCGATTTTAAAAATTTGTTATGAAAATTCGCAAAATTTGAATTTAAAATATAACGAAATTTATCAAAATGTTTTAAATTTGATAGAGAATAAAGATAAAATTTTGAATTTTGAAAACTTAGAAAACTTCGCAAAAACAGCACTTGACGAAGTATCAAAAAAGTTTTTTAAATTTATTCTTGACAAAGAAAAAAATTAGTTTTATAATATCAAAATAAATAGATATTGATAAAATTCATTTTAAGGAGTTTAAAATGCCAATTCCATTTTTTGCAGGTCTTGCGCTTGGTTGTATCGGCGTGATAGCCTATAACAACAAAGACAAAATCAAATCCAAAATCACCGAGTTTATTCAAGACAGCGAATATACTCAAAAAGCCCAAGATTTGGTCGATGACGCAAAAGAATTTGCCAAAGAAAACCTTGATAAAGGCGTAAAAATGGCAAAACAAGCCGCTAGTAAGCTAAAAAGCGAAAAACTAAAACGAGCTAAAAAAGCGGCAAAAAATGCTGAAAATTCGCTGAGAAAAACCGCAAAAAAAGCTACAAAAACGGCTAAAAAAACAAGCCCAAAGCTTAAAAAAGACGGCACACCGAAAGCAAAACCGGGACCAAAACCAAAACAGCCACAAACTGAGCCACAAGCTTAGCGTAGCGGTTAAATTTGCAACGATAAATTTGCAAAAATTTTGTAAAAAGGCGAAATGATGATAAACAATACTCCTATGCTAACAACGACTAGATCGCCCTTTGATCACATTTTAAGCGGTGCGATTGCTGGTATTATCGGCGGTGCGGCATTGAATTTAGCTAAATTTAAAGATGAAAAAGCCGATAAAAACGAATTTATCAAACAAACTGCTAAATTTGCGATTTCAGGCGGTATCGTTAGTGGCACGGCAATATACTGCGCTAATCGCATAGTCAAAGGCAAATATCTAAGTGCCGCAGTGGCTGCAACCGCTGCCGTCATAACGCTAAATGCGGTAGAAAATTTAATCAAAACAAAGGATAAAAAATGAGTAATCCATACATTGACAAAAAAGATTTGAAAAAAATTTTAGATGATTATGTTTTTGCGAAAAAAGATGATGAAAATGGCGAAAATTCTAGCTTTTTTGGCAATTCGCAAAATCAAAACGGCTTTATGGGTTCAAATTTTGCAAACCAAAACCAAAACCGCTTCATTTCAAATTTAATAAACGGCGAAAATGCCTTTTTAACTGGACTTGCACTTGGTGCGCTTGGTGCGTATTTGCTAAGTAACGAAAACGCACAAAAAAATCTTTTTAAACTAGTCGCAAAAGGAAGCGAACTTTTTCAAGCGGGTCTTGAAGAGATAAAGGAAAGATTTGAAGATGCAAAAGCCGAGCTTGAAGACGCCTAAAATACTGCACCAAAGCAAATTTAGGGTGCGATTTAAAATCGCAAATTTAAATAAGAAATCGAATTTGAGCGAATTTGAAGAAAATTTGGCCAAATTTAACGATATAAAAGAATTTAAAATTAACCCTAAAATCGGCACTTTGACAATCAAATTTGATGAAAAATTCAAATTTGAAAAATTTATAAAATTTATTGAAAATTTTAAATTTACAAAAATCAAAAAAACTATCGCAAAAACGCACTCGCAAACGCCGTCAAAATCTCTTTTAATGCTATCTGGCGGAACGCTAGTGCTAAATTTGTTTTTTAAAACTAGCCCTATTATGCGGACACTCTCGCTTGTTTCGTGTTTGCCGATACTTTCACAAGGTGCAAAAGAATTTTTTAAATTCGGTCTTACTTCAAAAATGCTAGAAGCCCTAGCTGTCGGTATTTCACTAGCCAGAAAGGATTTTATCGCCGCAAATAGCACAAACGCAATGCTTGCACTTGGCGAATATATCGAAGAAAGCACGGTTTTTAAAAGCGATGATTTAATCCGCGAACTAGCTCGTCCAGATACGGCAGAAGCGTGGGTCGAACAAGAAATAGACGGAAAAATCGTAGAGATTAAAATCCCTACAAATAAAATAAAAATAGGCGACATAGTCGTTGTCGGCACAGGCGATATAATCGCAATCGACGGACATATCGTGAGCGGTGAAGCCTTAGTAAATCAAGTTAGCATGACAGGCGAAGCAGAAGCCGTTAAAAAAGGCAGAGGCGATAGAGTTTTAAGCGGCACGGTCGTTGAAGACGGCAAAATTCGCATTTGGGCAGAGCTTGTCGGCAAAGAGACCTCAACGCAAAAAATCAAACAATATATCCTTGCTTCGCTTGATGAAAAATCACAAATCGGCTTAAAAGCGACAAAACTAGCCGACAAGCTCATACCTATAACCTTTGGTTTAGCTGGATTTTCGTATCTCATAAATAAAAATATGCAAGATGTCGCTAGTGTGCTTCAAGCCGATTATTCGTGCGCTTTGAAGCTTCCTACGCCGGTTGCGTTTAAATCTAGCATTTCAAAAGCAGGAAAAAACGGAATTTTAATCAAAGGTGCAAAAGCCCTTGAAGCCTTGTATAATGCCGATACTTTCGTTTTCGACAAGACAGGCACACTTACTTACGGCAATTTAGAAGTCGCAGAGATAAATTCGTTTAATACCAAATTTAGCGACGATGATTTGTTAAATTTAACCGCAAGTGCCGAAGAACACTACTTTCACCCTGTCGCACAAGCCATAGTCGAAGCCGCCAAAGAACGGGGTTTTATCCACATGCACCACGAAGAAGTGCAGTTTATTGTAGCTCACGGCGTAAAAACGCAAGTATCGGGCAAACCTGTCGTCATCGGCTCTCGCCATTTTTTGGAAGATGACGAGAAAATTTCATTTGCCAAATTTGAAGATAAAATCGAAAAATCTATCCAAAACGGACTAACGCTTTTATATATCGCTTACGATAACGAGCTTTTAGGCACTATCGGGCTGGTTGATTATATCAGGACTAATGCCAAACAAACATTTGAAAAACTAAAAAAACTTGGCGTCAAAGAGATTGTTATGCTAAGCGGTGATGTCGAAAGCAAGGCAAAAAGCGTAGCAAAAGAGCTTGGCATAGACAAAGTTTTTGCAAATTTATTGCCGACTGATAAAACTGCCATTTTGGAAAATCTCAAAAAAAGCGGTCGCAAAGTCGCCTTTGTGGGGGACGGCATAAACGACGCTCCAAGCCTTATTAAAGCCGATGTCGGTATCAGTATGCAAAAAGGCGCAGGAATAGCAAAAGCAACTTCGGACATAAGCTTGTTAAAAGATGACATTATGGCGGTCGCTCAGGCAAAAGAACTAGCCAACAACACGCTGAATTTGATAAATCGCAACTTTAACACGACTGTTGGGATAAACAGCGCGATTTTATTAAGTGCGACTTTGGGGCTTTTAAATCCGACCTTAACGGCGTTTTTGCATAACGGCACGACTATCGGGCTTTTGATAAATGCTATCGGCGGCGTCAAATTTGCAAACGAAAGGAGATAAAATGGCAAGAAAAAGAGCAAATTCTAATTTAAATTTATCAAATTTAAGCGATAAATTTATAGATTTAGACTTTCAACGAAAAAGCGCAAAAACGCTTATGGCTACTTCTTTGGGACTTTTATGTTTTAGTGCGCTTGGCAAGGGAAAATTTTATAAAAATTTGCATATCATCTCAGGCGTAACTCTCGTCGGAAGTGCCATTTGGCACCATAATCTTTATAAAACTAAATATTCAAAATATTTGAAAGAGAGAAAAGAATAATTTACTCTAATAATTTTATAAATTCAGATTTTAAATCTTGTAAATCTTTAAATCTACTATTTATATCTGAATTTAATCCTATTGATACAAAATTACTTCTTTCATTTTGTAAATTTATTTTACCAGTCGCCACGAAGTAAAGTATTTTTGTTAGCGCATAAATTTCATACACTTTGCCATAATTATTAAATCCTACTCTTTGCAATTCAGATATGTCGTTAAAACTTCCTTTGATGTCAGTAGCAGGATTTGTTAAATTACTTTCGTCTAATTTAACAAGTCCAAAATCGGCTATTTTGCATACAACAGTGTTATCGTCATATAAATTTAACAAAATATTTTTTGGACTTAAATCCCTATGAAGCATTTCTTTACTCCATAAATATTCCATTGCTTTTATTATTTGCAATCCTATGCTTTTTCTTATAGTTTTGTCAATTCTACTATTATTCTTATTTATATAATCCAATAGCGTAGTATCCATATATTCCATAATATATTCATAGTTATTTTTATCAAATTTATAAACTTCTAAAATATATGGGCTTTTTAATTTTTTCATACAATCAAATTCTCTGATAAACCTTTCTTTTTCGCTATCATTGATGTTTTTATTTGCTCTTTTTATACAAAAGAATTTATCATAATCCAAATCTTTGTATTTAAATACTTGTGCGTATGAACCACTACCTATAAACTTTAACTCAAACGATACAGATTTAGAATTTTTAGTATGCGTATTGTTTAAATTAAATATTGGAATTCTATAATATAATTTTATTTTTTCCATACCAATAGGTAACGCACTACCACCACTTTCTTCTAAAAAATTTAAACAATAATCAAATAATTTACAATATTCTTCATCAATACAAAAATCAAATTCAGTATTTCTAAAATTTGTTTCCATATCAATAGAAATTTCTATTGCCTTTTTTAATGTCCTACTATTTTCAGCCCAAAAATGCCTATTACTTGTTTCTGTTGCTGGCAATCTAGTGTTCATAGCTTCAAAAGAATTTATTATCATAGTATGCAATGTAGAAAAAATTTTTATAATTTCATCATTATTAAATGACAAATATAGGAAACTATATTTGTCATAAAAATCTATAAATTTTTCTAAAATTATAGCAATATAATTTTCTAAATTATTATCCACTCAAAATCCTTTTAAATTAAGAATTTGCATTTTATCATTTTTTTCGCAAAATCTAACAATTACAAATTTATATTTTAATAAATTAAATATTTATTCAATTAACTCAATTATAAGCCAAAATTTAAATGCTAATCCTAAAAGGCGACAACGGCACAAATAACTACGGTCCAGACCCGTTAAATCCAAACTCAAATTCAAGTATATTTTAAATTTCATCTCGCAAGAATTCGCAAACTAGCAAATTCTTGCGACAAATACACTAAATTTAAAATTCAATCCTAAATTTAGTAATTTTATTTTCGCTTTGACAGATTGCTTTAAATTTTAATTCATCGCAGTATTTTTTAACCAAACTTAGTCCTATGCCAAAACCGCCCTTTTCTTTATTAAAACGGGCAAATTTTTCGTAAATTTTAGCTTGATTTTCTTTTGAGATGGTTTCGCCTGTGTTTTGAATTTCAAAATATTTTTTTGTCAAATTGACGCAAATTTCGCTGTTTTCGTCACAGTATTTTATGGCATTTGATAAAATATTATCAAAAATTTTCTTAAATTTATTCTCATCGGTTTGTAAATTTAGCTCTTCTAAATTTGCTTTAATTTGCAAATTCTTATCATTTAGCATAATATTAAAATACGAAATTCGCTCTTCTATCAAAACCTTAATATCAACCGATTTTAGCTCATTTGGCTCGTTTTTAAGATTTAAATTTACCAAATCATCATACAAATTTGAAAGCGTTTTACTTGCAGTTTTTATGTTTGCAAGATATTTTTTTGGATTGGCTTCAAACATTTCTACACTCATTAAAATAACACTTAACGGCGTATTTATTTCATGCGTAGCGTCCGTGATAAACGATTTTAGCGAATTTATTTGATGATAAAGCGGACGAAACGAAAGACGAATAATAAAATATGAAATAAGCAAAAATGCTACCACGCAAACCACCGCAAAAATAGCTATTTGAGCGATTACTTCGCGAATTTCTTCGCCGTATTCGCTATCTTCAATATAGACTTCATAACCACTGCCGTGCCTAAGCGTAATAAATGTTTTAAAGGTCATTTTCCCGTCTTCTACTCTAAATTTATCGGTTTTTTCAGATTTTTTTATCTTTTTAAATTCGTCCTTGCTTAAACGCCCTAATTTTGGGCTTTCTTTTGAGCTAGGCGTTATATCAATACGCAAGTCATCGTCGATTTCGTCATAATTTATATTTTCTATTCCACCGGTTTTAAGCCCTATATCGACTTCTCTAAGCGCACTTAAAATCTCTTTTGCCGATTCTCTTTGGATATTTTGCTTTGCCGACGAGTAATAAAACCACGAACAAGCAACCAAAAACACCAAACTTGTCAAAATATATAACAAAAATATCGGCAAAGCATGATTTTTTCTAATCTGCATAAGAGTAACCGACCTTTGATTTAGATACGATTTTATCTTTTAGATAGAGCCTAAGATTGCGTATATAAACGCGCAAACTTAACTCGCTTGGAATTTCATCGTAACTCCAAATGGCATTGAAAATTTCGTCTCTGCTGACAAATTGTCCCCGTTTTTGAAGCAAAAGTGCAAGCAAATCAAGCTCTTTTTTGGATAGTTTTATCATTTTTCCGTCTTTGTAGAGAATTTTGTCGTAAATATCAAAAACATATCCGTCGCCCAAATCATCTTTTTTGTTAATTTTGTGAGCAAAATTTCGCTTTAAAAGATTATTTACACGAAGCAAAAGCTCGGCTAACTCAAATGGCTTTTTCAAAAAATCATCACAACCACTTAAAAAGCCCTTGTTTAAATCGTCCAAGCTATTTAAGGAAGTTACAAAAATGCAAGGTGTGAGTTTTTCGGCATCTCTTAGCTCACGCAAAAGCTCAAAGCCGTTTCCACCGATAATCTTAACATCAAAAATCCACAGATCAAAATTTCCTTCGTAAGCCAAGTCAAGGGCTTCATCGTAACTTTTACACCCTGTTACAACAAAACCCTTTGATGATAGATAATCACATATCATATCATTTAACATATTTTCATCTTCCAAGACAAGAATTTTATTCATCCCGGTCTCCTTTTTAAATTTTTAGCCCTATTTTGGTTCAAGTTTTGGTTTTGGTTGTGGCGGAATTTCAGCTTCTCCTTTACCAAATTTTGGTCTTACCGGCTTCGTGTCGTTAAAATCTTTTCCAAATTTTGGCGCATGATTAAAACCGCCTTTACCGTCCTTTTTAAAATGTTTTATTTTATCATTTTTTGGACCAAACTTACAAGCCTGTGTATTAAATTCTGCTTTTTCGGCACTTGAAAGCGAATCAAGTTGTGCGTTATAAGCTTTGCGAAACTCGTCCATAAATTTTTTCTTTTCTTCCGGGCTTTTGCCACTTAGCTCATTTTTCATTAAATTATGAAATTTAAAGCAAGTTTCCATTATTTCCTTTTTTTGAGCGCCGATTCTTTTATCTAGCTCAAAAGCTGAATTTGCTAGTGAAGCAGGACTTTTGCTATCTGTTGAAGCGATGATTTGTGCGTTTGTTTTACCACTAAAATCAGCCGCAACTAACGAAGTAGCCAAAACGGCAGCTAAAACTAAAAATTTTGTTTTCATATTTTATCCTTTCGTAAAAAATTAGTCGAATTATAAATCATTTTTGTTAAAGCTCAGTTAAGTATTTTTAAAATTAAAATTTTGCTATAATTCGACCTAAAAAAGGCAAATTTATGAAGATAAAATATAATTTTTTCAAAAACTGGGGCTATGCCATGAAGGGCTTGGGCGATGTTTTAAAAACAGAAATGAGCTTTCGCATAGAGCTTGTTTTTGTCGTGATTTTTAGCATTGTAAATCTATTTTTGCCGATAAATTTAATGCTTCATTTGGTGCTTGAAATGACGCTTTTTGGCGTTTTGATAACTGAAATTTTAAACTCTGCTATCGAGCGAATCGTTGATCTTGTAAGCCCAGAGTGGAACGAACTAGCAGGAAAAGCCAAAGACGCCGGTTCAGCAGGGGTTTTTTTAAGCATTACAATCGCCGTTATTTGCTGGGTTTTGGTTTTAGCAAATTTGATTTAAAATTTAGCAAATTTACTCTTCAAAAATCGCTCTATTGATTTTTTCCACGAAATTTATCGGATTGACACTAGTTCCGTTTATGGCGATACCAAAATGCAAATGCGGGCCACTCACACGCCCTGTTGCGCCACTAAGTCCTATTAAATCGCCCCTTTTTACGCTATCGCCAACCTTTACTAAAATTTTATCTAAATGATAATACTGCGAGTAAATTCCGCCGCCATGATTGATGATAACAGAACCACCAGCATAATACCTATCTTTTGCAATTTTTACTACGCCGTCATTAGCAGCGATGATTTCGGTGCCGACAGCAGCGCGAAAATCGGTTCCTGAGTGATAGCTTTTTACGCTTCCGTTAAAAATGCGTCCATTGCCAAAATTCGAAGTGATTTTGCTATCCAAAGGCACGATAAAAGGCTCGTTAAACAGATATTTTGGCGTGGTTTTTGCATAAATTGCCACAGCTTCATCATACTCTTTTTTTATGCGAGATTGAACAGATTTTGGCGGATTTACTTTGGCTGGTTCGACGCTTAAAACTTCTTTTTTATACTCGCCTTGTTTTAAATAAACAACTTCATTTTCTTCGCCCCAAATCGTAGTGATTTTTAAATTTAAATCATCTTTTTGGCGATAATTTGCAGGTAAAATCGCAATAAATTCGCTATCGTTTTGCGGATTTATCGTCAAATTTATCTTTTTTTTGTCTAAAAAAGCACTTTTGACACTTTTTTTGTCAAATTTAAGTATCAAAACATCGCCGTTTATAATCTCGTGCGAAAACAAATTTACTAAAAAAAGGGCTAAAATCACTAAATTTTTCATAAAATTTCCTAAATTCGTTATTTTTTGTTGAATTTTTATTCAAAAATTGGCGTAAAAACGCAAATTTACTGCTATAATAGCGAAAGCATTATTTTAAAAGGATTAAAAATGAAAAAACTTTTACTTTCTACCATCTTAGTTCTTTGTGGTTACTTACATGCAGATGTAAGCGCAAACCAAGAAGTAATTGCAGCTACAAATGTTGTAAAATCGTTTGCACACGATAACAATTTCGGTGCGTCTGCACAAAATATAAAAAACGCAAAAGCGGTTGCTATTTTAACTGATGTTAAAAGACTAGCAGCCGGTGCTTCTATCCAATACGGCGATGGAATTTTTAGCGTCAAGGGTGAAGACGGCGAGTGGAGTGCCCCTATTTTCATCAAATATCGGGGTTTTGGCGCAGGTGTTCAAGCAGGATATGAAACAAGCGATGTTGTAATGCTTTTCCAAACTACAAAATCTTATCAGGACATATTTAACGGTATGGAAACTCTTGAAGTAAATGCCGGTGCAACGCTAGGTGAGGGTTATCGAAATGGTGCAGCAACAGATTTTCCTGATATTTCAGCATGGATGGTAAGCCCAGGTGAACAAACTGGTGTATTTATAGGCGCTTCAATAGACCGAGCTAAAATCGTAATCGACGATCAACTAACAAATGATTATTATGGTAGAATTTATGATTATGAAGATATTTTGAATGATTCTCCAAAAGCTTCAAAATATACTAAAAATTTGAAAGAAGTTTTGAAAAAATATATAACAAACGCAGAAGCTTACAAAGTTAGCGACGCAAAAACTGCTACTAATGCACCTATCAACAGCGTTGAGAAAAAATATCCCGATGGAAAACCTATCGTTTCAAAACGACCTTATATCAAATAATTTTGTTTTCCTTTTGTGAAAAGCCGAGAGAAATCTCGGCTTTTTTTATTCTTAAAAGAGATTTTTTATATTTGTTTATTTAAACTTATTTTAGTTTTTGAAAATATTTTTCACAATGTTTTATATCAACTAGCTTAAACTTTTGTTTACCAAGAAAAATATTTAGATATATCTTAACCAAAAAAACACTTCTTTTCTTATTTGAAATTTTATAGTTTAATCTTTTGATTATATTATCATTGTCTATTTCACTTGCCCATTTTGAAACATTGAGCACCTATTTTCTATATTTTAATAATATTATTTTAGCGTATAACAAATTTAAATTTATACTCTTTGAAATAAAAATTTTATCGTTAAATATTACCTAAATGTAATGAATAAAAATCTACTTTCATTAAATTTTAAAATTAGTAACATTTTATTTCAAAATTATTGAATAGTCAATATACTTGTTTCCATACAAAAAATCATAGCTTTTACTTTTAATTATTTTAAGTCTTGTGTTTAAACATAAAATTAAATAAAAAGCAAATTTGCGTTTTAAAAAAACGCAAATTTGCAAAATTAGATTCAAACCAATGAAGTATTTTTTACAACAATCAATAGTAGCAAGTTTTCGACGCATATATGCGATTTTGCTTTGCAAAGGTAGATGTTTAGGGCAATTATCTTCGCAACCTAGCAAACTCATACAACCAAACACGCCTTGATCATCACCGACAAGCTCATAAAAGTCTTCGTCGGTTCTCTCATCAAGCGGATCGACTTTAAATCTAGCAACTCTGTTTAAACCCACAGCACCGATAAAATCAGGTCTCATTAAAGCAGTTCCGCAACTTGCTACGCAAATTCCGCACTCTATACAGCGATCAAGCTCAAAAGTTTCTTGGATAGCTTCCGGATCTGCTTTTTCTTCCATTTTAGAAATATCGGTTTCTTTTGAAGTATGAATCCAACTCTCAACTCGCTTACTCATCGCATTCATCCAATTTCCCGTATCAACGCTTAAATCTTTTAAAAGCTTAAACGCAGGAAGTGGCATAAGTTCGATAACACCGTCAGGATAGTCTTTTGTAAGCGTTCTACAAGCAAGTTTTGGCACACCATTTACTACCATACCACAACTTCCGCAAATTCCGGCACGACATACAAAATCAAATCGCAAATCCGGATCGAATTTTTCTCTAATCACACTCAGAGCAATAAATAGCGTCATTCCGTCTGTTTCTTCAAGCTCGTATTCGGCAAAATGTGGCTTACTAATTTTGCTTAACGGATTGTATTTAAATGCTTTTATTTTAATCTTCCTACTCATAGCCTACACCTACCCTTTCATTTTTAGCTTTATATTTTGGTTGTAATTCATAGTGCATTAAGGCTTCTTGAATTTCATATCTACCTTTTCCTGCCGCTT
Organism: Campylobacter sp.; assembly: GCA_017469645.1. GTDB lineage: Bacteria > Campylobacterota > Campylobacteria > Campylobacterales > Campylobacteraceae > Campylobacter_B. Next base: position 4,311 of record JAFUFY010000029.1, on the reverse strand, counting down.
CCATTTCTGAACGAATTTTATCGACTTCTTCTTGGCGTTTTGCAGACAAAGGATTTTCGATGATATTGCCTTTGGCACCATAGCCACGGAAAGCAGGTGGCATTTCCATTTTCATAATGTCAAGCTCTTCATACTCTACAACAGGTCTTGTATCGCCGTCTTTCCAGCTAGTTAGCGTTCGTTTGCACCAGTTAAGATCGTCTCGTTTAGGGAAATCTTCTCTATAATGTGCCCCACGGCTCTCAGTTCTTAAATATGCACCCCATGCAACGCAAAGAGCTAGTTTTAGCATCATAGGAACCCTATAAGCTTCTTCTAGTTCAGGGTTACCGCCGGAGAGATCTTTATTTTGAAGATTGATATTTGTAGATTCTTTATATAACTCTTCAAGCTCATCAACTGCTTTTTTTAGGCCCTCACCTGTTCTAAAAATAGCAACATGCTCCCACATAATGTCTTTCATTTTATTTTTAATTTCAAAAACATTATATTTGCCGTTTTTCTCCGTAAGTTCTTTTAGATAATTTGCAGTTTTATTAACAAATTTTTCCAAAGTATCGGTTTTAACATCGATTTGATGATCCTTGCAGTAATCTGCAAAATAATCACCTACAATCATACCTGCTACAACTGTTTCAGCAACCGAGTTTCCGCCAAGTCTATTAAATCCGTGCATATCCCAACATGCAGCTTCGCCACAGCTAAATAGACCACTAAGCGTTGGGCTTTCGCCTGTTGGTTTTGTGCGAATTCCACCCATTGAGTAGTGTTGCATAGGAAGAACCGGTGCCCAACCTTTTGGACCTTCATCAGCTGGATCAATGCCATTGAAAATTTGGCAAATTTCTTGAACATCTCGTAAATTCTTTTCGATATGCTCACGACCCAAAATGCTAATATCTAGCCAAACATGCTCACCATAAGGGCTTTTTACGCCTTTTCCGTTTCTAATGTGTTCCATCATTCTTCGGCTTACGACATCGCGACTTGCCAACTCTTTTTTCTCAGGCTCATAATCAGGCATAAAGCGATAACCATCAACATCGCGTAAAATTCCGCCATCTCCCCTGCAACCCTCAGTTAGCAAAATTCCGCTTGGCACAATCGGAGTTGGGTGAAATTGAACTGCTTCCATATTTCCTAGTTTTGCAATACCTGTTTCAAGAGCAATCGCAGCTCCAATACCTTCGCAGATAACGGCATTTGTAGTGTGTTTGTAAATTCTACCATATCCACCAGTTGCGATTAAAGTGCCTTTTGCGACATAAGCAGTAAGTTCGCCGGTTACCAAATCACGCACAACAGCGCCATAACAGCGATTATTTTCATGTATCAAAGCAATCGCTTCTTTTCTGTCGTGAATTTCAACATTGTGCTTTAAAGCTTCGTTTGCTACGCCAAAAAGCATCGTATGACCTGTCGCATCGGCTGTAAAGCAGGTTCTCCATTTTTTTGTTCCGCCAAAATCACGGCTATGGATAAGCCCATGTACTTCATCTTTTTCTTCAATAGTTGTTTTTTGAGCGTTTATAACAGCGCTTCTTTTACCTTTTGTAATTCTAGTCCAAGGAACGCCCCAGCTAGCTAGTTCTCTAATAGCTTTTGGTGCAGTTTGTGCAAACATTCTGGCTACTTCTTGATCGCAACCCCAGTCGCTTCCTTTTACGGTGTCGGCAAAATGCACATCTTCGTTGTCGCCTTCACTCATTTTAGAATTTCCTAAACTTGCTTGCATACCACCTTGTGCGGCTGCTGAGTGGCTTCTTTTTACAGGACAAAGGCTCAAAACTACGGTGCTTAGACCCTTTTCTCCTGCGGCGACAGCTGCTCTTAGACCTGCTAAACCACCACCGATTACTAATGCATCATAATATTTTACATTCATTTCTAACTCCCAATCCTACATAGCGGTGAAGTTATGGTAGCCTATTTTTAGGAAAGCAACCATACTTAAAAGTCCTAAAACTATAAAAAATCCGCTCAAAACCCATTTTGCTTTTTTTAGTTTTTCTCTTGTCTCTTTGTAGTTTTTGCCTTCAAACCAACCCCATTTAACGCAAAGTCTGTATAGGCCAATACCACCGTGAAGTTCTACACTAAAAAGTAAAACTAAGTAAAATAGCCACATTAGGTGCGTAAACATTCTATTCCCGCTCACATCGGCACTTAGCACAGGGCTAGTTGCTATGATAATAAGATGAGCAGAAGCAAGAAAAAACATAATAAATCCAGTACAAGCCTGAACCCACCATAGCGTAGTGTCTTCGTGTTTCATTCTAATTGTGTGAGCTCTATAAACTTGCCATTGTCTGAAATTTATAGGCATCTTTCTCATGCCAAGTGCAGCATGAATAAAGAAAATAATAAACACGCCAACCGCCACAACAAATGTGCAATAGCTCATGAAATGAGAATCAGAAATAAATCTAAGCTCAAACATAGCCACAACGCCGTCAAATGCTTCCTTACTAATAAGAATTGTAGATACAAAAAGCATGTGAAGCCACATAAAAAGCCCCAAAAACAGCCCTGTGCCGCTTTGAATTAAATCCAAACGAGCAGGAACGCGACTTTTTTTGCCTTCTACGCTTTTTCCAAGAAAACCTTCAATTTTATCCATAAAAAAAGCTCCTTTCTATTAAAATTTGCTAATTTAAAACTATCATTATAGCCAATTAAGCCTTAAACAGGTGTCTTATTTGTTTCAAATTTGACACTTGCTTTTAGGTATAACATCAAACTAACCCCGGCAACAAACATAAAAATCGATAAAATTTGACCCAAACTAAAACCAAAAACCAAAAATCCTATATGCGTATCAGGCTCTCTAAAAAATTCGCTCACAAAACGCATACAAGTGTATAAAATAGCATATAACGCTATCAACTCGCCGTCAAATTTTTTAAATTTGCGGTAAAAAAACAAAATCAAAAATATAACAAAGCCTTCTAAAAATGCTTCATAAAGCTGACTAGGGTGCCTTAAAACGCCATTAACTAAAATTCCCCAGCTAACATCAGTTGCACGACCGACTAACTCTTGATTTAAAAAATTTCCCACACGCCCAAAAATATATCCGAGCGGAATACTTAAAGCACACAAATCCAAAAGTAGCCACAAATTTGTTTTATACTTTTTGCAAAACAAAATAGTAGCGATAACAAATCCTACAACCGCGCCGTGATAACTCATGCCGCGAATTCCGACAAATTCGCCGTTTGCAAATGGATTAAAAATTTGCCACGGGTGCGTTAAATAATAAATTTGCTCTCCCGAATATATCAAAATGTAACCTAGTCTAGCCCCTAAAATAACGCCTATTTCAACCCAAATAAAATAGCTTTCCAAGGTTGCATTGCTAAATGGAAATTTATCATTTTTTACAAACCATTTTGCTATCCAAAGTGCGATTAGCAAGGCTAAAACATACATAATGCCATACCAATGCACACTAAGCCCAAAAACTCTAAACGCAACGGGGTCAAAATGCGAGTAAATTTCGTTCCAATAACTCAAATTTTAAGCCCCAAACTATTTTTTACAACAAGACAAAAATCCGACAAAAAATAGCCCATAGATTTGTAATAATCGCTCTTTGCGTTTTCTTGCAAATACTTCGCCAAAGCCCTAAATGACGGCATAAAATAATCAGTCAAATAAAGACCAAGCATAATGTGAGATTTTTCGTTTGTATCTTGCTTAAAAATCGCAGACAAGCAACCAAGCATATTTGCGCTATGCGAAGCTTTGAGTTCGCCAAAAGGCTTTTGGTAGCGAATTTTTTCAAAAAATAGTTTTAAATCCGTATCGCTAACAAGCTTGAAAAAATCAATTTCAAAAGCGTTTTTTAAATTTTCAAAATCACTTTGGATAACCGAAATATCTTCATTTAAAGCATTTTTCCAAAGCTTTTGACCCGTAACATTTTCTTCATTTTGATTTACGATAATCCAGTTTTTACCGAGTTTTCGCAAAGTTTCTTCGTTTATCGTTCCTTTAAAATTTGTAGCAAAAATAATGCAGATGACCGAGTAAAGCTCACCAAGTTTCATAAAATTCCTTTTAATAGTCCTTATTTGGGAATTTTATCAAATTATACTTTAAAGATTTATTTGATTTTTTGATTTTTAAGATAATTTAAGTCTAATTTTAGCTTCAAACAACCAAATTTCCGTTGATTTTATTAAAATTGTTTTTGTAAATTTAATAATTTCTTTATCGCGTAAATTAGACAAGTTTTTATTTTTTAATTTTTTTTTAAGAATAAAACAAATACTGTTTTATAAAATTACCTTTAATTCTTTTATCTTT